>CAZGPT010000038.1:0-22939 GCA_964527015.1 uncultured Mycobacterium sp. | reverse complement strand
GGCGCACCAGCCCGATCAGCCCCTGCCCGGTGACCACGCCCATCCGGGCGGCCAGCCCGTGGAACACCACCAGCGCGATCGTCGACAGCAGCAGAACCCACAGCAGCTGATAGCCGTGATCGGCACCCAGCACCGAATAGGTCGTGATGCCGGCCGGATCGTCGTCCGACAGTCCCGCCAACAGACCCGGCCCCAGCACCGCCAACAGCGCCGCCCACCGGGCTCCCCCGCGACCCAACCTCACCCGCGCGGATTCCGGAACAGGTGCCGTCGATGCGGCCACACCCGCGACCGCAGGAACCGCCGACCCCACAGCCGGGGCCGACGGGCCAGCCGGGCCCGCCACCGCCCGGCATGCTCGCGAGACATCGCGGCGACGATCCGCGCGGCCAGCGCCGCCGGCATGGCCCGCAGGACCCGCTCCCCCACCTCAGGCGAAGCGGACGTCACCGCCTGCGCCGCCAGACCCGGCTCCTCGACCGCGAGGATCTCAGTAGCCGACTCGGTGTCCACCCGGCTGACCAGGGCGGCCAGGCCCCGGGCGTCCAGTCGGTGCACCGCCGCCCGCGGAGCGCTCAACTGCACCGCGTGGCCCCGCTCGGAGGTCAGGTGCAGATCTGACCACGCGACGACGTCCTCGGTGGGGCGGCCCACCAGCCGGCCCAGCCCGAGGCGTCTGAGCACGCCGCCGAAACCGACCTCGACGCCGACGACTTCCAGCCGGGTGTCCGGCCTGCGGGCCAGCACCACGTCGGCGACCCGGGCCAGCCGTTGGCCGGCCACATCCACCACCTGGGTGTCGAGCACATCCCGGCCGAGCAGAATCTCGTCGTCGTGCAGCTGATCGCCCCGCGACCCGAGCACCCCGGCGACCAGCACCGGCCGGCCACAGTGCACGTTGTGTACGGCATCCCAGGACAGCAGAACCGCCGGCGCGCCGGACCGCACCACCAGCAGCCGCGCCACCAGTCGCGGGCCGCTGTCCCCGTCGAGGCGCACGGTGAGGTCGGTGAGCCGACCCACCGCCGCACCGTCGCCCGACACCACCTGAGCACCGATGACCCGGCTGAGCAACAGCACGCCGGCAAGCATGCCGCATTCGCCCGCGCCGACAGTGCCGACCCGATCTAATCGGGAGGGGCGACACGAGGAGAGAATGCGATGCGGGCACTGCGGATGGTTGGATTCCAGCGCGAGCCGGAGCTGCTGGAGATTCCCGAACCCCGGCCCGGGCCCGGCGAGGTGGTGGTGCAGGTCGGCGCCGCCGGGGCCTGCCACTCCGACCTGCACGTGCTCTACGAACTCGACGCGTCCGCCATCTGGCAGCTGCCGATGACCCTCGGCCACGAGACTGCGGGCCGGGTGCACGCGATGGGCGACGGGGTCACCGGGCTGGCCGAGGGCGATCCGGTGGCGGTCTACGGCGCCTGGGGCTGCGGTCGGTGTCACCGCTGCGCGGTCGGCATGGAGAACTACTGTGAGGTGCCCTCGCTGGTCGGCGGGGGCGGCCTGGGCCTCGACGGCGGGATGGCCGACTACCTGCTGGTCCCGCATCAGCGCCACCTGGTGGCGCTGCCCGACGGGCTGGACCCGGTGACCGCCGCCCCGCTGACCGATGCCGGACTGACGCCCTATCACGCGATCCGGCGTTCCTGGCCGAAACTGACCCCTGACGCCACCTGCGTGCTGATCGGGGTGGGCGGCCTGGGCCACGTCGGTGTGCAGATCGTTCGGGCCACCACCGCGGCTCAGGTGATCGCCGTCGACGTCAAACCGGAGGCGCTGGACCTGGCCCGCAAGGTCGGCGCCGACCATGCGGTGCTCTCCGATGACAACGCCGCCGAGACCATCCGGGACCTCACCGGCGGGCGCGGCGCCGACGTCGTCATCGACTTCGTCGGCACCACAGGCACTCTCAACCTGGCCCGCGGCGTGGCCCGCGCACTGGCCGATGTGACCATCGTCGGGATCGGCGGCGGCGAAGTGCCCCTGGGGTTCTTCACCCAGCCCTACGAGGTCAGCATCGCGACCACCTACTGGGGCAGTCGGGGGGAACTCATCGAACTGCTGGCGCTGGCCGCGAAAGGTCTGGTGAGCACCGAGAGCACCGTCTACTCCCTCGACGACGGCGCGGCGGCCTACCGGGATCTGCGCGACGGATCGGTGACCGGGCGGGCGGTCGTGGTTCCCTGAGCCGCCCGGCCGGGCTACTCGAACACGAGGTCGCCGAACTTCAGGGCAGCCGGGTGATGGCCTGTCCCTCGTGGACGCAGGTGGCCACCCGCTGACCGCCGGTGCCGAACAGCCCAGCGATCATCAGCCCGCGCCCCCGCCCGGCCGCCGGCGACCGCGATTCCAGCAGGTTCCACTCGCCGGCGTGCACATCGCTATGGAACCAGGTCGAGGAGTCGGTGGTGGCGGCATGGTGGCTGCGGTCGGTCATCGAATGCCCATGGACGGCCAGCACCGGATCCACACCGTAGATATCGGTGACGTACACCGCCGCGCAGGCGTGCAGCGCGGGATCCTCGGGTAGCTCGGCGGTGACCCGCCACCACAGCCGCCGGACGAACTCGCCGCCGTCGCGGTCGTCGTGCACGCGGATGTCGATCTCGTCCAGTGGCAGCGCGGGCGCGGGGCCGATCGGGCCGGTGCGGGGCAGCGACTCGGGATCCTCGGCCCCCCGCGGGCAGGCCGTCGGGTGATCGGAGTGTTGCGGACCCTCGGCCGGCACCGCGAACAGTGCCGTCGCGCTGATCAGGGTGCGCTGCCCCTGACAGCCCAGCACCCGTCGTGATGAGGCGCCGCGGCCGTCATGCAGCCGTTCCACCTGGTAGCGCACCGTTTCATCGGCGTCACCGCCGCGCAGGAACTGCACATGCAGGCTGCTGACCATCCGGTCCGGTGCGACGGTGCCGGACGCCGCCGCCAGCGCCTGGGCCGCCAGGTGGCCTCCGTAGGCCCGCTTCCCGGCCGGTCCGTTGCCGGCACCGACGAAGCAGTCCGGGCCGTCCGGCGTCACCCGCAGCAGTCGCCGTAGAACACCGGTCACGTTGTCACCGTGCCGGATTCGACCAGTTCGGCGATCTGCGCCGGGTCCATCCCGAGCCAGCCGTCCAGCACCGCGCCGGTGTCTTCGCCGAGGGCCGGTGCCGGGGCGGGGGCGCTGTGCTTGCCATCGACCGACATCGGCAGGCCGGGTGCCGGGTGGCTGCCGATCCGGGGCTGATCCAGTGTGGCGAAGAGCGGGTTGGCGCGCACTCGGGGGCTGTCGGCCACCTCGGCGAAGCTCCGATAGCGTTCCCAAAGAACCGAACTGGATGCCAGTGCCGCAGTGACGTCCTCGGCGGTGTGTGCCCGGAACCACGTCGCGAACAGCCCGGTCAGCACCTCGCGGTGCGCATAGCGCTGACCCTCCTCATCGAAGTCGGCGTTCAGTGCTTCCTCAAGGGCGGCAACGGCTTTCGCCGTCCCGGTCAGCTCCGCGAGGTCACGGAAGTGCCGGGTGGTCAGCGCTACCACCATGAAGCTCGCACCGTCGCTGCTGGTGAAGTCCCGGCCGAACTGGCCGAAGACGGCGTTGCCCAGCCGTGGCCGCTTCGCACCGGTGACCATCGGCTCGGTGAGGAAGCCCAGGTTCGCCGCGGTGGCCAGTGCGACATCATCAAGCGGCAGCCGGATGGCGCTGCCGCGGCCGGTAGTGTCGCGGTGGCGCAGTGCGGTCAGCACCGACAGCGCCGCATACAGACCGCAGCTGACATCCCAGGCCGGCATCACGTGGTTGACCGGGCCGCGGGTGTCGGCGGGTCCGGTGACCAACGGGAACCCGGTGGCGGCGTTGACGGTGTAGTCCACTGCGGTGGATCCGTCGCCGCGACCGACCACCTCGAGGTGGATGAGGTCGGGGCGCCGCTCACTCAGGGTGCGGTGTGAATGCCATTGCCGCCCGGCGGCATTGGTGATGAGCACCCCCGCTTCGGTCACCAGACGTTGGACCAGGTTTTGGCCGGGTGCCGAGCGCAGATCCACGGCCATGGATCGCTTGCCCTTGTTCAGCCCGGCCCAGTAGATACTGTCGCCGTCGTCGGTCAGCGGCCATCGGCGGTAATCCGCGGCGCCACCGATGTGGTCGATACGAACGACCTCGGCGCCGAGTTGGGCCAGGGTCATCCCCGCCAGCGGGACGGCGACGAAGCTGGAGATCTCCACGATCCGGACGCCGGACAGCGGGCGGTCGGCGGCGGTGCCCACCGTTTCAGCGCTCACCGGTCGAGTATGGCGGTCACTGCCCGACGGCGAACGGCACACCCAGCACGAACAGGAACAGCAGCAGCAGGAACCAGCCCGCGGCCTGCCAGATCGGCCAGGCCCCCTCGACCCGCCACACCCGGTAGGTGCGGATGAACGCCCCGATGCCGCCGAGGAAGAGGGTGCCGGGGACCATGATCGCCGGCAGCAGGGTCCGCCACACCGCCGTGGCGGCCAGCGCCACACCGGCCAAGGCGATCACGACGGCGACATAGGTCACCGCCGCCCGGAACATCGCCGGATCGTGCCACCGCTTCTCGACATCGTTATCGTTGCGCGCCATCGCGTCCCCTGATTTCGGTCCTGCTCCCAGGGTAGGCCCGTCAGAGGACGAAGATGCGCTCGGCCGGGTCGACCGAGCTTTGCGACAGGTTGGCCAGGATGCCGGTGTAGCCCCGGGTGGCCGGATCGCGGTCGTAGTACAGCAACCCGGTGGAGCGTTCGTAGACGAATTGGCTGTCCTGACCGGCGCCGCCGCCGAACCGGGCTCGATCCACCACCTGCACCTCGGTACTGGTCGCGCCGGGGATCACGATCGGCTGGATCACCACGATGTCCAGTTCGGCCGGACCGACCATCAACTGCGGCGCTGTCCGCGGAGTAGAGAAGACCCGATCCATAATGAAGGTGTCGGTCGCCGCGGTCCCGGCGAGGACCGGCCGCTGCTTTCGCAGGATCCGCCAGGGCGTGCCGGGCGTGACCAGGGGGCCGGAGTACAGCCACTGGCCGCCCTCGATCACGCTGTCGGTGCTCCGGTCGGAGGACCCGTGCACGCGGATGTCCAGCGAGACGGCGGTGGGGATGTTGGTGAACTGGCCGGCCGTCTCGTCGTTGGGGTAGGTGAAGAACCCGTACACCCCGTTGGCGTCGGCCGGGAAGCCGTCCAGAATCGCGGAGGTGCGCAGGGCGACCGGGTAGGGCGTCGCACCGGGAGCGGTGACTTCGTTCTTCCAGAACGTGAAGTTGCCCGCCGGGGAGTACTGGGTGCCGTCCTGGGCGTACGGGTAGGACTGCGGTCCGCCGTCGTACTGGACGAAGTCCTGATAGGACGCCGGCACCCAGCCGGTGTTGTTCATGTTGACGTTCCCGGCGGGTTCGCTGAACTGCTGGGCCCACACCTTGTCAGGTCCGATGATCCGGCTCACGCTCGCCGGCGGCTGCGGCCCCCAGGGGGTGGCACCGCTCCAGATCAGATCGCCGTAGGGACCGCCGGCGGCGTTGAGCTGGCTGGCCACCGTGTCGTAATCCTTGAAACCGTAGGTCCGCCCGCTCACCGCACCGGTCCAGGCCGCACCGTTGACGTCGAACTCGAACTGCACCGGCAGTGACCACTCGTCGATATAGGAGACGTCGATCGTGTACTGCTCGCCGGTGGCCGCCGGGTAGTAGAAGTACTCGACGAAGCTGTAGTTCAGGAAGGAGTTCCCCGCCGTCACCGCCGTCGGATCGAACGCGTCGACACCTCCGGGCGACGCCACCGGCAGATCGAATCCCTGATCGCCCTCGACGAAGTAGATCCGGTTCTCCGGGGTGCCCGGCGCGCCGGTGCCCAGGGCCAGGGTCACCGGCGCGGAGTCCCCGGCGGCGATCGTCATCGGCTGGAAGTCCGCGGGGATGCTGTAGTCCCCGGAGTTCGGGAGGTTGTACACCCGGATGGTCGTCGCGGAATCGTTGTGCACGGTGATCGACGGCGGCCCCGCACCCACCAGGACAACCGGGGCAACCGGGGCGGCTGCCACTGGTGCTACCGGGGTGACAACCGGCGGGGCCGAGATCGGGGCGGGCGCCGCAACTACCGGAGCCACCGCAGCCACCGGGACAGCCGGCAGTGGCGCCGCGGCGGGCCGTGGTCGCGCCGGGACCGCGGACCGGGGAACGGCAGCCGAGGCCGACACCCCCGCCCGGCGGTTCTGCGCCGGCGCCGTCCGCATCGCGGCCGTACGCGCGCGGGGCCCGGCGGCGCGCTCAGTCGACGAGGAAGCACCCACCGAATCGGCGCCGGCCCGGCCGGACCCGGTGTCGGCCGCCGCGGGTGACGGAGCGGCGAGCAACACCGCGCCCAGCCCGGCGGTGGCGGCACCGGCCAGCAACCAACTCCGTACCGAGGGTGCGGCCAGCTGCCCACCGGGGCCGGCACTGCCGGCATTCCGCTTCGTCACGGCGTTACGCATAGCCATACCTGCTCTCCCCGCCCCGGAACCAGATACCCGATTCCACCCGAATGTATGCCCGTCCGTATTCCGGCTCAGCCGCCGGCCGCCCGCAACCGGCCGCCGAGCCCGCTGGCCCGGGCCGCCCGGCGGGCCACCGCCGCCCGGACCTGGGCGTCCGTCCCGATCACCCGGACCTTGGTTCGCGCGCGGGTGACGGCGGTATAGAACAACTCGCGGGTCAACAGCCGGGAGTCCTCCGGTGGCAGCAGCACGGTGACCTCGGCGGCCTGGCTGCCCTGGCTTTTGTGGATGGTCATCGCGTGCATGGTTTCGATATCGGCCAGCCGGCCGGTGGCCAGCTCCATCGGGCCGGCCGCACCGGCCATCACCGCCCGCAGGGTGCCGTCGCGCTGCACCGCCACCCCGGTATCGCCGTTGTACAGCCCGAGCCCGTAGTCATTGGCCGTGACCAGCACCGGCCGCCCCGGATACCACGGCGCCCACTGCGGCATCTCGGTGTGTTCGGCCAGCCAGCGTTCGATCTGCCGGTTCCAGTGCGTCACGCCGTAGGGGCCGCGGCGGTGCGCGCACAGCATCCGGTGTTCCTCCAGGGTGGCCAGCGCCTGGTCGACGGCGCCGAGCACGGCCGCCTCGCGCAGCTTCAGCGCATGGGGCACAACGACTTTGCGCAGCACCCCGGCCGCCTCACCGCTGTCCACCCAGTCGATATTGGCCCCGCCGGCCGCCAGCACCGCGATGGCGCTGTCATCGTCACCGTCGCGGATCGCCTGCGCCAGCGTGCCGATGGATTCCCCGAACCGGTGCGAGGTGAC
Source organism: uncultured Mycobacterium sp. (assembly GCA_964527015.1). Taxonomy (GTDB): domain Bacteria; phylum Actinomycetota; class Actinomycetes; order Mycobacteriales; family Mycobacteriaceae; genus Mycobacterium. The sequence goes on along the minus strand of CAZGPT010000038.1, from coordinate 15,645 downwards.
CAGCCGGGCCACCGGGGAGTCCGACACGGAGTCGAGGCCGTCGACCAGGTCGGCGAGCACCGCCCCGGCCTCCACCGAGGCGAGCTGATCGGGATCGCCCACCAGGACCAGCCGGGAATCCGGCCGGACCGCTTCCAGCAACCTGGCCATCATGGTCAGCGACACCATCGACGTCTCGTCGACGACGATCACGTCGTAGGCCAGCCGGTTCTGCCGGTTGTGCCGGAACCGGGACGAGGTGTCGGGCCGGCTGCCCAGCAACCGGTGCAAGGTGGTCGCCGACAATTCCGGTAACCGGCCGCGGTCGGCGGGGTCCAGCGCGTCGACCTCGTTGCGGACGGCTTCGAGCAGTCGGGCCGCCGCCTTGCCGGTGGGGGCGGCAAGCGCGATCCGCAGCCGCGGTCTGCCGTCCCGCTGCGCCTGCTCAGCCAGCAGGGCCAGCAGCCGCGCGACGGTGGTGGTCTTGCCGGTGCCGGGTCCACCGGTCAGCACCGTCAACGCCCGTGACACCGCCACCGTCGCGGCCCCGCGCTGCTCGGCATAGCTGTCCGGGAACAGCCGGCCCAGCTCCACCGGCGTACTCTCCCGGCGGGCGGCGGCCAGGGCCAGCACATCCTCGGCCACCCGGCGCTCCTCGATCCAGTACCGGTCCAGATACAGCAACCCGGCGTCCAGATGCAGTACCGGCTGTTCGGTGACCAGCGGGCTGTCCGACACCGCCCGCACCCAGTCCGCCGGCGCCGGCCACGGCAACTCGGGATTGCCCACCTGAGCCCCGATACCGGACAGTTCGATACACACCGATCCGGCCCGCACCGCCCGCACCACCAGGGCCACCGCGAGTGCCACCCGGTCATCGGCCTCACCGGCGAGCGCGGTCAACCGCTGGGCCACCAGAACGTCGGCTGCCTCCAGCACACCTGCCTCGTTGAAGGTGCGCAGCAGACCGGTGGCCGCGATACTGCGCCGCCAGTCGGCGGAATCCGGTACCGGCGTCGGCGCCGTCATCGTCCGGCCTCACGGCCGTCGAGCAGATCCGACAGCGCGGCCACCAGGGCGGCCGGCGGATGCCAGCCGAACACCCCGGCCCGCTGGCCGTCGGTGACCGGGGTGTCCGGCCCGCACATCCCGCGGATGAACAGATACAGAACGCCGCCGAGATGCTGCTCGGGCTGGTAGCCGGGCTGACGCCAGCGCAGGAACCGGTGCAGCACAACGCTGTACAGCAACGCCTGCAGCGGGTAGTCCGAGTGCAGCATCGCCTCGGCCATCCTCCCGGTGGTGTAGTCCCCGGCGGTCAGCGGCCGGTCCTGTTCACCGAGCCAGTTGGTCTTATAGTCAGCGACGAGGTAGCGGTGGCCCTTCCCGGCAGGCACCCGCAGCACCACATCGAGTGATCCACTGAGATACCCGCGCAGCGGCTGCCGGCCCAGTGTCGCGTCGGTCAACCGGTCCACGTAGGGGGCCAGCGGGTCATCGCCGGTGACGTGGCGGTCCAGCAGGGCTCCGACGTCGGCCAGCCGGATCTGTGGCGCCCGGTCCCGACGATCCCCACCGGCAAGTGGGAACTCGAAGTCCAACTCGCACAACCGATCTGACATCGATATCTGCCGCAACGTCAGGTTATCGGCCAGCTCCCCCAGCGCCGTGTCATGCAGCGGTTCCAGGGCTGCCGCCAGTTCCGCGGCCTGGACGTCCACCGGCCACCACACCGAGTGTTTCTCGATCTGGGCCTGAAGTTCGTTCCGAAGGTCCGGGGCCTGCGGGTCGGCGGTCTCCAGCACCGCGTGGACCAGGGTTCCGAACTTCGCGCCCCGGGGCAGATCCGCCATCGGCGAGGCCATCTCGTGTCCGGCCGGTGTCGCCGTCAACGGGATATCGGCCACCTCGTCATCCAATTCGATCACCTCGGGCTCACTGCTGACTCCGAGGGCGTCCTGCGCCGCCCGCACCAGACCCGAGTAGGAGGTGCGCCGCCACACGGTGTCGATGGTCCGGTGGAAGTGCCTGGCGTGCAGATCCTTCGGTGTTTCCACGGCGGTCGTCGCTGTGATTTCGGCGAATGTCGCCTCCTCGACCACCGGTCCGCCGGCCTTCTCCCAGTCCCGGAACCACTCGAGTGCCGCGGCGTCGGTGACCGTCTGCGGTTCGGCGCGGTCCCGAATACTCGACTGGCCCGGCTTGCGGTCGCGCAGTAGCCGGGACAATCCGCCGTTGGGTTCGTCCCGCGCCGGCGCCCACCAGCAGACCACCTGTGACTGCGCCCGGGTCATGGCGACGTACATCAGCCGGCTGTCGTCGCCGGCGCTTTCCGCCCGGCCCAGCGTTGCCACCTCCCGATAGTCGGGAGTGTCCGGTCCGCCGACATGGAGGCAGCGAATATCGTTGTCGTGGAACAGGATCAGATCGCGTTCCTGCACATTCCGGTTGAAGGCGAACGGCAGGTAGACGATCGGGAACTGCAGGCCTTTGCTGGCCCACACCGTCATGATCTGGACGGCGGCCGCGTCACTGTCCAGGCGGCGGTAGCGCTCCGCCGCGCCGCCGCGCTCCTGCCGCCGGCTGCGCAGCCAGTCCCGCAGCGCCGGCAGCGTCAGATGCTCGCGGTGAGCGACCTCCTGAAGCAGCTGGGTCAGATGCGCCATATCGGTCATATAGCGCTCGCCGCCGTGCCAGCGCAGCGCACGCTCGGCCATCCCGTTCAATTGCGCCGCCTCGAACACCGCGGCCACCCCGACCTCACGAGCGTGGTCGGCCCACTGCCGCAGTGTTTCCGCCACGGCGTCGGTGAGCGAATCACCCTGGCCGGCCAGGTCCGCGGCGGTCTTACCGAAGAACATCGTCGTCGCCACGGCACGGACCAGGCCGGAGCGGTGCGGCTGGTCGAAAGCCTCCAGCAGGGCCAGCCAGTCATCGCTGGCCTCGGCGGCGAAGATATCGGAGTCGCCGGTGTAGACCGCCGGGATACCGGCGTCGGCCAGGGCGGCGGAACAGGCCCGGGCGTCCCGATGTGTTTCGACGATCACCGCGATATCGTGGGCCTGGACCTTCCGGCCGTGGAAGGTGGCCGCACTGGCCAGTAACGCGCCGATATCCGCCGCCAGATCGCGGGGGATGAACTCGCGCAGATCAGCGATCGGGATGATCCTGCTGCCGCGACGGCCGAACTTCTCCCGGGTCACCACGCGCAGCCGCAGCGGGTCGTTCCGCGGAGCCCCCGCCAGCCGGTTGCCCCGATGATGGGCTTCGACTTTGCGCACCACGATCCGCCGGTCGCCCAGTTCGGCCCCGCCGAGCACCGCGTGCAGTCGGTCGACCAGGGCCGCATCGCTGCGCCAGTTCCTGGCGAGGGTTTGTTTGTCGCCGGCGGTATCCGCCGCCCGTAGATAGGTGACGATATCGCCGCCGCGGAAGGCGTAGATCGCCTGCTTCGGGTCGCCGATCAGCACCACCGTCGAGGATCCGTTGAAGGCCCGTTCGATGACGGTCCACTGGACCGGATCGGTGTCCTGGAACTCATCGACCATGACGATCGGCCAGCGTTGGCTCATCCGCTGCCGGGCGGCGGAGTCCTCTCCGGCCAGCGCATCAGCCAGCCGGGTCAACAGGTCGTCGAAGCCCAGGATTCCGCGGCGGCGCTTGCGGATGTCGAGTTCAGCCAGGACCGCCTCGGCGAAGTCGACCCGTGCCGCCGCGGCGCTACCCGGTTCGGGGTCGCGGGGCCGCAGTTCGGTCGACGGGTTGGCCGCCACCACGCGGGCCAGGCCGAGGGCGTCCCCGTAGCTGATCGGCGGGTCCTCACGGTCGCGGCCGAACCTGGCCAGGTAGAGGTCGTCGACGACCTCGGTCACCAGCTCATCGAGGTTCTCCACGAGCTGCACCCCGGTGTCGGTGTCACCGGCCACCCCCAGCGAGGTCAGCACCAGACTGCAGAACTGGTGAACGGTGGCGATGGTGGCCGCGTCGAAACCGGCCAGGGCGTCCAGCAGATTGGTGCGACGCTGCTCACGCTCCGCCGGGGTGCCCTGCAGCAGCCGCTTCACCACCTGGTTGTCACCGGCCAGAGCCGGATCGCCGAATGCCGCCGCGGCCTCGGCGATCTGCCGGCGCACCCGGTCCCGCAACTCCTGGGTGGCCGACCGGCCGAAGGTGATCAGCAGCATCTGATCCAGCGTCGCCACCCCCTCGGCGATATAGCGGGTGACCAGCGCCGCCAACGCGAAGGTTTTTCCGGTGCCGGCGCTGGCCTCCAGCACGGTGGTCGAATTCGGCTTCGGCAACTCACCGAGCAGATCGAAGGCGGGCGGGTCGGTTGCCGGATCCAATCCCGGATTCATCGGCCGGCCCCCTGCCGGGCACGCAGCAATGGCAGCCACAGCCGGGCGGCGTATGCCCCGAGCCGGGTGTCCTCGCCGGGGCATTCCTCGCCGGGTCGCAGCGGCTGCATCAGGTCGGTCAGCGGAGCGTGGCGGCCCCACACCCGCACGTGAGCGGGCTGGTCGTCCTCGCCGGGAAAGCGCCCTGAGCGCCAGCGATATCCCGCCGCGTCCGACGGGTCGCGGCCCCCGTCGCGGGCCTCGGCCCAGGCAAAGGAGGTCTTCAGCGGTAACGGCAGCGGTTCGCGGCGCCCGGCGTCGTAGATGGCCACCAGGTCCCGCAGCACCTCGACGGCGGGCACATCCGGCCCGGCGAGGTTCACCAGCCGGGGACGGCCGCTGTTCCTGCCGCTGCCGCGCCCGATACATGCCGCTGACCAATCGGTCGCCGGCAGCTGAGCGGCCAACGCCAGCAACGGAATCCACGCCGCGAGGAGGTGTTTGCCGTCCAGCTTCGAATAGGTGGCCGACACCATCCGCGCGCCGTACACCGGTGAGACGGTGCCGGCCAGCCGGCGGCCGCCGCCAAGTTCGATGTCGATGTCGAGTTCGATATCGATATCGATCGCGCGTGCCTGCTCCGACCGCAAAGCCATCGCCTCGGCTGCCAGCACCACCGCCTGATCGCGGATCGTCCTGGCCTTACGCCAACCCAGTTGACCGGGCGGCAGGGTGCCGCGGCACCATTCGGCCTCCAGCGCACGTTCCGGGCTGACGCCGCCCAGCAGATCGGTGAGCATCCGATTGCCGACGGTCCACTCCTGCAGCGCGTTGACCTCGACCGCGATCGCGTCGTCGATCCCGTCCACGTCGGTGGGCAGCGTGTAGTCCAGGGCGCGGAAGAAGCCCTTCACCGGATCCTTGAAGAAGCCCGTCAGCTCGGCCAGCGACACGTCGTCGGCGGCAGGGGGCGGTAGTAGCCGGCCGGCAAAGCGGGGTTGGTCGTCGCGATGGCCGGCCGCGGCGCTCGCCGCCCGTTGCACGGTGGGGTCGAAGCTGAAGGCGGTATCGGGCAGCGCCGGGATCAGTGCCCCCGGTTGGACGTTGCGGGCGTCGAAGGGTTGCAGCGGGTGGTGCGTGGTGATCCGATCGCGCACGGTGCCGGACGTGCTATCGGTGGTGTCAGCTGCGGTGGTGTCGAGAGCGTCTAGCAGTTCGGCCAACGGAACCGCCGGCGGGCGCTGCTGGCCGGAATACTCATTGGCTCCGGTGTAGGTGATCACCAGTGTCTCGGTGGCCGCGCAGACGGCATCCAGCAGCAGCTGCCGGTCCTCGGAGCGGATATCACGCTCCCCGGTCATCGGCTGGCGCGCCAGCACGTCATCGCCGTCGGCCGCACCGGTACGGGGGAAGACGGTGTCATCCAGGCCGACCAGGCAGACCACCCGGTGTGGCACCGAACGCATCGGCACCATGGTGCACACCGTCAGTGTGCCGGTGCGGAAGTTGGCCCGGGTGGGACGGCCGGCGAGATGCCGATGCAACAACTGCGACACGTCGGGCAGCCGCAACGGTGTCCGGTCCCGCGAACCGGCCCGGGCCACTACATCGTTGAACTCGCGCTCCAACTGACTCATCTGCCAGGTGTCGGCATCGTCGAGGCGGGTGATCAGCCGGATGCCGTCGGCCAGCGAGGTGAGCCACTCGTGCAGCGGGCGGGTACCGCTGAGCGAGTCCACGACCGTCTGCAGCCGGCCGCAGAACTCCGCGAGCCGCCCGGCCAGTTCGACCCGGTTGCTGCCCACGTCATCGAGTGGCAGCGTGGTCTTGATCCAGGCCTCCGAGTCATCCGACAGCGCCACCCCGGTCAGGATTCGGTCCAGGCCGAAGCGCCAGGTGTTGTGGACGAAGTCGACCCCGTACCGATGACGGTCTCGGGAATCGAAACCCCACCGGATGTTGGCTTCGCGCACCCATCCGGTGATATCGGCCAGGTCGTCGTCGGTGAATCCGAAGCGGGCCCGCACCGGGGCGGTATTGGCCAGGTCAAGGACCTCGGTGGCGGTGACCCGGCTTCCGGTCAGCTGCAGTAACTGGGCAGCCACGGCGAGCAGTGGGTTGGTCTGGACCAGCGAACGGTCGGCCAACTTGACCCGCAACTGGTGCGCCGGGTGCCCGTCGTGGACCACCTCGCCGAGGCCGAAGTCGGCGACGATCAGCGGTGCGTAGGTGTCGATGTCCGGGCACATGACCAGGATGTCGCGTGGTTCCAGCGTCTCGTCGTCGGCCAGCAGGGCCAGCAGCACCTCGCGCAGAACGTCGACCTGCCGGGCCGGTCCGTGACAGCTGTGGATCTGCACCGACCGATCGGCCTCGCGCAGTGAACGCCCATCGGGCCGAACGGTATTGGCGGCGATATCGGACTGCAACCAGCCCAGCAGGGTGTCGGGATACCCGGTACCGGGCAGGAACTCGTCGGTGGCGGCCGTCTCGGGCAGACCGCGCTGCAGCTCCCGCAGATCACGACCGAGGGTTGCCAGCAACGGATGCCCGACCCGCCGGTGGCTGGTGTCCGTACAGCGCGGCACGGGTCCGCGCAGGCCGGCGAGGGTGGTCCACAGATGGGTGCTGGGATGTGGGAGCCACAGGTGCAGTTCATGATGCTCGGCCAAAGCGTCGAGCAGTTCGATATCGGTCACCGCCAGGCGAGTGTGGCCGAACAGCGACATCCGCTCCGGTAGCTGTTCTGAACCCGACTCCCGCAGGCGAGCAATGGTTTTTGCGTGCCGGATATGCGGCGGGTCAAGGGCCATCAGGTCCACCAGGTGCCGCCACAACGCTGGCTGCCAGCGAAGGTCGCCCGCCAGGCCTTCGGTGTCGTCGGCCAGCCAGTCCACCAGCAGTTGCGGGCGCTGGCGGGCATAGGAGGCGAACAGCCCGGCCAGCCTGCGGGCCACCGCGTAACGGCGGCCCTGGCGTAATTCCCTCTCCTCACCGTCGGCGAAGTGGCCGAGATGGGCTGCCAGCGGGCGACACCACGGCTGGTCCAGGTGTGTGTCGATGACCTCCAGCAGCGGCCAGGTCATCGCCTCCGCCGACCAGGGATCCTCGTCGCGGGTGCCGGCGATCTCGGCGATCAGCGAAACCGGCGAGCGGAAGGACACCCCGGCGCACACCCCGTCGGTGCCCGCTCCGCGGCCCAGAACGTGGGAGAGCCGCTGGGACAGCCACCGCTCCACCCCCCGGGCAGGCACGACGACGAGTTCCTCGGCGAACGGGTCGGACAGTTGCGTGGACAACGGCGTGGCCAGCAGCGTCCCCAACCCGTCCGCGAGGATGTCGGTGCGTTCCGCGCGGTGTATGTGCAGGGCCATCGCGACCACCGTAGACCGCCCCACCGACGGATTCGGGCCGATACACTTTCGCCCTGACCACCCGGGAGGCGCCGATGCGGGCCGAGCGATTCGACTTCCCCAACGAACGGGGCCATCAACTCACGGGGCTGCTGGAGGCCCGGGTGAGCGAGCCGTCCGCCTACGCGCTCTTCGCCCACTGTTTCACTTGCAGCAAGGACAGCCGTGCGGCAAAACGCATCGCCGAGGCGCTGGCCGCCCAGGGAATCGCAGTGCTGCGATTCGACTTCACCGGGCTGGGGTCCAGCGAGGGCGAGTTCGCCAACACCGACTTCTCCTCCAATATCGACGATCTGGTGGCCGCGGCTGATCATCTGCGCCGGGTCCGAAGAGCGCCATCGCTGCTGATCGGCCACAGCCTCGGCGGAGCGGCGGTGCTGGCGGCAGCCGGCCGGATACCCGAGGCCGACGCGGTCGCGACCATCGCCGCCCCGTCCGATCCGGGCCACGTCGCCGAGCTCCTGGGTCCGGGTCTGGCCCGGATCCGGGAGGAGGGATACGGCGAGGTTGTGCTCGCCGGGCGGCAGTTCTGCATTCGCCGTGAGTTCCTCGACGACATCGCCGAGCAAAACCTGCTGGCCGATGTCGCCGGCCTTCGCAAGGCACTGCTGATCATGCATGCTCCCGCAGATCAGGTGGTGTCGGTCGACAGCGCGAGCCGGATATTCCTGGCCGCGCGCCATCCCAAGAGTTTCGTCTCACTCGACGACGCGGATCACCTGCTGTCCCGCAGCCGCGATGCCCGCTACGCCGCCGACGTGATCGCGGCGTGGGCGCAGCGCTATATCGATACCGCCACCGCGCCACCGGATCCGGCACCGGTGCCCGACAGCGAACCCCGCAGCGTCGTCGTCACCGAGACCGGACTGGGTACCTTCCAGCAGGAGGTGACGGCGGGGCCGCACCGCCTGCTGGCCGACGAACCCGTCGACGCCGGTGGCCTCGACACCGGCCCGTCACCCTATGATCTGCTGCTGGCCTCGCTCGGAACGTGTACGGCGATGACGCTTCGGCTCTACGCCCACCGCAAAGGGCTGGACCTGACCGGAGTGTCGGTGCGATTGCGGCACAGCAAGATCCACGCCTCAGACTGTCAATCCTGCGAGACCGCCGAGGGCCGGGTCGACCTGATCGACCGGGTGATCGCCCTTGAAGGCGATCTCGACGAGGCCCAGCGCACCCGGATGTTGCAGATCGCCGACAGATGCCCGGTGCACCGCACGTTGCACTCCGAAGTGGACATCCGCACCGAGCTCACCTGACCCGGCTCCCGCCCGTCACTTTCACCACTCCCGCCATTCCGACCACTCCCGTCAAGGGTGGTGGCGTACTGGCATTTTGCCCACCTTCGAGCGACAACACGGCGAAAACTAACGTGAAAACACCGGAGCCCGTCAGATCGGGCACACGCTGTCGCTCGAAGGTGGGCAAGAGCACTATTCCCCAAACTCCCCCGGAAGACCCGGGCGCCTACTCCACCAGTCGCGCAATCGACCGCAACGGGATGTGCAACCAGCCCGGGCGGTGCCGGGCCTCATAGCCTGCCTCGTAGACCGCCTTGTCCAGTTCGTAAACCGCCAGCACCTGCTCATGTGCCGCGGGGTCCAGTCCCGATCCGGCGGCATACCCGTCCCGGAATGCCTTCCCGTTCCGGACCACCCACTCCCGGGCCCGCGCCTCCAACTGGCGATCGGACAGGGCGTCGTGCGCGACGTCCAGCGGTCGGTACGCCGCGTAGGCGAAGGACCGCAACATACCGGCGACGTCGCGCAGTGGCGAGTCCGGCTGCCGCCGGGTGGCCAGCGGTTTACCCGGCTCGCCCTCGAAGTCGATCAGCAGCCAGTTCTCCGGGATGCGTAACACCTGTCCGAGGTGGAGGTCACCGTGCACTCGCTGGACGGTGATCTGCTTACCGAGCAGCGCGGCGTAACGCTCCTCGATCGCGGGTACGTACTGACCGAGTTCGGCAACGGTGACGGCGGCCGCCGCCAATCGCTGCCGCATCGTGTCGACGGGCAGTGGCGCAGTCGAAACACCAAGGGCCCGAGCTAGATCCACATGCACTGACGCTACTGCCTCGCCGAGACGGTAGGACTCTCCGGCGAAGTCCCCACCCACCTCGTAGGCGTACAGGTCGCCCTCGGCGTAAAGATCACGGGTACTCGCCGTGGCCATATCCCAGCCGTCAGCCGAGTTCGCAGCATACGCGGCGACCATCCCCAGCGGGCAGGGCTGACCGGTGTCATTGATCTCGAGAGACCCGAGCAACCGGGCCACATGCGGGTTGTCCGCCCGGGCCAGCACCCGGTTGAGTTCGATATCCGGGTTGATTCCGTGAGCCACCCGGCGGAACAACTTCAGGATCGCCGACTCCCCGAACACCACGCTGGTGTTGCTCTGCTCCACCTCCGTCACCCGCGCCGCCGTTCCGACGGGCAGCGTCGCGCCGGACTCCCGGGCGAACCGGACCTCACCGATCACCGCACCGGAATCGACCAGCTCCAAGAGGAACCGGGCGGAGTCGGGATCGTAGAGGGCGTCATGGCCGGTATGGCCCCCGACACTGCCGATGGTCGCGATCGCGCCGTATTCGGGCGGCAATTCGGTATCCCACTGCACCACAACCTGATACCTGTCACCGGAACCGTCGCTGTATTCCACATCGAGAAGCGTCAAGTCCAGCCCCTCCCGCAATGTCACCACCGTGTGCACCCGCACCGACATTCGGGTCCGGTCGCGTCCGGCATACCACCGCTGGCGTGGCAGCCATTCCGCCCAGGGCAGATCTCTCACGTCGGCACTCATAGGTTCTCCTCGAATTGCAGTGTGAACCAATAGAATCCGTGTCCCGGCAGGGTAAGAAGATAAGGAAGTTGACCGATCGGCGGAAACGGGACATGTCCGGTGAGCTCCACCGGGGTGGCGCTGCTCCACAGTTGCAGATTCAATTCGATGGGCTGCGGGAAGCGGGACAGGTTGTTGACGCAGAGCACCACCTCCTCGGCGGTCTCCCGCACATAGGCCAGCACCGAGGGGTTGGACCCACCGAGCTCGCGGAAGGCCCCGATGGCAAAGGCTTCATGACGCCGGCGGACCGCAAGCATAATGCGCGTCCAATTCAGCAATGATGCCGAACTATCTCGCTGCGCTTCGACATTCACCGCCGGGTAGCCGTACACCGGGTCCTGATTCGGCGGCAGGTACATCCGGCCCGGGTTGGCGGTGGAGAACCCGGCATTGCGGTCCGGTGTCCACTGCATCGGCGTGCGAACCCCGTCACGGTCGCCCAGCCAGATGATGTCCCCCATGCCGATCTCGTCACCGTAGTAGATCACCGGTGAGCCGGGTAGTGATAGCAGCAGTGCGGTGAACAGTTCTATCTGATTGCGGTCGTTCTCCAGCAGCGGCGCCAGGCGGCGGCGGATCCCGACATTGGCCTTCATCCGGGGATCCTTGGCGTACTCGGCGTACATATAGTCACGCTCGTCGTCGGTGACCATCTCCAGGGTCAGCTCATCGTGATTGCGCAGGAAAATCCCCCATTGCGCGATCTCCGGGATCTCGGGGGTATTGCCCATGATCTCCGAGATCGGGAACCGCGACTCCCGGCGCACCGCCATGAAAATCCTTGGCATCAAAGGAAAGTGGAAAGCCATATGGCACTCGTCGCCGCCGGTGGCCGGGTCGCCGAAATACTCCACGACATCGGCGGGCCACTGGTTGGCCTCGGCCAGCAGCACTCGGCCCGGGTACTCCGCATCGATCACCGCGCGGCACCTCTTCAGGAACGCATGCGTCTCGGGCAGGTTCTCGCAGTTGGTGCCGTCTCTCTCGAACAGGTACGGCACCGCGTCGAGCCGGAACCCGTCGATGCCGAGATCCAGCCAGAACCGCAGGGCGTCGATCATGGCCTGCTGCACCTGGGGGTTGTCGTAGTTCAGGTCCGGTTGATGGGAGAAGAACCGGTGCCAGTAGAACTGGCGTCGGACCGGGTCGAAGGTCCAGTTCGACTCCTCGGTGTCCACGAAGATCACCCGGGCGTCAGGATATCTGTCGCTGGTGTCGCTCCAGACGTAGAAGTCGCCGTACGGGCCGTCCGGATCGTTGCGGGACGCCTGGAACCATTCGTGGGTGTCGGAGGTGTGGTTCATCACCAAGTCGGTGATGATCCGGATTCCGCGGCGGTGCGCGGCGTCGAGCAGGGCGACAAAGTCGTCGACGGTGCCGAACTCGGGCAGCACCTTGTAGAAATCGCGAATGTCGTAGCCGCCGTCACGCAGCGGGGAATCGTAGAACGGCGGCAGCCACAGGCAGTCCACCCCGAGCCACTGCAGATAGTCCAGCCGGTCGATCAGCCCGCGCAGGTCCCCGATCCCGTCGGCGTCGGAGTCGTAGAACGCCCGGACCAGCACCTCATAGAACACCGCCCGCTTGAACCAGGTGCGGTCCGCCGGCAGGCTGCGGGCGTGGCCGAAATCCTCCGCGGCGGGGTGCTCCACCGTCCGGCCCGCCAGGTTGGGCTCGACCTGCGTTCCGTCCACCTGCCCTCACCTGCCCGTATTGACCTACCCGTATTCAGCTAGCCGTCGGCGCCGGTCGTCAATCCCGGACCCGCAGCACCACCTTGCCCCGTGCGGTCCGGTTCTCCAACGATGCCACCGCCTCGGCGGCCTGCGACAGCGGGTACACCTGCGGCCGCGGCGCGGCAAGCCGGCCGGACTCCAGCAGCGCGGCCAGGCCTCGCCACTGGTCGCCGAGCGCGGTCGGATGGGTCAGCACCCAGGCGCCCCAGCCGACGCCCACCACGTCGATATTGTTCAGCAGCAGCCGGTTGACCTTCACCGTCGGGATCTCTCCGCCGGTGAAACCGACCACCAGCAACCGCCCGGCCGGGGCCAGCGAGCGCAGTGAGTCGGTGAACCGGTCCCCGCCGACCGGATCCATCACGATGTCCACCCCGGCGCCGCCGGTGAGTTCGGCCACCGCATCCTTGAACCCGTCGGCGGGGACGACATCGTCCGCCCCGGCCGCCCGGGCCACCTGCGCCTTATCCTCGGAACCGACCACCGCGATCACCCGGCCCGCTCCCAGGGCGGGAGCCAACCGGACGGTGGACGTCCCGATCCCGCCGGCGGCGCCGTGCACCAGCACCGTCTCCCCCGCCGCCAGCCGGCCGCGCTGGGCCAACGCGAAGTACACCGTCAGGTCGTTGAACAGCAGCCCCGCACCGGCCTCGAAACTGATGTTGTCCGGCAGCGGGAACACCCGGTCGACGCCGAGCACCGCGGTCTCGGCCATCGCCCCGCCGAGCATGGTCAGCCCGACCACCCGGTCACCCGGCCGGACCGAAGCGCCCTCCGGCGCCGACCTCACCACGCCCGCCAGCTCTGCCCCGAGGGTGAACGGCAGCTCGGGGCGGTACTGGTAGAGCCCGCGGGTCAACAACGCGTCAGGAAAGGCCACCCCGGCGGCGTGGACCTCGACCACGACATCACCGGCCCCCGATGCATGGGGTTCGTCGATATCGACCACCTGGACGGCCGGCGGGCCGCCCAACTCGGTGACCCTGACCGCCCGCATCAGGGTTGCTCGATGGCCAGCAGTTCGACCTGGGTTTCACCGCGCGGGGTGCGGTAGGTGACGGTTTCGCCGGCCTTACGCCCGAACAGCGCCAGGCCAAGCGGGCTGTCCGCGGTCAGGGTGCTGTCCTCGGCGCCGGCGGGGGTCTCCTCGATGAAGTTGACCACCCGCATGCCGACCTCTTCGCCATCCGGCCAGCGCAGCGTCACCTTCGTGCCGTTGGGCAACTGACCGGGCACGGTCGCGTTACCGCCCGCCAGCAGCCACGAGATGCGGCCGATCTGCTCATCGAGCCCGCCCAGATCCTCGGCGCGCTGCAGGGCGTCGGCGGCGTCGCCGCGGTCACCGACGCTCTCGGCGTCGTCTTCAAGTTCGGCGTGCAGCTGTTCGCGGCGGCGGCGCAATTCCGCCAGTTCGGCCTCCAGGCGGTCGCGTTCCTGCTCGGCGAAGTTCGTATCCTGACTCATGCACGTCAAGGTACCGCCACCGTCAAACAGTCGACTAGCGCCGGCCCGCGCACCGGTAAGGTCGCTGACGTGGCTTCCCGCGATCATGGTGACCCAGGCGATGCCCCGACCATGCCGCCGCCGCTGCGCGACATCGTTGATCCCACCCGGCCCTCGGCGGCCGAGGAAGCCCGCACCATCGCCGCCGCCACCAACGCCGGCACGCTGGCCAGCCTGACCGCCACCGGCGACCCGTGGGCGTCGTTCGTCACCTACGGGCTACTCGAATCCGGCCCCGACGCGGGTGCCCCCGTGCTGTGCGTCTCGCACCTGGCCGAGCACGGCCGGAACCTGGCCGCCGACGCGCGGGCCAGCCTGTCGGTGGTGGCTCCCGACGGCGGGTCCGACCCGCTGGCCAGTCCCCGCATCACGCTGGCCGGTGTGGTGCGGCAACCCGCCGGCGACGAGCTGGCCGCCGCCCGAGACGCACACCTGGCCGCCGTCGAGGCGGCGAAGTTCTACATCGACTACAGCGATTTCTCGCTCTGGGTGCTGCGGGTGCAGCGAGTTCGCTGGGTGGGCGGGTACGGCCGGATGGACTCGGCCGGCGCCGCGGACTACACCGCCGCCGTGCCCGATCCGGTGGCCCCCCTCGCGGCCGGGGCGATCGCACACCTTAACGCCGACCACGCTGGCGGCCTGGCCGAGATGGCCCGCGCACTCGGCGGCTTCCCCGATACCGAATCCGCGGTATGCACCGGCATCGACCGCTACGGCCTGGACCTACTCGTCAGCACGCCGCGCGGCGCGGCCTACACCCGGGTCGGTTTCGGTGCCCGGCTCGACTCCGCCGACGAGTTGCGTTCGGCGACAGCGGGTCTGGTCAACCGAGCACGCGCCGCAGGAACGCCACCTGGTCGACCTTGACCTGCTGATCGGCGTAAATCGCGAAGTGGCCGTACGGGTAGTGCCGCAACTCCCCACGCGGCGCCGCCCAGCCGGCGATCAACGTCGAGGACGGCGGTGTGGTGGTGTCGGCATCGCAGACGCACAGCAGCACCGGCATCACCAGCCGGGCTGCCACCCGGACCGGCCGGAAGAAGGGCAGCCGCAACATCAGCCGCGCCGCGACCTCGTTGCGCCACAACGACTCCGGGGCGATCATATCCTCAAAACCGGGCAGAGCATCCGGCTCGGTCATCGCCGCGAAGCTGCCCGGCACACCGGCCGCCGGCATCAGTAGGGGCGGCCGGCCCAGCACCGAGCCCGCAGCGTCGCGAACCGCCGCCAGGCTCGCGCGCAGCAGATTGCGCACCGGCATTCGCCGGATCACCGGAAGGCTGTCGGTGTAGGGCGCCTGGGCGATGACGGCGGCGATCCGTCGGTCGGAGGCCGCCACCGTCAGTACATGGCCGCCGCTGAACGACGATCCCCACAGCGCGATCCGGTCCGGGTCGATCCCGTCGGCGCGGCGTGCCCACTCCACCACCGCCCGGTAGTCGTCCTGCTGGCGTCTGATGTCGAGGACCTGCCGGGGCCATCCGGTGGAGGCCCCGAAGTGCCGGTAGTCGAACACCACTACAGCGAACCCGGCGTCGCAGAACGCCTCGGCGTAGTCGGGCAGAGCGTCGTCCCGGGTGGCCGAGAACCCATGGGCCATCACCACGCACGGCACCGGTGACCCGGTGGCCGCAGGGCGGTACAGGTAGGCGGCGAGTTCCTCGCCATGTGAAGGTATGCGGACATCGACACGAGCGCCGGACATGTGCCTCAACCTAGTACCCTCGAGCGATGACGACTGCGACCGACGAGCGACAGACCGCGGCCGGGCTGGCCGCCGAACGGGACTGGCAGCGCCGGGTGGGCGACGACGGACGGACCGACATCTTC
>CAZGPT010000037.1:0-22944 GCA_964527015.1 uncultured Mycobacterium sp. | reverse complement strand
TGTACTTCGTCCGCGACGTCGGCTACACCCAGGACGACGACAGCCCGGCCTTCCAAGAGTTCTACTGGGCCCAGTGGCTGCGGGGCCAGAGTGACCCGACGCTGCGCCCGGCGAGCGTCGACCTCAGCGAGTTGAAGCCGTATCAGCGGCTTGTTGGCGACGTGGCTACGGCCATGGTCGCGCTCAGCGACACCGACGAAGTCGCCAATGGCCAGGATGCGAAAGCGCTAGGAAAAATGGAGTCATTCGGGCAGCGGGCCTTCGACGCCCTGCCCGGACCTGTCGATTCGCCGAAACCCGGGAAACTCGCCTATGCGATCGCCTACAAGGCGACCCTCTAAGACCCGTCGCCCAGTCCCCGCCGCGGTCCGAAGCCCGCCGGAACACGGCCCGAAAAAGTTAGCCACCTGCACAATTAGCATCACCGTGACCAGCAGTCGAACATCCGCACCGGCGTCGGCGGATTCGCGCCTATGGTGGAGAAATGCAGACCTTGCCGCCAGGACCCCGTCTGCCCATGATGCTGCAGACCGCCATCGTGCTGCGACGCTGGCCCCGGTTTGTGGCGTGGGCGCAGCGCCGCTACGGCAATGTGTTCACCCTGCGCATCGCCACGATGGGAACCGTTGTGTACCTGGCGGATCCAACCGACATTAAAACGGTGTTCGCCGGGGATCCGACCGTCTACCACGCCGGTGAGGCCAACGCGATGCTGGCCGGTCTACTCGGCGACAGTTCGATCCTGCTGCTTGACGACGATCTGCACCGCGACCGCCGCCGCCTGATGCTGGGCCCGTTCGCCCGGGACGCCGTCGCGCGCCAGCACGCGGCCATGGCAGAGATCGCCGCCGACAACATCTCCGGCTGGCCGGTGGGCGTGGATTTCCCGGTGGCGCCGAAGATGGCCGAAATCACCCTCGAGGTGATCCTGCGGACCGTCGTCGGGGCGAGCGATCCCACGCGGCTGGCAGCGTTGCGGACGGCGATCCCGCGGGTGCTGGGCCTGGGACCGTGGGCCACCCTGGCGATCGCCGATCCCAGGCTGCAGCGGCATCTGCCGTGGCGCTACGTGCGTCGGCGTATCGCGCAGGCCGACCGGCTGCTCTACGCCGAGATCGCCGACCGGCGAGCCGACCCGGACCTCGCTGAGCGCACCGATGTGCTGGCCATGCTGGTGCGCGCCGCCGACGAGGGCGGCCGGCACATGACCGACCAGGAACTGCGCGATCAGTTGATGACCCTGCTGGCCGCCGGGCACGACACCACCGCCACCTCCCTGTCGTGGGCTCTGGAGCGGCTGACCCGCCACCCCGACATCCTGGCCCGGGCGGTGGCTGCGGCCGACGCCGGCGCGTCAGGCGACCCGGCCGGTGACGAGTACCTCGACGCGGTGGCCAAGGAGACGCTGCGTATCCGCCCGGTCGTGTTCGATGTGGGCCGGCTGCTGAAAGCGCCCGTCGACATCGGCGGCTACTACCTGCCTGCCGGGGTGATGGTCGCCCCCGGTATCGGCCTGGTGCACGCCAGCCCCGAGCTGTACGAGAACCCCGGTCGTTTCGATCCGGATCGGATGATCGGCGCCACCCTGAGCCCCACCACCTGGCTGCCGTTCGGTGGCGGCAACCGGCGGTGTCTGGGGGCGACGTTCGCGATGTCGGAGATGCGCATCGTGCTGCGCGAGGTACTGCGCAGGGTGGACTTGGACATCACCACCGCGGCGGAGGAACGCCAGCGCGTCCGGCACGTCATCCTCGAACCGCATCGCGGCGCGGTGATCCGGGTTCGGTCACGCCGCGCGACCGGCACCGCGACCCCGGCCACACCCACGGCCCAGTGCCCGGTCACGCCCTGAGCGCCGGGGTGTTCGGCGGCGCGGGCTACGTGAAATGACGAACGCGTGCGCAATCAGCCCGTGGCGGACAAACTGCGATTTACGCATGAACTGGTGACGGACCTGACGACGGACCTGGTGACGGGGGCGTCGTCGTGAACGGCCGTCCTCGTTGATGCCCAGTACCGTGAATGAGTAGTTCCTCCGACGTCAGGAGATAACCGTGACAGTGCGTGTGGTGCTCGGCTACGACGGTTCACCGGCGGCTGCGGCCGCCATCGAGGCGGGTGCGCTGCTGTTTCCCGGCGCGCACGGGTGGATCACCTACCTGTGGGTTCCGCCGTTCGCCAGCGAGCACGTCCGGAAGCGACTGTGGGAGCAGGCCCGCAACATCGACGATCTGATCGCTGCCGAGGACCGGGAAGGCCAGCGTGAGGCCCAACGGATCACCGCCATGGGGGTGACCCTGGCCAATGCGGCCGGCTGGGCCGCCGAGCCACTGCTGGAACGCACCTACGCCGCGGAGGGCACCGCGATCGCCCAGACCGCGGAACGGGTGGATGCCGACGTGGTGGTGGTCGCTGCCCGCGGGCTGGGCGGCACCGACGCGGTCCTGGGCAGTGTGTCGGATATGGTGGTGCACTACTGCTCGCGCCCGGTCATCGTCGTCCCGCACCCGTTGCTGTCCGCCGAGTACGACGCCCTCGGCGACGGACCAGTGGTGGTCGGCTGGGACGGCTCGACCGGGGCGCAAAGCGCCCTGGACGCAGCCGGTCGGCTGTTTCCCGCACGGCATATCGTCGCGGTATCGGTCGATGAAACCGACTCAGTCGCCCCGCCCTCCGGCCCGGCTGCCGGGAGCCGGATCACCCATGTCCACCTCGAACGTGGCCGTGGCCGCCAGGCGCGGGCGACCGCCAGCGCCGTTGTCAACGCCGCAGACCACCGGGGCGCGGCCCTGGTGGT
Source organism: uncultured Mycobacterium sp. (assembly GCA_964527015.1). Lineage (GTDB taxonomy): Bacteria > Actinomycetota > Actinomycetes > Mycobacteriales > Mycobacteriaceae > Mycobacterium. The sequence goes on along the minus strand of CAZGPT010000037.1, from coordinate 20,147 downwards.
CGTCGGATCGCGCGGCCGGTCGGCCATCCGGGAGATCATCCTGGGCAGTGTGGCAATGGGCACGCTGCATCAGAGCCACCGCCCGGTCATGGTGGTGCCGAGCCCACCCGAGTCCGCCGACGAGTCATAACTGTTCGCTGTTACCGCCCAGCAGACCGTCGAGCATCGTCGAGGTGGCCTCGGCGGCGTCGGAGAACGGCTCCAGCACAGCCGTCACCCCGGCAGCCCGCAGCAGTGCCGCGTCGTGGCGGGTGTGCGCCGTGAGCACGACAGTTCCGCCGAACTGGTGCTGACGCACTCCGTCAAGGAGTGCGAGGTTGATCGCCAGTACGGGAATGGCGCTCACCACATACCTGGCCCGGTCCAGCGGCAACGCGTCGAGCAGGTGGATGTCCTCCGCGCTGCCGAACATCGTGGTCAACCCTTCGACGCCATGTGCTTTCACGACGTGGGGGTCGAAGTCGACCGCGAGGACACGGTAACCGGAGCCGGTCAGCCGATCGGCGAGGTGAGTGCCGAAACGGCCCAGGCCGAACAGAATGATGTCGACGTCGTCATCGGCGGAGCCGGGGTGGCTGGACCGGACATCACGTCGTTCGAAGACCGCCAGCCACCGCCCGATCCGGTCATAGAGCTGGTGTGAGTACAAGATCATGTAGGTCGATATGCCGATGGTGATCAGGCCGACAACGGTGATCAGGCTGACGGTGGCGCTGGTGATGTGCCCGAGGCTCAAACCCAGGGCCGCTAGGATCAGGGAGAACTCCGAGATCTGAGCGACGGTGAGCCCGGCGAGGAAGCCGACCCGGACCGGATAACGCATCGCGGCCATGATCACGATGACGATCAGCGGATTGCCGATCAGCACGAAGGCCGAGAACACCGCCGCCTCACGGATTTGGTTTGCGGCATCGGTGAATTCGAGCCGGGCCCCGAGGTCGAGGAAGAAGAACAACAGCATGAAATCGCGCAGGCTGACCAGCCGCGCTCCGAGCGCATCGCGGTAGGACGTTCCGGCCAGCGATACCCCGGCCAGAAAGGCACCGACCTCCGAACTGAATCCCATCCACTCGCTCATTGCGGCCACCGACACCGCGTAGGAGACGCCGAAAAGCACCAGCAATTCCTGGGACTTGGCGATATGCGGCAGGATCCACGGCAGGATGTGGCGGGTCAACAGCCACATCCCGGCCATCAGACCGGCACCTTTTGCCAACACCAGGGCGATTCCGCTGCCGAGGTGCCCGCCGGTGTCCTGACCGAAGGCGGTGAGCGCGATCATCACCAGCACCACCACGATGTCCTGGACGATGAGGAAACCGACCGCGATCCGACCGTGTAGCTGGTCTAGCTCGCGCTTGTCCGACAAGAGCTTGACGATGATGATCGTGGAGGAAAACGTCAGGGCCACAGCGATATAGAGCGCGGTCACGCTGTCCATCCCGAGCGCCAGGGCAATCAGATAGCCGATCACCGAGGTGAACAGCACCTGACCGAGACCGGTGGCGACGGCCACCGGACCGGTGTTGCGGATCATCTGCAGATCCAGCCGCAGCCCCACCAGGAACAGCAGGATCGCGATACCGAGTCTGGCCAGCAGTTCGATGGTGTTATCGGTGGTAACCCACCCGGTGCCCACCGGGCCGACAGCGATCCCCACTCCGATGAAGGCGACGATGAGCGGTTGACGAAATCGGACCGAGATCAGTCCGACGACGGTCGCGATCGCCAGGATGATCGCGAGCGTGGGAAACGGATGCAGGTCCATGGTGTCGCTCTACGCCGGAACGACAAGCACGTCGGCGGTGGACTGGCGCATGAGGTGCTGAGCGACGCTGCCCAGCAGCGCGTACGACGCAGCCGAGCGGGCCCCGGTGCCGGTGACGACAAGATCGACGCCCTCGGCGGTACACAGCTCCACCAGCCGCGTCGGCGGGTGTCCCTCGGTAATGATGACCCGCGCCGGACCGGTGAGCGCCTCGGCCAGCCGCTCGACATGCGCGCGCGCGACCGCGGTGGACGTTCGGCACAGCCGGCCGATCTGTTCGTCGCTGGCTCCGTAGATCCGCATCAGGCTCTCCCCGACAACGGTGCAGGAGTGGACCAGGATGTGCTCGGCCGCCGGCGTCAGCGCGTCGCCGAACCGCGCGGCGTCAGCCGACGCCTCAGAGGTGTCAACGGCAAGCATGACCGTGCGGTAGTCGGATCCGGCGGGCTGCTTGACCAGCAGTACGGGCACCGGCAGCGATCGCACGACGTTCTCGGCGGTACTGCCCAGAAAGAGGTCGGCAAGCCAGTCCCCGCCGTGCGCACCGACGACCACCAGATCGGCGGCGATATCGGCGGCCTCGGCGGCAATCTCCGTTGCGACCCGCCCCCGGCGCACGGAGATGTCGGCTGCGGTCTCGGGGGAGAACTCCCCGACGTGAATGCGCAGGCGGTCACGGATATCCCCGGCGAGGCCGATATCGAGTTGCTCGGGCAGCACATGCAGCACGGTCAGACCGGCATCATGCTTCCCGGCCAGTCGGGCCGCCCGGGCCACCGCCGCACCCGCCGGCCCGGAGAAATCCGTCGCCACCAGAATCCGCCGAGGCGGGTTCTCCCCGACCACCATTACGCTCCTCTCGTTCGAACCGGGTCTACGCCGACGTGCGGGCCCGGACCCATTTCTCCGCCCCGACGACGACACTGATGCCGGCCGCGATCGCGAAGATCCACAACCAGCTGCCGAGTCCGAGCGGCACGGTCTGAAAGACGGTGTTCATCGCCGGCAGGTAGGTGATGGCGATCTGGGCCAGCGCCTGCACGCCGACCCCGAGGATCAGCCAGCGGTTGCTGAAGAACCCGATGCGCCAGACCGACCTGGTCAAGGAGCGGCAGCTGAACAGATAGAAGCCCTCCACCACGACGAAGAGGTTCAGCGCGGCAGTGCGCGCCTCCGCCAGGGAGGCGCCGTGATCGAGTTCCCATTCGAACAGCCACCACGCCGAGGCCACCAACATCCCCGAAACCAGCAGGATCCGGCCCATCAGGGCGCGGGTCAACAGCGGCTGGTCCGGGTCCCGCGGGGGGCGGGCCATGATGCCGGCCTCCTTGGGCTCGAAAGCCAGCATCAAGCCGAGCGCGACCGCGGTGGTCATATTGATCCACAGGATCTGCGTCGGCAGAATGGGCAGGGCCGCGCCCATAGCGATCGCCACCAGAATCACCAGGCCCTCGCCGATATTGGTGGGCAGGGTCCAGGTAATGAACTTGGTCAGGTTGTCGAAGACCCCGCGGCCCTCCTCCACCGCCGCTTCGATGGTGGCAAAGTTGTCGTCGGTGATCACCATGTCCGCGGCGTCCTTGGCAACCTCGGTGCCGCCGCGGCCCATGGCGACCCCGATGCTGGCCTGCCGCAGGGCCGGTGCGTCGTTGACGCCGTCGCCGGTCATGGCCACGATGTGGCCGCGGTCCTGCAACGCCTCCACCAGGCGCAACTTCTGTTCCGGTGAGACCCGGGCGAATACCCGGGCCCGGTCGACGGCGTCAGGCAGTTCCCCGGATCCCAACTCGGCCAGTTCCGCCCCGGTCAGCACCGTCGCATCCGGCGGTCCGGAGCCGTCGAGCAGACCGACGCTGGACGCGATCGCGCCGGCGGTCCCGGCATGATCACCGGTGATCATCTTGACCGCGATTCCCGCGGTGTGGCAGGCATCCACTGCCGGACGGGCGGATGTGCGGGGCGGGTCGAGCATGGCCTGCAGACCGGTGAACGTCAGCCGGCCCGGCGACACGCTGTCGTCGAAATCAGCCGGATCGGCGCCGATGCGCACCGCGGTCGCCAACACCCGTAACCCCGCCCCGGCGAGCCGGTCCGACGCCGCCAGCAGCGCGCCGCGGTCCAGGGGGACGGTGTCGGCGTTTTCGCCCATCTGGTTGCCGCACAACGGAAGTATTCGCTCCACCGACCCTTTCAGCAGCACCACATGCTCGGTCTCGGTGAGCCGATGCAGGGTGGCCATGTACTGGCGTTCGGAGCTGAACGGGACCGTCGCCAACCGCGGTGCCGTCACGTCGATGGCATCGATATCGAATCCGGCCTTGGCGGCGACCACCAACAGGGCCGCCTCGGTGGGGTCGCCCACGATGGACCAACCATCGGCGCGCGGGGACAGCGCGGCGTCGTTACACGCCGCCCCGGCCATCAGCGTCCACCGCAGCGCGGCGTCGGTATCGACCGACGCGGGCCGGTCGTCGACGTCGAACAGTCCCCCTTCGGGCACATATCCGCTGCCGGTGACCACGACCGAGCGCTGGGGTGTCCAGATCTCCCGGACCGTCATCTGGTTCTCGGTCAGGGTGCCGGTCTTGTCCGCGCAGATGACCGTGGTGCTACCCAGCGTCTCCACTGCCGGCAGGCGCCGAATCACCGCGCCGCGCTTGGCCATTCGCGCGACCCCGATCGCCAGCGTGATGGTCACGGCGGCCGGCAGCCCCTCTGGTATCGCACCGACCGCCAGTGCGACGGCGGCGGTGAACGTTTCGACCGCGTCCTGCTGGCGCAGCAGGCCGGCGGCGAAGGTCAGTGCGGCCAATCCCAGGATGGCGACGGTGAGGATCTTGCTGAATTTCGTCAACTTGACCGTCAACGGGGTGGCGAGCATTTCGGCGGCACCGACCAGCCGGTGGATCGCGCCGATCTCGGTCTGAGCTCCGGTGGCCACCACGATCCCGGCGGCGCTGCCCGCCGTCACCAGAGTGCCCGAAAACACCATGTTGAGCCGGTCGGCGACCGGGGTGGGCTCCGGTACCGCGGCATCGTGTTTGGCCACCGATAACGACTCGCCGGTCAGGGCGGATTCATCGACCCGCAGCTCGACCTGGCGCAGCAGTCGCATGTCGGCGGGCACCTTGTCCCCGGCCTCGATGAGCACCAGGTCGCCCGGCACGAGCTCGTCGGAGGCGACGGTGTGTTCGCGTCCGTCGCGGATGACCCGGGCTGCGGTATGCACCATGTCCCGCAGACTTTGCAGCGCCGATTCAGCCTTGGACTCCTGGATGAAACCGACGGTCGCGTTGATGAGCACCACCGCGAGGATGACCGCCGAGTCGATGTATTCGCGCAGCGCGGCGGTGACGGCCCCGGCGACCAACAGGACGTAAATCAGCGGGTGATGGAACTGGCGCAGGATCCTGAGCAGGAGTCCGGCACCCCGCGGGGCGGGTAGGGCATTCGGCCCGAACCGGTCCAGACGATCCCGCGCCACCTCCGCGGTCAACCCGCGATGGGAGTCGGTCTCCAGAAGCAGGACGACCTCGTGAGCGGGCAGCGCGTGGTGGCAATCGGCGGTCGCGGCAACCGGTGAGCCCATCAGCTCACCGGGCGTGCAGCTCAGCCGCGCCGGTTGCCGAGCCGGGATCCGGGCGATCCGCGGCCGGCTCGATCACCAGCACCGGTATCGCCGAGCGTTCCACCAGTTCGGTGGACACACTGCCCAGCATCCGGACGGACCTTCCCCGGCCCCGCCGGGCTACCACCAGCAGATCCATATCCTGCTCCTCGGCAAACCTGCGCAGCGCCGGTCCGGGCCGACCGGTCAGCACCTCGGTGTGTACGCCAGCGACGGTGACCGCGGCGGCGGCCGCGGCCAGCCGACTCGCGGCATCGTCGATACGGGCACGGGTAACGGATTCGGTGGCGTCGAAAGGAACGACCTCGGCCAGCACGAGCAGACCGCAGCGCCCCCCGAACAGTGCCAGCGCCGTCTCCAGGGCGCGGCCGGCCTGGGCCGAGCCGTCCAGGCCCACCAGGACGCGCAGCCCGGTCACCTCGGCGGTCCGAACCGGTGGCGCACCGGTCGCGCCGAACTCGGCGACTCCGGGCCGTCGCCGGATCCGCTCCAGTGCGATCGGCAGGAACAACGGCCCCAGGGGAAGTGCGACCAGCACCCACAGCGGGTCGTAGCCGCGTCTGGCCATCAGCAGCCCGGACAGCAGTCCGATCACCGGCCAGAGCACGGCCAGCACGACGATACCCACTGTGCTCATGGTTGACCCGTTCCGATCGTCCGTGCCGGTGTCCTTACGTCTAACGCCGGTGTCCTCATGGCTAACACTGTGCCGGATCAACTCCCAGGCGACCAGTTTCTCTCGTAACGGCCTGATGAGGCCTTTGGTCCCGGGCCCGGTTCCGGTTCCGGTTCCGGTCCCGCGCCGTCTAGGAGCCGGTGTTCAGCATTGATGGGGCTGCGCCCCGTCGACGAGCGCCCGATCGAAGCGGTGCGCCACCCCTTTGACCGATTTCATGAATCCCTCTAAGTCGACCCTGCGGCCCGAAAGCCAGGTACCGAGGACCTGCATGGTCTCCTGCAGACGCGCCGGGTCCACCGTGTACGGATCGGTGTTGAGCAGGACGAGGTCGGCGAGTTTGCCCACTTCGACCGAACCGATCTCATGGTCGCGCTTCTGCTGCCAGGCGGCGTTCGTGGTGTGCGCTTCCAGGGCCTCGTGCAAGGACAGCGATTGTTCGGGTCCGTGCACGGTCCCCGACGCGCTACGCCGGGTGACCGCGTTCTGGATGTTCAGCCACGGCAGCGGGGGTGAGAGATACCCGTCATTGTGGAACGTCGGTCGGACCCCACCGTCGTAGGCGTCCCGGTAGGGCTGCCAGCGGGCACCGTATGACGGTTCGAAGATCACCCCGTCGTACAGGTCACCCCAATACAGAGACTGAAACGGCGACATCGAGGCGGTGATGCCGAGTTCGCCTGCTCGCGAGCACTGTTGGCGACTCGGTGTGGAGAAGTGCTCAAGGCGCCAACGGTGGTCGGCGTCGGTCAGCCCGTGGGCATCTAGCGCCTGTTGGTAACCGTCGAGGACTACGTCGATACCGACGTCACCATTGATGTGGGTGGCGATCTGGAGGTCCTTGTCGACGAACTGACCCACCAGCCGGTTGAATTCGTCCGCAGTGTAGTTCAGCACCGACAGGCCGGGCGCCGTACCCACCGGGACATCGGCGATTCGGGCGCGGGCCGAGTCCAGATACGGCACGCTGATGGCCGCGGTTCCGATCGACGGGCTGCCATCCATCCAGATCTTGTAGCCGACCCGGCGGATCATTCCGGATAGGTCACCGAAGTCCATCTCCCCGTGCGCCCCCGGGTCGTAGGTGGTCTGGTAGAGCGAGTAGCGCACCGGGCAGCCGGGTAGCGCCGCCAGCGCCTCCATCGGCGCCCGCAGCTTGCTGATGAAGCCCAGGTCGCCGACGGCGGTGAAACCGTTGCGCGCCAGAGTCGAATACCAGGCACCGAGGTTCAGCAACGGTGACGGGACGACCCCGGGCAGGAACGCGCTGAGCGCCATCAAGGTTGCCTGCGTCTCGTAGCCGACACCACCGGCGCTGCCGTCGGGCCGCCGACTCCACCGGGCGTCTGGGGTATCCGGTGGCGGGGTGGAGTTGGTCCAGCCGAACAAGACGGTGGCTCGGGAATTGAAGTAGAGCGCGTGTCCGGTGATATCGAAGATGAGTACCGGGTGGTCGGGAAAGTACGCGTCCAGGCTGGCCCGGTCCGGCATCGGGATGGAGAGCAGCAGCCGGTCAAGGCCGTTGAAAAGCAGTGGCTGACCGGCCGGTGTCTGGCGGCGCAGCCGGTCGAAGAGGGCCTCGACATCAGCCCAGTTCGGGAAGCCGACGAACGGGGCGATCCACTGCGCGGGCTGCTGACAGAGCACCGCCGCCGGCACCGGATGGTCATGCGCCTGAATGAACCCGGGCATCAGCACCGCCGAGCCGAGGTCGGCGATCCGGGCCTCCGGGGCAACCGTGCGGCACTGCGCCAGCGAGCCGACGGCGGCGATGGTCCCGGAGTCGGCATCGACGGCCACCGCCTCGGCCCGCGGCTGAGCCGGGTTCATCGTGATGATCGACGCTGCCTTGAGGATCGTGCGGACACCCATCGCCACTCCTGTCCTCGTCCGCATCCCATCCTGGCCCACGGTCGCCAACTGCGACACCCTCCCCGCACTACGATCACGGCGTGGTCGAGGACCCCGGATTACGCAGATCGCTGAGTCTGCCTGTGGTCGCTCTGTACGGACTGGGCAATATCCTCGGCGCGGGCATTTATGTGCTCATCGGAAAGGTCGCGGGGTTCGCCGGCTCCAGCACCACGCTGGCATTCCTCATCGCGATGGTCACCGCCTCGATCACCGCGATGTCCTACATGGAACTCGCCGGTCGCTATCCGGTCAGCGCCAGCGTGTCGGTCTACCTACATCGCGCCTTCGGTAAACGCTGGCTGTCGGTGGCGATCGGCCTGGCGATGGTCGGCGGCGGGGTAGCGTCCGCGGCGGCATTGGCCCAGGGGTTCGCCGGTTACCTGAGATCGTTCATCTCAGTTCCCACCACGGTGGCCAGTGTGGGCCTCCTCGCCCTGATCGGGGCGGTCGCGATCAAAGGGATCGGCGAGTCCGCCAAGACCGCCGCGGTCCTGACCGGACTGGAAGTCCTGGGCCTGCTGCTGATCATCTGGTTCGGCAGGCGCGCTTTCACACAGGTCGATGTCGACGCCATGTTCTCCATCGATCCGGCTGTCGGCCTGGGTGGGCTCTTCGCCGGGGCCTTCCTGGCCTTCTACGCATACATCGGCTTCGAGGATATGGTCAACGTGGCCGAGGAGGCCCGAAACCCAAGCCGGACAATCCCGTTGGCCATCCTGATTGCCCTGGTGCTCTCGACGGGTCTGTACCTGCTGGTCGTCATCGTCTCGACGACCCTGGTCCCGCCCGCCGAACTCGCCCTCAGCGATGCACCGCTCACCCTGGTCTTCGAGCGCAGCGGCGCGAGCAACGTCGCCCTGTTGAGCCTCATCGGAATGGTCGCCGCCGTCAACGGGGTCATCGTGCAGCTCATCATGGGTTCCAGGATTCTCTACGGCCTGGCCAGGGAAGGCTGGATCGACCGCAGGATCGCCGCGGTAAACCGAACATTCAGAACACCGGTCACCGCAACGCTTCTGGTGCTGTCAGCCATGATCGTCGGCACCGCGGTACTTCCGCTGGTGTCGCTGGCTCAGCTCACCAGCCTTCTGGTGCTGACCATCTTCACCCTGGTGAACTCCGCGCTGATCGCCATCAAGCGCCACACCCCCGAACACCGCGGGTACATCACCGTCCCGACCGCCATTCCCTATCTCGGCGTGATCCTGTGCGTGGGCACCGTCGCGTTCCAGATCATCGGCTGGCAGTAGGGACGGCGGATCGGCTCACCCATTGCGCCCATTGCGGACTGGACGGGCCGTTACGGACTGGACGAGAGGGTGCTCTGCGGCTGCTCGATCCCAGCCGGCTGATTCTCCGACAGACCGATGCACGTGCCGGTGTTCGCGCCGGTGCAGGGAATCCCGTCGACCTCGGGCAGCCTGCCGACCTCGCCCGGGTCTGAGGAGGTGACCGACCCGGGCTGCAGGTTCGCACCCTCGGGATTGATCGGGTTGAGGGTGGCCGGAACTGTAACGGATCCGGGCAGACAACCGCCGGTCGTCTCGTCGAGCGTCTCCCCGTCGGGGCAGGAAGCCAGCAGGGGGGCCATCGACGCGCCGCCGCTGATGGCGATCGCCCCGATCGGGGCCGCGACTACGAGGGCAAACCCGCCCGCGAGCAGCAGGCGCCGCGTTGCATCAATCAGTGCAGTCATGATCACTCTTTCGAATTCAAGGAGTAGGGTCCGCAACCTTGCTTGGCGTTGATTGCTACATCGCCCAGACCCACGGGGAATGTTTCACCCGGTAATAAACCCCACGGTAGTCGACGGCGCCGCATTTGACGAGTGTCAAGCCAGCAGCTGAATCGCCCCTCCCCCGCGTGCACGCCGGAAATCCGCGTGCACGCACGCCATTCCTAATTGGAAACGGTTACTATTTTCGATATGCCCAGTTCCACCATGCCCGGGTCCAGTTTGCGCACAACCGGCGTCGCGACCTTCCTTTGCGCCCTCGTCGTCCCCATTGGCATATCCGGATGCTCGTCCAATGGTGGCGGCGATAACGCGTCGGACTCCACCGCAGGGTCGCGCGGGGAATGCCCCACCACACCGGTCAACGTTGTGGTCAGCGTTGACCAATGGGGTGACATCGTCTCCGAGTTGGGTGGTGGGTGCGCAATGGTCACGACGGTGCTGGCGAGCTCATCGGTCGACCCGCACGATTACGAACCATCACCCGCCGACGCCGCAACCTTCGCGAACGCCCAACTCGTCGTCGTCAACGGCGCGGGCTATGACTCGTGGGCCTCGAAATTCGCCGCGACCTCGGCACCGGGTGCCCCCGTCGTCGATGCCGGCACCGTCACCGGGACCGCCGCAGGCAGCAATCCGCACCTCTGGTACCTCCCGGCGGCGGTGACGGCGGTCTCCGACGCGGTCACCGAGCAACTGTCCGCGCTTGCGCCCGACGCCAAGAGTTACTTCGCAGAGCAGCGCGCGGCATTCACCACGTCGATGGAACCGTACGACAAGTTGCTCGCCGAGATTCATTCCGGCGCATCAGGTATGACCTACGGCGCGACCGAGAGTGTTTTCGACTACACCGCCGAAGATATCGGTCTGGTGAACAAGACGCCCGCCGGATATCAGACCGCTTCGGCGAACGAGTCCGAGCCCTCACCGGCGGATTTGGAGGCTTTCAGCCGAGCGCTGGCGAATCGTGAGATCGACGTGCTGATCTACAACACACAGACCGAGGGCTCGATTCCCGAGCGGATCCGCGCCGCCGCCGAGGCGGCGGGCATCCCGGTGGTCGACGTCACCGAGACGGTGCCGCAAGGGACGACATCGTTCCCGGACTGGCAGGTTGACCAGTTGACCAGGCTTGCAAAGGCACTCGGTGTCAACGGGTGATCCCGGGGCCGACGCACCAGCGCTGAGCTTCGAGGATGTCAGCGTGGTGCGAGGCGGAAAGCTCATCTGGTCCGAGGGCACCTTCGAGGTGCCCGCGGGCGGAATCATCGCCGTCATCGGATCAAACGGGTCGGGCAAGACCAGCTTGCTGAACCTGGTCTTGGGGCTCATCCCGGCCGCATCCGGACACGTGCGAGTCCTCGGACAACCACCCGGCGAGGCAAACGCGTCGATCGGCTACGTTCCACAGAACTATGCATCAGCGTCCGGTGAGGCGATCCGGGTGTGCGACGCAGTCATGTTGGGAATCAACGGAACCCGTTGGGGATTTGGCCGCCCGAGCCGGGAAGATCGCGCCCGCGTCGATGAGGTTCTGAATGCGGTGGGCGCAGGGGCCTTCCCCCGACGCAGGCTTTCGGAACTCTCCGGCGGACAGCGCCAACGCGTGGCGATTGCCGAGGCTCTGGTCTCCCGGCCGAAGATCCTCATTCTCGACGAGCCGCTGGCCGCCCTGGATCTGCGCAATCAGCGCGAGATCGTGCAGCTGTTGAACCGTCTCAACACGGAGCTTGGCGTGACCATCCTGGTCGTCGCACACGACCTGAACCCACTGCTGGGTGTGCTCAGCAGTGCTATCTATCTGCTGGACGGACACGCCCACTTCGACACTCTCGGCGGTGTGGTCGAGGAAGCTCTGCTGAGCCACCTCTATGGCACCCCGATCCAAGTGGTGCGAACACCTCAGGGCGAGCTGTACATGAGGAGCACGCTGTGACGACACAGGTAATGGCCTTTGGCTACCAGGAGAATTGGTGGCCGATCCTCACCTCCCCGTTCATGGCCAACGCACTGGCCGGCGGGACCATCGTCGCGCTGGCAGCGGGGTTGGTTGGCTATTTCGTCATCGTCCGCAACACGGCCTTCGCCGCGCACGCCCTGGCCCATATCGGCCTGCCCGGTGCGACGGGCGCGGTTCTGGTGGGGGTGCCGGTGGCCGTGGGCCTCGGTGTGTTCTGCGTCGGCGGCGCACTGGTCATCGGCGTGCTCGGAAAACGTGCCTCAGATCGGGAGATCGCGACGGGCACCGTTCTCGCGCTGGCGACCGGCTTCGGGTTGTTCTTCAACTCGCTCGCGACCAAGAGTTCGAGCACCATGACGAATGTGCTGTTCGGGAATCTGCTGGCCATCTCGCGAGACCAGTTGACGACTTTCGCCGTGCTACTGGTGGTCCTGGCCGTCAGCATCGGCGCCGTTTACCGGCCGCTGCTGTTCTCCTCGGTCAACAGCCAAGTCGCCGAGGCTAAATCGGTGCGAGTGCGATTGCTGTCGATGATCTTCATGGTGCTGCTCGCGCTGGCCGTGACGATGGCCGTGCAGGCGGTCGGGACGCTGCTGCTGTTCGCGCTCATCGTCACACCGGCCGCGACCGCCATCATGCTCACCCCCCGTCCGCTGGCCGCGATGGCCATCTCCACCGCGATCAGCATCGTCTCGGTGTGGGTGGGCGTGGCGATATCGGCGATGTTCAACCTGCCGCCGAGTTTCGCGATCGTCACCATCGCATGCGGCGTGTGGTTGGCCGTGTGGATCGTCGAACGACAAGTCCGGCCGATGTCCACGGCGGCGAGGCGGGCCGAACCCGAGCCCGTGGGCGATCACACAGGCATTGTCGGCGACCACAGCCACCGGTGATGCGTCCCGCGACAATCCGCCATGGATAAGCATGGATAGACACGTGACGGTTCCCGGGCGGACCCGCCAGCGACGGGTCGGGTCGCTGGAGGTCCTGATCGTCGGCCTGGTCATCCTGGCACTGACCGACAGCGCGGCGCGCACCTTCGTCGTCAGCAGACCCGACCTGGCGACGGCGGCAACGGTGTTCTGCGGCGTCTTCGTGCAGGCCCTCCCGTTCCTTGCCCTCGGTGTGGTGATCAGCGGCCTGATCGCGGCTTATGTGTCCCCGGACCGGATGACCCGCTGGTTGCCCCGCCGAACCGGTGCCGCGATCCTCACCGCCGGCGCCGGGGGCGCCGCACTGCCGGGGTGCGAGTGCGGAGCGGTACCGGTGGCGCGCAGATTGTTCGGCGACGGTGACGGTGACGGTGCAGCAGTCGATCGGCGCGGTGCGGCCGCGCTGACCTTCATGCTGGCCGCACCGGCGATAAATCCGGTGGTGCTGGTGTCGACAGCAGTCGCCTTCCCCGGCGAACCGGCCATGGTCGGCGCGCGGTTCGCCGCATCGCTGCTCACCGCAATCATCATGGGCGCGTTGTGGTCGCGGTGGGGCCGCACCGAATGGATCACCCGGAGGCTGCCCAGGGTGCACCACGAGGACGGGGCCAAGTGGACGGTGTTCACCGAGGCGGCCCGTCACGACTTCCTGCAGGCGGCGTCGTACCTGGTGCTCGGCGCGGCCACCGCAGCGGCGCTGAACGTCTTGGTGCCCCCGGCGGTGTTCGAGCACCTCGCCGGGCAACTGCTGCTCGGCATTATCACCATGGCCATCCTGGCGGTGGTTCTGGCGCTGTGCTCCGAGGCCGATGCCTTCGTCGCCGCGAGCCTGACGATGCTGCCGCTGCTACCGCGGCTTGTGTTTCTGGTCGTGGGACCGGCCGTGGACGTCAAGCTGGTCGCCATGCAGGCGGGCATGTTCGGCCGGGCGTTCGCCACCCGATTCGCACCCGTCACCTTCGTGGTCGCCACAGTGACCGCCACGGTGGTGGGGCTCGTATTCCTCGGCGGTGCACGGTGATGCACCGTGAGTAGAGAAACCGAGAACGTGCTGCTGCTGCTGGTGGGCTTGTGCACGGCGGTGATCCTCGTGACCGGCACCTACACCCGCTACGTCAAACCGTCGCTGATGCCGTGGTTGGTGTCGGCGGCCGTTCTGCTGATCGCGCTCGCCCTGTCGGCGATAATTCGCGATATCCGGGCGAATGGACGCCGCGGCAACGGCGACGACCACCGTGGCAGCGGGGGCGATGGGAACATCGACTGTGCCGACCATCCGCACCGAACGACGGTGACATGGCTACTGGTCCTGCCGATCGCTCTGCTGGGCTTCGTGGTCCCCCCGGCGCTGAGTGGGCGGGCCGTGGCACCGACGGTCACCGAAGTCTCGCAAGAGGTCCTGAACCGTCCCTTCCCGCCACTGCCGGCCGGACGCGCTCCCGAAGTTGCTTTGCAGGAGGTGGTTTCACGAGCAGCCCACGACTCCGCGGACACCCTTGATGATCGGCTGATCACCGTTGTCGGCTTCACCCTCAAGGAGACCGACGGTATCGATCTGGGCAGAGTCGTGATCTCCTGTTGCGCGGCCGACGGACGGCTCACCCGGTTACACATTCGCGGTCCAGCGGTCGCTGAGGCTGAGCGCTACCCGGAGGAGACCTGGCTGCGGGTCGAGGGGACGGTGCTACCCGAACCGCAGGACCCCTCGGGGCTGGCCATCCCGACACTGACAGTGACCACGCTGACCCGGATAGACGAGCCCGAGAACCCCTACGGCTACTGATCATTCACCGTCGAGGCCCGACGAAAGGCAGCAGCGCCATCTCGCGGGCATTCTTGATCGCGATCGCGACCTGACGCTGCTGCTGCACACTCAGCCCGGTGACGCGTCTGGATCTGATCTTGCCCCGCTCGGAGATAAACGTCCGCAGCAGTGCGGTGTCTTTGTAGTCGACAGTCGTGATACGCAGCGCCTTGAGAGGATTGGCCTTCTTCCGCACCGGTATGTCACGCGGAACTCGCCGGAGCGGCTTACTTTTTCCCGCCATCGCCGGTTACCAACTGGCCTTGCGTATACCGGGCAGCTCACCACGGTGAGCCATTTCCCGGACCCGGACCCTTGACAGACCGAATTTGCGTAGATGCCCGCGGGGGCGGCCGTCGGCGACGTCGCGATTGCGCACCCGGACGGGACTGGCGTCCCGGGGCAACCGTTGCAGCGCTGTCTGCGCCGCCGTGCGCTGCTCGATGCTGCTCGACGGTCGCCGAATGATTTCCTTGAGTTCGGCCCGGCGTTCGGCGTAACGCGCCACCACGAGGCGGCGTTGTTCGTTCTTGACGATCTTGGATTTCTTGGCCACCTCAGCGCTCCTCACGGAAGTCGACGTGTCGACGGATGATCGGGTCGTATTTCTTGAGCACGATCCGGTCGGGATCGTTACGGCGGTTCTTGCGGGTGACGTAGGTGTAGCCGGTGCCGGCGGTGGAGCGCAGCTTGATCACCGGCCGGATATCGGTGCTGGCCATCAGATCCTCTGCCCGGATGCGCGCAATCGGGCCACCACTGCTTCGATGCCGTCACGGTCGATCACCTTGATGCCCTTGGCACTGACCCGCAGCGTGATCCGTCTCCCCTGCGATGGCAGGAAGTAGGTCTTGCGCTGAATATTGGGGTTCCAGCGACGACGGCTGCGCCGGTGTGAATGCGACACCGAATTACCGAAACCCGGCGAACGTCCGGTGACCTGACAATGAGCGGACATCGACCCTCTCCCCTCTTGTTAATAATGACAATCGTTTTCGACAAGTGTCGGGAAGGACGGTAGCGTAAGCGACGTCTAGATGAAAATCGTTCCCAATAGAAGGCGGGTCATGCGTACACCGGTAGTCCTCGTCGCTGGGCAGGGTCACAGCGACCGGGTCGTCGACACCCTCATCCAAACCCCTGGCACGCTGACCGTCGCCCACGACTATGACGGACAGGTCGTCCGGCGGCAGATCAGCATCATCGACCGGGGAACGCTATCGACCTCCGAACTTCCACTGGAGTTGTCCAACGGCTGCGTCAGCTGCACCACCCGCAACGACCTGCTGATTCTGCTGCGCAGGCTGCACCGCCGCGACGACGTACAGCGCATCATCGTGCAACTTGCCCCCTGGCTGGAGCCCGAGCCGATCTGTGTCGCCATCAACGAGGTGGACGTCCACGTCGGACCCGGCTACCTCGACGGACCGGCCGCACGGGACGTCCGCATCGACGCCGTGGTCACCAGCATCGACACCGACACCTGGCTACCGCGGGCGCTCGGCGACGAACAACTTAACGACGGCCGCACTGTAGCTCAGGTCATCGTGGGTCAGGCCGAGTTCGCCGACCTACTGGTCCTCAACGACCCCGAGGCCACCACGTTGGCGGTTCTACGTCGACTGGCGCCGCTGGCCCGCATCACCGTCGGCGTGAACCGGGTCGAACAGGCCCTGAGCCACCTCGAACCGAACACCCGCCGCGGACTGCGTCGCGATCCGCACGAACCGCTGCTCAGCGGGCAACCGCCGCTGAATCCCACCGGGGATGTCGCCCTGGTGGAGTTCACCGCGAGACGGCCGTTTCACCCGCAGCGCCTGCACGCCGCCATCGACGTACTGCTCGACGGTGTCGTGCGCACCCGCGGCCGAGCATTCGTGGCCCACCGGCCCGACGATGTCATGTCGATCGAGTCCGCCGGCGGCGGCGTTCTGATTGAGAACGCCGGAACCTGGCTGGCGGCAATGGGTCCCGTCGAGCTCGCCGCCACCACCCCGGAACGACGGGCACTGGCGGCGATGAGCTGGGACGAACATCTCGGCGACCGGCACACATCGCTGGCAGTGCTGGTCTGCGGTGCCCAACCGGCCGACATCGACGGCGCCTTGCGCGGGGCGTTGCTCACCGACGACGAGCTGTCCCGCCCGGGAGACTGGCCGCACTATCCAGACCCGTTCGGCGAGTGGCACGCCGACCCCTGCCAGGACCTGCACAACGACGTGGACACAACCACCTCGCGACCCAACCACCGAGAGGACGAATCATGAAACCCGGCATACACCCCGACTACCACCCGGTCGTGATCCAGGACGCCAGCACGGGAAAAGCATTCCTCACCCGCTCGACGCTCACCAGCACCCGCACCATCGACTGGGAAACCGGCGCCGGCCACGCCGATGGCATCAAGCAGTATCCGCTCATCGTGGTGGACGTGACATCGGACTCACACCCGTTCTGGACCGGGAAACATCGCGTCCTCGACTCCGCCGGGCAAGTGGAGAAGTTCCGCCGCCGTTACGGGCAGCGGTGAGGGCGCGGGGGCCCGCTACCGTGCCGCCGCCCGTTGACGTCCGCGGCTACGGCCCGGCCGCGTCGAGTTCCTCGGCGCGTACGCCCCGGTCGGCGTCGCGGCGATTCCCCTGACCCGATTCCTGTAGCTGCTTTTCCAACATGCCCATCGCGAGCCGGGCGTAGACCCATTGGCTGGTGGTCGCCAGCTGACCGCGGCTGTTGGAGGTGAAGGTGATCAACCAGCTGAACAACGTGCTAACCCGGTTCTTGAAGCCCACCAGGTACAGCAAGTGCAGGAACAACCAGGACAGCCAGGCGATATAGCCGCCGAACTCCAACTTCCCGATCTTGGCCACCGCATGATGACGGGAGATCGTCGCCATGCTGCCCTTGTCGAAGTACTTGAACGGCTCCCGAGCCGCCGGGTCGTCGACACCTTTGACGATTCGCTTGATGTGTTTGGTCGCATACCCGGCGCCTTGAATGGCACCCTGGGCCACCCCCGGCACACCCGGCACCGCGGCCATGTCCCCGATCACGAAAACGTTCGGATAACCCTTGACGGTGAGATCGGGTTCGACGACCACCCGGCCGGACCGGTCAACCTCGGTGCCGTCGCACTGCGCGGCCAGGGTCCCCCCCAACGGGCTGGCCTGCACGCCGGCCGCCCAGACTTTGCACGCGCACTCCACCCGGCGCTTCTGGCCACTCTCCTTGTCCATGACCGTGATTCCCATGTAGTCGACATCGGTCACCACGGAATTGCAGTGCATCTCGACGCCCATCTTCTCCAGCCGGGCCTGGGCTTTGCGCCCCAACTTCTCTCCCATCGGCGACAGCACAAATGGCGAGCCGTCGACCAGCATCACCCTGCATTCGGTCGGGTCGATGGTGCGGAACGCCCCCGGCAGGGTGCGACGGGCGAGCTCGGCGATCTGGCCGGCCAACTCGACCCCGGTGGGTCCGCCACCGACCACCACGAACGTCAGCCGGCGGGTGCGCTCGGCCGGGTCGGTGGTCACCTCGGCCGCCTCGAAGGCACCCATGATGCGTCCGCGCACCTCGAGTGCGTCATCGATGGTCTTCATCCCGGGGGCGAAGGTAGCGAAGTGGTCGTTGCCGAAGTAGTTCTGCTGAGCACCGGCGGCCACGATCAGGCTGTCGAAGGGGAGCACGGTCTCCATCGACATCAGCTTGGAGGTGACGGTCCCGTTGGCCAGATCGACCTTCTCCACATCGCCGAGCAGCACCGCGCAGTTCTTGTTCTTCTTCAGGATCAACCGAGTGGTGGGCGCGATATCCCCGGCCGACAGAATCCCGGTGGCCAACTGGTAAAGCAGCGGCTGGAACAGGTGACTGGTGGTCTTGGCGATGATGGTGACGTCGACATCGGTCCGTCTGAGCGCCTTGGCAGCGTTGAGACCGCCGAATCCGGAACCGATGATCACGACATGGTGGCGACGGGCCGCGGGAGCAGGACTGTTCACAAGCATTCCTTCCGGCGCTGCATGCTCTGGCTGTGCGGATCTGGCTGCTCAACCGAGGTTACCGCCGAGTCGGCCATCGCGTCGCGGTTGCGTGGGCTTTCTCAGCACGTGACATCGGAGGTGTGAACAGATCCGACTCAACCCGCCAGCAGCGCCAGAACCACCACGTAGGCGCCCAGCAACGGCAGACTGCGCCGCCGCGTCAGACGGCCCGCCACCGGGATGATGAGCAGCACCAGCAACGCGCTGGCGAGCACGCCGACGTCGGTCTGGAAGCTATCGGCGGTGATGGGGTGGATCGCCGCGGCGGTACCCACGATCAGCAGCGTGTTGAAGATATTGCTGCCCAGCAGCGTGCCGACGGCCACCTCGTCGTGGCCGCGCACCCGGGCGATCAACACGGTGGCCAGTTCGGGAGCCGATGTCCCCAGGGCCACCAGCACCGCACCGACAACGAATCCGTCCCAACCCAGCGCCTCGCTGAAGCCGACGGCCCCGGTGAGGATGAGCCTTCCCGAGACGACGAGCAGCGCCAGGCCCAGACCGAGATTGACCACCACCACGGTTCGGGAGCGCTCCGCCAGAACGGGCGGCGTCGCAGCCCTGATCCGACGGGCCGCGATAACACTCTGGGACAACCACGCCACGAAGACGACCAACAGCACCAGACCATCGATCCGCCCCAACTCACCGTCGAGGGCCAGCAAACCGACGACCAGAGGGGCCGCCGCGGCCGCCGGGTATTCGCGGGCCAGGGTGCCGCCGTCGACCACGATCACCGCGAACAGCAGCGCGATCCCCAGGATCAGTCCGATGTTGACGACGTTGCTGCCCAGGACGCCGCCCAGGGCGATCTCCGGGCGGCCCGCCACGGCGGAGTTGACCGCCACCGACATCTCCGGCGCCGAGGTGGCGAAGGCTCCGACCGTCGCGCCGATGATGCCGGCCGGCACCCGCCACCAGACGGCGAGGGTCACCAGGCCGCGCACGAAGAGCTCACCACCGACACCGGCCAGCACGCTGCCCAGCGCCAGCAGCAGCACAGGTTCGGTCACTGCGCCGCTCCCGCCCGGCGTGAGCGGATGATCCGGACGGTCATCAAGCCGTAGGCCACGAGGTTGATCAGCGCGAGGACCCCGGCCGCCAGCCACTGTGCGGCGCGGGTCAGACCGGCGGGGTAGATGACCCCACCGACGTAGTGCTCGATAAAGCCGCCGCTGTAGCCGATCTCCCCCGCCGCGGCCCGCAGTGAGTTCTCCAGAGGCGTCAGCGGGCACACCCCGCCGGAGGTCTCGATCCACAGCCCCCACGCCACCGCGGGCAGGTGCAGCACCGCCAGCCAGGGCCAGCGCCATACCGCAACCGCCCCGAACACCACCCACATCAAAAACAGCGCATGCAGCACCAGCACCGCATCGGCGAGAAACCCGGCCAACATCCCGCCATGGTCCCATTGGCTCCGCGGCGACACCGTTCGGTAATGACACCGTTCGGTAATAATGACAGGGCCGCCCGACCGGACCGGGACGTACCGGGCCACGTGGACACCACCGCCGACGAACCAGGAGCCGACTACCCATGACCTCACCGACGGTCGCCGAGTACACCCTGCGACGACTTGCCGCCCTCGGCATCGACAAGGTCTTCGGTGTTCCCGGCGACTACGCCTTCTCGGTCGACAACGCCGTCGAACGGGTCGCCGGTCTGGACTGGGTGGGCTGCGCCAACGAAC
>CAZGPT010000036.1:21565-22968 GCA_964527015.1 uncultured Mycobacterium sp. | reverse complement strand
ACGAGGAGCCCAACAAGATCGGCCGGCCGCGGCAGATCTACACCGGTTACGGCGAACGCGACTACCGCGAAATCGGCGGCCGGTAGGTTTCGGTTCGGGCGTCGCCGGCAAGCTCTGCCAGCACCGCCATCGCGGCATTATGTCCGCCCAGTCCGGATACGGCGCCGCCGCGGCGGGACCCTGAGCCGCACAACATGATCCGCTCGTGCGCGGTAGCCACCCCCCACGCCCGTGCGGGAGTGTCCAAGGGGTCGCCGTCATCGGCGAAAGGCCACCGCAGGGCGCCGTGGAAGATGTTTCCGCCGGTCATGCCCAAGGTGTCCTGAAGGTCGACGGTGGTCTTCGTCTCAATGCACGGGCGGTCGTGCGCGTCGGTCATCAGAACATCCTGAATCGGTTCGGCCAGAACCGAATTGAGTGAGGCCAACACCGCTTCGGTGAGACGGTCCCGCATCGTGTCCTGGCCACTGCGTTGCAGAGCATGCGGCACGTGCAACCCGAATACGGTTAGGGTCGCCGCCCCGGCCGCACGCAAGCCGGGCGACAGGATGCTGGGGTCGGTGAGCGAATGGCAGTAGATCTCGCACGGCAGCGGCGCGGGAATGCGGCCCGAGGCGGCCGCGGTATAGGCCGCATCCAGTTGCGACCACGTCTCGTTGATGTGGAAGGTGCCACCGAAGGCCTGCTCCGGGGTGACGGTGTCATCACGAAGCCGCGGCAGGCGCCGGAGCATCATGTTGACTTTCACCTGCGCGCCGTCGGCCACCGCCGGACTCGATTCGCCCATCAGTCCCGACAGTACGGCGGGGCCGACATTGGCCAGCACGAACCGGGCGCGCACCCGCACCTCGTCCGGCCCGCACCGGTAGCAGACTTCGCCGTCCGGGCTGACGGCTGATACTTCGGCCCCGGTGACGATCTCTGCGCCGTGCCGGAGTGCGGCCGCGCCCAGTGACCCGGTGACCGTGCCCATCCCGCCGATCGGAACGTCCCACTGGCCCGTGCCACCACCGATCAAGTGGTAAAGCAAGCAGATGTTCTGTCTCAGCGAGGTGTCGTCAAGGCGGGCGAACGTCCCGATCAGGGCGTCGGTGGCCATCACCCCGCGTACCAGGTCACTGCTGACGGCCTCGGTGATTGCCAGTCCGATCGGCTCTTCGATCAGCGACTCCCACGCTGCCGCCGCCTCCGGTCCACCGGTTTGCGCGACATGCCGGCGGGCTTCCTCCCGAGAGCGCAGTGGCTCGGTCAGGGTCGGCCACAGCGGCTCGGTCACCGCCCGGCAGCGGCGGTAGAAGCGGGCGAATCCATCCTCGTCGGCCGCGGCGCCGACCGCGGCGAAGGCGGACCGGTCGCTGCCGGCGCCAGTGCCGGCGCCAGTGCCGGCGCCAGTGCCGGCGCCA
>CAZGPT010000036.1:0-21465 GCA_964527015.1 uncultured Mycobacterium sp. | reverse complement strand
TGCCGGCGCCAGTGCCGGCGCCAGTGCCGGCGCCAGTGCCGGCGCCATTGTGGTCATCCTGGGCGATCAGCAATCCGCTTCGTCCCCCGTCGGCCGGATTCGGGGTGTAGGACGCATAACGGCGGCGGGCCAGTCGGATCGGAGCCCCGAGGTCTGCGACAATGCGGGGCGGCAGCAGGCTCACCAGGTACGCGTAGCGAGACAGTCGGGCGTCAACCCCGTCGAACGTCTGCGCCGACACCGCCGCCCCGCCAAAGCCGTCCAGTCGCTCCAGTAACCGGACCCGAAGGCCCGCCCTGGCCAGATAGCCTGCAGCTACCAGACCGTTGTGCCCACCGCCGACGATGATTACGTCCGGGATCACATCCAGTGCAGCGGAGGCGTCGAGAGCTCCGGAAGCGTGGAGGGCTTCGGGCGGCATGCCCCAGTTTAGGTTTCCGGGGAACCATCCCGGGCCGAATCGGTCGGCCGCCCGCTACGGTGAGGCGGTGACGACGAAACCCGAGATCGAATTCCCCGACGGCCCAGCTCCCGCCGACCTGCTGATGACGGATCTCATCGTCGGTGACGGCCCAGAAGCGAAACCCGGCGATGTCGTCGAGGTCCACTACGTCGGGGTGGAATACGACACCGGTGATGAGTTCGACAGTTCGTGGAACCGCGGCGAGTCCATCTCCTTCCCGCTGCGCGGACTGATCCAGGGCTGGCAGGACGGCATTCCCGGAATGCGGGTGGGTGGCCGTCGGCAGTTGGTGATCCCGCCACAGCTGGCCTACGGACCGGCTGGCGGGGGCCACCGACTCTCGGGGAAGACACTGATCTTCGTCATCGACCTGCTCGGTGTCGGCTGAGCTGCACTCGGCCGCAATCAGTCACGGTGAGCTCCACCCGCTCGGGCAGACAACGCGTAACTGGCGGAGGGGCAACCGATGACGGGTTCCGGTGATAAGCGGCTCAGCGCTACGCCGACCGAATGGCGTACCGAGTCTCGGTACTACCGCCGTGCGCCGGGCCGGGGCTGGCTGCTGGGTCTGCTGCTGATCCCGCTGCTGTTCGGCTGGCTCGGCTGGGGAGCGGTCAAGCAGAAGGCCGACGTCGGCGCGCCGAGCATCGGCGTGACAGCACCAAGCGCTGTGACGCCGTCGCTGAACTTCTCGCCGCTGTCGATCCTGCGCAACGGCAACGACTTCACGCTGTCCGGAATCCTGCCCGATCTGTCGGTCAAGGACAGCCTGCTGGCCACGCTCAGGGCGACGCTCGGCCCGACGGTCAACCTGATCGACAAGATCGACACCGCGGCGGGCGCCACCGCACCCGGCTTCGACGGGTTAGCCGGTCTGCTCGATGCGGCCACCGGTATCCCAAACTTTCAATTCACGGCGGAGGGTGGTGCGGTGACCCTGACCGGGACCGCGCCGTCCGAGCAGGTGAAGGCCGCCGTCGAGGCCGCCGCCAGGAGGGGCTGGCCCAATGTGCAGATCATCAACAACATCGCGATCGCCGGTGCCGCGCCGTCCTGTGAGAATCTGCAGGCCACCATAGACGCCAACCTGGCCGCACCGATGAAGTTCCAGAGCGGTAGTGCCACAGTTACCCCGGACGGTCGGCAGCAGATGTTGCCGGTCATCTCGGCGGTCAGGGACTGCCCGGGCACCGAACTGACCGTGATCGGCCATACCGACAACACCGGCGACGACGCGATCAACGATCCCCTCAGTGAGAACCGGGCAGCGGCGGTCGCGGCCTACCTGGTGTCGCAGGGCGTTCCGGCCGATTCGGTGACCAGCCAGGGTGCCGGATCGGCGGAGCCGATCGCCGATAACGACACCGAGGCCGGTCGCGCCCAGAATCGCCGCACCGAGATCATGGTCAACTAGGGAGTGATGACATGGGTTTCGTAGCTCAGTGGTTGTGGTACCTGCTGGCCTTTTTGGCGGGTTCGGCGGCGGCCTGGGTGATCACCGTTCTGACCGTCCACCGGGCCAGCAGGGACGAGGCGGTCGCCGATCTTCCCGGCTCGCGTGAGATCGGCGTCCGCTGATGGATCTGATGAACTGGGCGAACCAGATGAACTGGTGGCTGACCGCGCTGGCGTTCGTCCTCGGCCTGCTGTTGACTTTCGCCATGATGATCCGTCGGGTCACCCGCGAAGTGCCGTTCTCCACCGCCGGCAGCGCTGCCGCCGCCGGTGTCTCGGCGAAACTGTTCGTTGCCGCCGAGAAGGTCGAGAGCAAGGCCGACAAGGTCGGTGCCGCGGCTGACAGGGTCATCGACGCGGTCGGCGGGAAGCTCGACGCGGCCCAGGACAAGCTGGACAGGCTATCCGCGTCCGCCCGCCGGACCGGTGCTGAACGGGACGCCGCGGCTGAGGAAGTGCCGTCGGGTCCGTATGGCGAGGGGTCGGCGGCGGCAGGGGATGGTGGCAGTGGCCCGCCCGGCTGGTTGATCAAGGGCACCCGGGGCATCGGGGCAGATTCGATGCTCTACCACACCCCGGAAAGCCCCTGGTATCGGCAGACCATCGCCGAAGCGTGGTTCGCCGACGAAGCCACGGCCAGAGCGGCGGGCTTCGACAAGTGGGACAAGAACCAGAACTAGTCCGGTATCGCGCCCGTCACCAGCGGGTCACTGGGTACGCAGCACGAAACCCACGCCGCGAACGGTGTGCAGCAGGCGCGGGGCTCCACCCGCCTCCAGCTTGCGCCGCAGATAGCCGATGAACACGTCCACGACGTTGGTGTCGGCGGCGAAGTCGTAACCCCAGACGAGCTCCAACAGCTGGGCGCGGCTGAGCACCGCCGTCTTGTGTTCGGCGAGCACCGCGAGCAGGTCGAACTCACGCTTGGTCAGATCGACGTCAACACCGTTGACCCGGGCTCGCCGCCCGGGAATGTCCACCTCCAGCGGGCCGACCTGGATGGTCTCGGAGGAGAACGTCGCGCTCGCCCCGCGCCGGCGCAGCAGCGCCTTGACCCGGGCCACCAGTTCAGCCAGCACGAAGGGTTTGACCAGGTAATCGTCGGCACCGGCCTCCAGGCCTGCCACCCGGTCGTCCACCGAGCTGCGGGCCGACAGCACACACACCGGCACGTCGTTGTCCATCGCCCGCAGCGCGGTGACCACGCTCACCCCGTCCAGCACCGGCATGTTGATATCGAGCACGATCGCGTCGGGCCGGGTCTCGGTGGCGCGGCGCAGTGCCTCGGCCCCGTCAACGGCGGTCGACACCTCGAATCCGGACAGTCGCAGCCCGCGCTCCAACGACGCCAGCACGTCGGGGTCGTCGTCGACGACCAGCACGCGCGGAGAAGCCGAGCCGCTATCCATGCCCCCATAGTGCCGGATCGGCGCGTCGGCGGGTGGGAGGCTTGGCCGTGACATGATCTGCTCGACGGGGGACGGCCGCGCAGGAGACGATTCGGTCGTGAGCGAGGTGAGGACGACGGGGCTGAGATCAGAGCCGTCCATTGCACCCCGGCCTGCCCGGATACGCGGCGCCTCGGACCTGTTGCGGCTGTTGCCCTACCTGTTGCCCTACCGGGCCCGTTGGATCGCGATGGTGGTAGTCGCGATCGCCAGCCTGATCGCCACCGTGGCGATCCCCTTGATGACCCGGGCGGTGATCGACGGGCCGGTGCACAACCGCGACCCGAGCGGGCTGTGGCTACTGGGGTCGGTTGCCGTGGCCATCGGGTTCGCCGAGGCGACGCTGTGGTTCATTCGCCGCTGGCTGGTGGCGCGGGCGACGATGGGGGTGGAGGCCGATATCCGCAAAGACCTCTACGCGCGGTTGCAGATCCTGCCGATGTCGTTTCACGGGCGCTGGCAGTCCGGCCAGCTGCTCTCGCGGATCATGAACGACCTCAGCACGATTCGCCGCCTGCTGTCCTTCGGGCTGATCTTCCTGATGCTCAACATCCTGCAAATCGTCGTGGTCACGGCCATCCTGCTCGCGATGTACTGGCCGCTGGGAGTGGTTGTGCTGTTGTCGGTGGCACCGATCACCATCGTCATGCTGCGTTTCGAGCGGACCTTCACCCGGCTGTCGCGCCTGGCCCAGGACCAGGCCGGCCATGTCGCCACCGTCGTCGAGGAGTCCGCCCTGGGGCTGCGGGCGGTGAAGTCCTTCGGCCGCGAGGACTATGTCTTCGACCGATTCGACGCGCAGGCCGGCATGCTGCATGACACCCAGGTCCGGAAGGTGTCGGTGTCGGCGCGGTTCTGGACACTGCTGGAGGTCATTCCCAACATCACCCTCATTGTCGTCCTCGGTTTCGGAGCCTGGGCAGCCGGCCACGGGCTGGTGACGTTGGGGACCCTGGTGGCCTTCATCACGATGATGTTGTCGCTGGTGTGGCCGATCGCCTCACTGGGATTCCTGCTGTCAATGACCCAGGAGGCGATGACGGCGGCCAATCGGATCGCCGAGATCTTCGATGAACCCAGGGAGATCGTCGACGGTCCGCGCGGGGAGACTCCGCGCGGCGGGCGGCTCGAGTTCGACGATGTCGGCTTTCGGTTCGGGGACGGGCCGTGGGTGCTGCGGCATATCATCGTCACCGTCGAACCTGGTCAAACGCTGGCGCTGGTCGGGGCGACCGGCTCCGGGAAGTCGGTGCTTGCCGCGTTGCTGCCGCGGCTCCACGACGTCAGCGAGGGCGCGATCCGGCTGGACGGCGTCGACATCCGGGATCTGTCGCTGTCCGCACTGCGGGGTGCGGTGGCCGTTGCGTTCGAGGACCCGACTCTGTTCTCCATGTCAGTGGCGGAAAACCTCTCCCTCGGTCGTCCGCCGGACCATCCGGCGAGTGACGAGGAGGTTCAGCGCGCTCTCGAGGTTGCCGCCGCGCATTTCGTTCATGACCTACCGTTCGGTCTGCAGACCCGGATCGGCGAGCAGGGGATGAGCCTGTCCGGTGGCCAGCGGCAGCGGCTGGCGCTGGCCCGGGCGATCCTGGCCGAACCGAGGGTCCTGGTCCTCGACGACACCCTGTCGGCCTTGGACGTCCACACCGAGGCGGCGGTCACCGAAGCCCTTCGCCGGGTACTGGGCGGAGTCACCGGAATCGTTGTGGCGCATCGGGCTTCGACAGTTCTGCTGGCTGACAAGGTCGCCCTGCTGGACACCGTCGAGTCCCCGAACGGCGACTACCATTCCATCACCCACGTGGGCACCCACCGGGAGTTACTCGCCGCGGTCCCGCGCTACCGGTACCTGCTGGCTGCCGATGACGAACTCGACGACGGTTCCGAACCGCGGCCCGATTGGGCCGACGACAACCAGCGGCGGCGGCTGGACCACGCCCGTACGGAGGCGCTCGGGGAGCGGGCGGCCGTGGCCCCGCCCGCCGGCTATCCGGCCATCGAGGACGGCACCCGGTGAACGACTGGCGCGGACGCATCAACGAGCGGGGTGACGACCTCCCGATCGCTGAGGGGGTGTCCCGCGCCCGGGAGGCCCGTGCGTTGCTGGGCTCGCTGCTGCGGCCCCACCGTCTTGCGCTTGTGCTACTGGCAGTGGTGGTGGTCATTGAGAACGCTGCGCGACTGGGCATCCCGCTGTTGGTCAGGCGGGGTATCGATCACGCGATTCCACCATTGACGGCTGGCGGACCGGCCGGAGAACTGGTTGTTGTCGTCGTCTCACTATGTGGTCTGGTCGTGGTTCAGGCGGTCAGCCGGATGTTCTTCCTCAACACCTCGGGCCGGATCGGTCAGCGGGCTCTTTTGGAACTGCGCCGACGGCTGTTCCGGCATTTCCAGCGTCTCGACATCGCCTTCCACGATCGATACACCTCGGGGCGTGTCGTGAGTCGCTCCACCAACGATGTCGAAGCAATCCAGGAGATGCTGGAAACCGGATTCGACAGCCTGGTCACCGCGGTCCTGACCATGTTCGGCACCGCCGTCCTGCTGCTGGTGCTCGATATCCGGCTGGGTCTGATGTGCCTGTTCGCGTTCCCGGCCCTGGTGTTGCTGGTCCGGTGGTTCGCCGGTGAGTCGGCCAAGACCTACCGGCAGGTCCGCGACAGCGCGGCTCTGGTGATCGTTCAGTTCGTCGAGACCATGACCGGTATCAAGGCGGTGCAGGCCTACCGGCGCGAACCGCGCAATCAGGAGATCTTCGTCGACGTCGCCGACGGCTACCGGGACGTCAACGAGCGCACCTTCCGGTTACTGGCCATCTTCATGCCGTCGGTGAAGCTCATCGGCAACCTCACCACCGGGGTGGTTCTGCTCTACGGCGGCTACCAGGTCCTGCAGGACCAGATGACGCTCGGCACCCTGACGGCATTTCTGCTCTACCTGCGGATGTTCTTCGAGCCCATGCAGGACATCTCGCAGTTCTTCAACACCTTCCAGTCCGCCTCATCGGCGTTGGAGAAGATCGCGGGGGTGCTGGCCCGCCGGGCCGCGATCACCGATCCCGGTCAGCCGGTGCAACCGGGGCCGGTGCGCGGCGAAATCGCTTTGCGGGAAGTCGATTTCGGATACCGCTCACAGGAGCCGGTGCTGTCCGGGATGACGCTGACCGTCCCGGCCGGCCAGACCGTCGCACTGGTCGGAACGACCGGCGCCGGCAAGACGACCATCGCGGCCCTGATCGCGCGTTTCTATGACCCGGACGCGGGATCGATCACCCTCGACGGCGTCGACCTGCGCGAGTTCGCACAAAGCGATCTGCGCCGGCACATCGTCATGGTGACTCAGGAGAACTTCCTGTTCGCCGGCTCGGTGGCCGAGAATATCCGTTTCGGCCGGCCCGGAGCCACCGACGCCCAAGTCTTCGAGGCGGCTGCGGCGGTGGGTGCCGACGGATTCATCTCGGCACTGCCCGAGGGCTATGAGACCGATGTCGCCAAGCGTGGCGGTCGGCTCTCGGCCGGTCAACGCCAGCTGATCGCCTTCGCCCGCGCGTTTCTCGCCGACCCGGCCGTTCTGATTCTGGATGAGGCCACCTCGGCGCTGGACATCCCCACCGAACGCACGGTGCAACGCGCGCTGAGCACCGTCCTGGCCGGGCGAACCGCGCTGATCATCGCCCACCGGCTGTCCACCGTCGCGATCGCGGACCGGGTGCTGGTGCTCGAGCACGGCCTGATCGTGGAGGACGGTCCACCCCGGGACCTGATCGGCACGGGCGGACGCTACGACGGGTTGTACCGGGCGTGGAAGGACTCGTTGGCATGACTGTTGAGCGGGGTCGGGCCGGCGTGGGGCCCAGTGGTCACTGCAGGAGGAAGATCGCCACACACAGCACCAGCAGTGAGAGTGCCGGCAGCGATTTGGAAGGCTTGTCCTTGACCTTCGCATGCATTGCCAGGGCCCCGACCATCAGTACCGCGACGACGGCCGCCGGCAACGAGACGATTCCCGGAACCCAGACACCGACGATCAGCAGAATCGCTGATATGACCTTCAACGCCCCGACCACGTAGAACGCCCAATCGGGTAGTCCGTAGACCGAGAACTCCTCTTTGAGTGACGTCGCCTCGCCGCCGCGGTAGGCCGTGGAGGCCCGCGGCCGTACCAGCCAGACATTGAGCAGACCAAGTCCGACGATTATTTGAAGGATGCTGGAGATCACGTGAGATGACATTGGTGCCCTTGCTACCGAGTCGTATGGTTACCCCGGACGATAACCGATCGGAGCACTGTGGGTCTGATCTATCAGCTTCTGAAGGCAGCGGTAATAATCGCCTTCCTCTATTACGGCTTGAGCGTTCTGTTCGCCAACGCCATGGTGAAGGAATTCGAACGCTACGGACTGCCCCAGTTCCGCAAGCTCGTCGGGGTGCTGGAGGTTCTCGGTTCGCTGGGACTCCTCGTCGGCTACCTCGTGCCGAGCCTGGTGGTCGCCGCTTCGGGCGGGTTGGCACTGCTCATGGCACTGGGAGTCGGCATCCGCTTTCGCTCAGGTGACTCGCTGGGGGACGCGCTCCAAGCCCTCGCCATGCTGCTGGTGAACCTGTTCATCTGTCTCTACGCGATCGGAATCCTCGGGCCGTAGGCGGGCCAGTACCCTCAACCCCATGATCGGTATCGAGCGTGCGGGTGACGTGACGACCATCGAGTTGCAGCGACCGCAGCGGCGCAACGCGCTCAACTCCGAACTCGCCGACGCACTGCGCGAGGCAATGCAGACCGCGGCGGAAGAGGACGCCGGCGCCATCGTCCTGACTGGTGCCGGAACGGTGTTCTGCGCGGGTGCGGATCTTTCCGGGGACGTGTTCGCCGCGGATTTTCCCGATAAGGCGACCGCGCTGAACCTGGCCATCGATGCCGTGCCGGTGCCGGTGATCGGTGCGATCAACGGCCCGGCGATCGGCGCCGGTGTGCAACTGGCGATGATCTGCGATCTGCGGGTGGTCGCTCCGGACGCCTACTTCCAGTTCCCGATCGCCAGATACGGACTGGCACTGGATAACTGGAGCATCCGCAGACTGTCGTCACTCGCGGGATACGGCAGGGCCCGGGGCATGCTGCTTGCCGCCGACAAATTGGACGCCCAGACCGCGTTGATGACCGGTATGGCCAACCGGATCGGCTCTCTGGCCGACGCCCAGGCCTGGGCGGCCGAGATCGCCGGGCTGGCCCCGCTATCGCTACGACATTCCAAGCGCGTTCTCAACGACGACGGCGCATATGAGGAGCAAGCCGGCTTGCACAAGGAACTCTTCGACCGGGCGTGGGGCAGCCAGGACGTGATCGAGGCTCAGGTGGCCCGCATCGAGAAGCGTCCCGCGAGGTTTCAGGGGGCCTGAGCTATGCCCGGACCCCTCGACATCTCGGCGCTGCTGCCCAGCGGTAAGGCTGCGGCCCGGCTGCTGGCCGGGACCGCCTCGCTGGCCGTCGGCGGTTGGGCGATGCAAGCGCTGCGTGACACCCCGGCAGCGCTAGGTGCCGGCCCGGCGGCGATCCGGGCGGCTGCGGCGGGCTCCCCGAACTATCGCGGCGGGGTATTCCACAATCTCGAGCCGTCATCGGCGATCCGGCTCGAAGCCGAAGAGAACCGGATGGTCCTCTTCGAGATCTTCTCCGGCCGGTCACGAAGTCTGCCGAAGGCCGAAATCCCGCTCGCTGAGCCATCCTGGAGCTCAACCGGGGGTCCGCTGCGGGCCACCTGGCTCGGGCATGCCACCGCGCTGTTGGAGATCGACGGCTACCGACTGCTCACCGACCCGGTCTGGGGTGAGCGCTGTTCGCCCTCGCGTGCGGTCGGCCCGCGGCGGCTGCATCCGCCGCCGATCCCGTTGGAATCGCTGCCCGCTCTAGACGCGGTATTGATCAGCCACGACCACCACGATCACCTGGACATGGACACCGTGCAGATGCTGGCGCGCACCCAGCGAGCGAAGTTCCTCACCCCGCTGGGTGTGGGAGCTCACCTGCGGGAGTGGGGGATCCCGGCGAGCCGGATCGTCGAACTGGACTGGCACGGCAGCACCCGGATCGACGAACTCACCTTGACCTGCACCCCGGCCCGGCACTACTCCGGCCGGTTCCTGTCCCGCAACAACACCCTGTGGGCATCCTGGGTCATCGCCGGGCCGCAGCACCGCGGCTACTTCGGTGGGGACACCGGCTACACCGCCAGCTTCGCCGACATCGGTGCCCGGTACGGACCGTTCGACCTGACTGTGCTGCCCATCGGCGCCTACAACACGGCCTGGCCGGATATCCACATGAATCCCGAGGAGGCGGTGCAGGCCCACGTCGACCTCAACACGGAACCCGGCCGCGGACTGCTGATGCCGATTCACTGGGGAACCTTCCGGCTGGCGCCCCATCCATGGGCGGAACCGGCCGACTGGCTGCTCGAGGCCGCTGACGAGGCGGGCGTGCAGGTCGCGGTGCCCCGTCCGGGCGGGCGGGTGCAGCCGGACGCGGCGCAGGCCGCCGACCCGTGGTGGCGGCTCTGACGCACCCCGGTCCGACTACGGTTCAGCTCATGCGGTTCAGCTCATGACGATTCCAGCCCGGGCGGCAATGGCGATCGCGCTGCTGACCGGGTTGGTTGCCTGTTCCACCTCATCGCATGACCGGGATCCGGTGGCCCGGGACGCTTCCCCGGCCCTGAGTGTCGCCCTGCCCCTGCCGGAGAACGCGGTCAACGACGCCGTCGCCAAGCTCGACTCCCTCGCCGGCGAGCTGATGGCGTCCTCGGGGATCCCGGGGATGGCGGTGGCAGTGGTGCACGGTGGGCGAACGCTCTATGCGAAGGGCTTCGGCGTGCGCGACACCGGCACCGGGGAGAAAGTCGGTGCCAACACCGTCTTCCAGCTCGCCTCGCTGTCCAAACCGCTGGCCGCCACCATCGTCGCCCGCGAGGTGGGGGCCGGAACCGTGAGCTGGGATACCCCCGTTACCGAGGCACTCCCGTGGTTCGCGCTATCCGACCCGGCGGTTACCCGGATGCTCACCGTGGGTGATCTCCTCGCGCACCGCTCCGGGTTGCCGGACCATGCCGGTGATCTGCTGGAGGATCTGGGCTACGACCGCCGCGCGGTCCTGGAGCGTCTGCGCCTGCTGCCGCTGGCGCAGTTCCGAACGTCTTACGCCTACACCAATTTCGGTGTGACCGCCGCAGCCGAAGCCGTCGCTTCCGCAGCCGGCACACCGTGGGAAGAGCTCAGCGAGCGGGTGCTTTACCGGCCGTTGGGGATGACCTCGACAAGTGCACGCTTCACCGATTACCAGGCCCGTGGGGACCGGGCGGTCGGCCATGTTCGGGTGGACGGCGATTATCGACCCCGCTACACCCGCGATCCCGACCCGCAGTCGCCGGCCGGCGGTGTCAGCGCGTCGGTGACCGACCTCACCCACTGGCTGACGATGCTGCTCGGTGAGGGGCGCTACCGGGGCGCGCAGATCGTCGACCCGACGGCCCTGCTGCCCGCCGTCACCCCGCAGATCGTGTCCAGTCCGTCGACTCAACCAGCGATGCGTTCGGGTTTCTACGGTTATGGATTCAACGTCGGCACGTCGGCGGCCGGGCGAGTCCAGATCAGTCATTCGGGAGCCTTTTCGCTGGGCGTGGGAACCAACTTCGTCGCCATCCCGTCGGCTGATGTCGCGATCGTCGTGCTGACCAACGCCGCCCCCACCGGAATCCCGGAAACGCTGACCGCCGAGTTCGCTGACCTCGTCCAGTTCGGTGAGGTGCGCGAGGACTGGCGCGCGCTCTACGCGGAGGCTTTCGCCACCATGGAGCGGCCGGTCGGCGAACTGGCCGGCACGCAGCCCCCGGCCGATCCCGCACCGGCTCGTCCGCTGCGGTCCTATCTCGGGTCCTACGCCAACGACTACTGGGGAACGGCGACGGTGGCAGAACGGGACGGCGCGCTCATCCTGACCCTCGGTCCCCGGCTGGAGATCTATCCGCTGACCCACTGGGATGGTGAGGTGTTCACCTTCGATCTCGTCAGTGAAAATGCCCCTCCCGGAAGTATTTCCAAGGCGACCTTCGATGGGGAGCGGCTGACTCTGGAGTTCTTCGACTCCGACGGGATGGGAACATTCTCCCGATGAGCCGCACGCGTGAAAAACAGGGAACCAGATGACGCTGAGTATCGCCACGGGTCTGACCGACGCCGAGGTCGCCGACCGGGTCGCCGACGGCAAGACCAACGATGTCCCGAGCCGCGCCTCGCGCAGCGTCGCCGAGATAGTTCGGGCCAACGTCCTGACCCGCATCAATGCCATCCTCGGGGTGTTGCTGGCCATCGTGGTGTCCACCGGTTCGCTGATCAACGGACTGTTCGGACTTCTCATCATCGCCAACAGCGCCATCGGCATCATCCAGGAACTACGCGCTAAGAAGACCCTGGACAACCTGGCTATCGTCGGGCAGGCCAGGCCCACCGTGCGCCGCCGGTCCGGGACTGCGGAACGCCCTCCTAATGAGGTGGTGCTCGATGACGTCATCGAACTGGGCCCCGGTGATCAGATCGTCGTCGATGGCGAACTGCTGGAGGCCGCCAGCCTCGAGATCGACGAGTCTCTGCTGACCGGTGAAGCCGACTCGATCGCCAAAGTCGAAGGCGACCAGGTGATGTCGGGAAGCTTCGTGGTCGCCGGGACGGGTTGCTACCGCGCCGCCAAAGTGGGCCGGGAGGCCTACGCCGCGCGGCTGGCCGAGGAGGCCAGCAAGTTCACCCTGGTGAATTCGGAGTTGCGCAACGGCATCAATAAGATCCTGCAGTTCATCACCTACCTGCTGGTGCCTGCCGGCCTGCTGACCATCTACACCCAACTCTTCCTCACCCACGTCGGCTGGCGGGAGGCGGTACTGCGGATGGTCGGGGCACTGGTTCCGATGGTGCCGGAGGGCCTGGTGCTGATGACATCGATAGCGTTCGCGGTCGGCGTGGTTCGGCTGGGCCGGCGGCAGTGCCTGGTTCAGGAACTTCCGGCGATCGAGGGGCTGGCCCGGGTCGACGTCGTCTGCGCCGACAAGACCGGGACGCTCACCGAGAACGGGATGCGGCTTGCGGAAACGGCGAGTCTGACCGAGGCGAGCTCCGAGCACATCGGCGCGGTGCTGGCGCAGCTGGCCGTCGATGATGCGCGGCCCAATGCCAGTATGCAGGCCATCGCCGAGGCCTATCCGCACGCTCCCGGGTGGATGCCCACCGCGACGGCGCCGTTCAAGTCGGCCACTAAATGGAGCGGGGCCTCCTACGGCGCCCTTGGAAATTGGGTGATCGGCGCGCCCGATGTTCTGCTCGACCCTGCCTCACCGGCCGCGGAGCGGGCGGAGGCGATCGGCGCTCAGGGTCTGCGGGTGTTGCTGCTGGGCTCCTCGGACTGCGCCGTCGATAGTGCCGCCGCACCGAGCCGGGTCACGCCGGTAGCCCTGGTGGTCCTCGAACAGCGGGTGCGGTCGGACGCACGCGACACCCTGGACTATTTCGCCGAGCAGCATGTCGCGGTCAAGGTGATCTCCGGAGACAATGCGGTCTCAGTTGGCGCGGTCGCCGGGTCCCTGGGTCTGCAAGGGCAGACCATGGACGCCCGCGAGCTCCCCGACGACCCCGATGCCCTCGCCGACAC
The DNA here is from genome assembly GCA_964527015.1 of uncultured Mycobacterium sp. Taxonomy (GTDB): domain Bacteria; phylum Actinomycetota; class Actinomycetes; order Mycobacteriales; family Mycobacteriaceae; genus Mycobacterium. The sequence continues at coordinate 8,409 of CAZGPT010000036.1, read as the reverse complement.
CATGGCTACCCACACCACCTTCGGCAGGGTGCGCCCGGATCAGAAACGGGCCATGGTGCACGCTCTGCAGTCACGGGACCACACCGTGGCCATGACCGGCGACGGGGTCAACGATGTGCTGGCACTAAAGGACGCCGACATCGGCGTGGCCATGGGCTCCGGCAGTCCCGCATCCCGTGCGGTCGCCCAGATCGTCCTGCTGGACAACAAGTTTGCCACCCTGCCCTATGTGGTCGGCGAGGGCCGCCGCGTCATCGGCAACATCGAACGGGTCTCGAACCTGTTCCTCACCAAAACCGTCTACTCCGTTCTGCTGGCGTTGCTGGTCGGGGTGGCCGGGCTGGTATCGAGATGGGTGCACACCGATCCTCTGCTCTACCCGTTCCAGCCCATCCACGTCACCATCGCGGCCTGGTTCACCATCGGCATTCCGGCCTTCGTGCTCTCGCTGGCGCCGAACAACGAGCGCGCCAAGACCGGCTTCGTGCGCCGGGTGATGACCGCCGCACTGCCTGCCGGCATCGTGGTCGGGCTATCGACCTTCATCTCCTACCTGCTGGCTTACCCGGGCCGCTACGGCACCCCGGTCCAGCAGATGCAAGCCTCGACGGGGGCGCTGATCACCTTGCTGATCGGCGCTTTGTGGGTGCTCGCCGTGGTGGCCCGGCCTTACCAGTGGTGGCGGGTGGGTCTGGTGGCGGTCGCGGTGCTGAGTTATCTGGTGATTTTCGGGGTGCCACTGGCCCGGGAGACGTTCCTGCTTGATCCGTCCAATCCGCGGGTGACGGCGACCGCAGTGCTGATCGGTTTGCTGGCCGCCGCCTTGATCGAGACGTCCTGGTGGGTTCAGGGCAGGATCCTGGGCGAACCGCGGCTGTTGTGGCGACGGGCCGACTCGGGTGACTGGGACTCGGGTGCGTAGATTGACCCGCAGAGCGCACCCGGGAAACCGGGCGGCGTTCGTACTCAGATGACACCACGAAAGGGTGAACACATGTCATTCATCGACAAGGCCAAGGGCGCAATCGGCGACAATCTCGACAAGGTCAAGGAAGTTGTCAGCCAGAACGTCGACAAGGTTGATGCCGCCATCGACAAGGCCGGCGACGTGATCGATGAGAAGACCGGCGGCAAGTACGCCGAGACCATCGACAAAGTCCAGGGCGCGGCCCATACCGCGGTGGACAAGGTCGTCGATGCGGCCGACAGTGCCAAGGATGCCGCGGAGAAGGCCACCGACAGCGCCAAGGGTGCTGCGGAGAAGGCCGCCGACAGCGCCAAGGGTGCTGCGGAGAAGGCCACCGACAGCGCCAAGAATGTTGCTGACAAGGCCGCCGACAGCGCCAAGGGTGCCGCCGACAAGGCCACCGGCAAGTAAGCCCTGATGGCGAAGGTCTCGGTCTCCGTAGACGTTCCGCTATCGCCCGAGGAAGCGTGGCAGCACGCCTCGGACCTGTCCCGGTACTCAGAATGGCTCACCATTCACCGGGTGTGGCGTTCCAAGTTGCCTGAAACCCTGGACAAGGGCACCGTCGTGGAGTCCATCGTCGAGGTGAAGGGCATGCCCAATCGGGTGAAGTGGACGATTGTGAGCTTCCGCCCGCCCGAAGCCATGACGCTCAACGGCGTAGGCGTCGGCGGGGTGAAGGTGAAATTAGTCGGCAAGGTGCGCCCCGGCGATCAGGGCGGTGCGGCCTCGGTCCTCACCATGGACGTTCACCTCGGCGGCCCAGCCCTGTTCGGGCCGATCGGCATGCTTGTCGCGGCGGCACTACGCGGTGATGTCAAGGCGTCGCTCGATCGGTTCAAGACGACGTTCGCCGCGGACTGAGCGGCCGAGTGCACTCACGCCGTCCTACGGATGCGAGGCAGCGTCCGGTTCGCCGCCGAGTCCGAGCCGCTCGACGGTACCGACCGGTGGGCCAGCCTTGCGGGGGCGGCTGCCGCGCTGACCCTTCCCCAGCGTCTTGATCAGCTCGTGGTAGGGCCCGACCAGGTATGCGGTGTCGCCGGCGTCGAATCGGGTGTCGTGCGGCGGGTGCAGTTCATCTGCGCCGTTCTTGCGGTTGACGGCGATAACCCGAGTCTGGGTGGGCAGATCGAGGATTCTCATCCCGTCCAGATCACTGCCGGGTTGCACCCGAACCCCGCCGACCATGAAGGATCGCTGGTCGACTGAGAAAGTGCCCAGGACGTCCAAGCCCATCGCCGCGCCGATGAACCACGGCGTGGCCAGGTCGACGGTTGAGCGGACGTGATTGAAATCGAACCGGTGGCCGACGGCCGTGCCCAACGCCCGGTCATAGATCCGCAAGACGATGGGGATCCGGGGTTTCTGGGATCCGTCGGGGCAGGTTATTTCCCGCAGGACGAGGCCGGTCTCGATATTGACCATGTCATCCTCGGTCAGCACCGCGACCGCGCGGGCGTGCTGAGTCCGCGCAGCGGTGAGCGTGGTGCGCAGGGTGGCGTCACCGGTGATCACCGGAATATCCAGTTCTGCGCACGCTGAGCGATACCGGTTGTCCTCGTCGCGCTCTATGACCGCTACCGCGTGACCGGCATCTTTCAGCATCCCGGCCACCCGGATGCCGAACGAGCCCAGACCCACGATCACGATGTGGCGGTTGAGATGACTGGCCTGCTGACGGTTGGCGGCCTGGGGTAGCCGCCGGGACAGCAGTACGTCGGCGACGAACGCCACCATGACCGAGATCATCGCGATGCCGCTGAGCATCATCACCACCCCCCACAGCCGGAGCCACGTGTCCTGACCGATGAAGTTGAAGTTTCCGTAGCCGACAGTGGTCAGCGTCTCGGTGGCGAACGACAACGCGTCCACCCAGCCGATCTCCGGCCGGACCGTGAATCGCAGCAGAAACGTCGACCCGACCAGCAACGTCGTGGCGATGGCCAGCGCCCCGTAGAACAACGGGTTCATGTCCTCCTGGAACGCCCGCACGCTGTCGAAGGCCCGCACCGGCGGCGAACGGTGTGCAAGGTTGGCTGGCCCTATGTCCGCACCTATGTCCGCACCGTTATTCGCGCCCTTTCCCCTGCCCTTTTCCCTGCCCTTTACGGCGCCCTGCTCGCCGGGCTCGGCGATGGGTCCCATCATCGTCAGCCGGTCGCATCGGTACACCTGCTCGTCGAGGCGGGGACAGGAGATGATCCGACCCGGGTCCGGGGCGTTCTCGCCGCGGACGATGGCGACTGGGGACAGCCTTCGGTAGACGTCGCCGAGCGTTCCGTCACGCTCGACGGTGTCCGTGGAGACGACGAAGTCGACCCCGCCCGCCCGGATGGTGTGCGCGGTCCGCCCCAGCAGGGCCTCCACCACCGACGGTGCGGCCAGGTCGGCGACATCCAGGACGACGCCGGGTCCGATGCCGTCGTTCATAGCCTGCTGCAGGACGGTGTTGGACAGCCGCGCCACCACTCTGACGTCGGGGTTGGACTGCCGGGCCAGCAGCGCCACCTCGAGGTTGATCGCATCATCGGCCGCGGCCGCGATGACTGCGTGGGCGCGGGCCACCCCGGCAGCGTCCAGGCCGTTGGGGGACTCCAAGTGCACTAGGGACAGCTCGGCATCGTTCAACTCATCGATGATCCGTCTCGCCAGCGCATCGTCCCCACACACGATGATGTGACCACGCATGGGCAAACGCTCCGCCTTTCTGGTCGGTCAATCTTGGTCGGTTTATCTCAACGCCACGCACGCCATCCGGTGTCGAGTCCGCGACCGGCGAAGTCGGGAGGCTCCGTCATGACCCCGACCGTAGCGGTTAGGGTCGCATCATGGCTGGCCTGCGACCCGGGTGGCTCGTCGCGCTATGTGCGGCTGGGTTGGCCGTCAGTTCCTGGCTGCCATGGCTGACCACGTCGGCATTCGGTGGCGGGCGGGCCAGTGCCATCGGCGGGAGTCTGGGCAGCATCACGGTGCCGCCGCGATTCGGCGTGGGTCAACTGATCGTTCTGCTGTCCTCGGTGCTCATCGTCCTCGGGGCGATGACCGCCCGGGAACTGTCACCCAGGCTGGCTGCATCGGCGGCGGTGGTGATCTCGGTCCTCGTCACGGTTCTGACCTGGTGGTATTTCAAGAGTAACGTCACCGCGCCGGTGGTCGCGGGTTACGGGCTCTACATCGGGGCGGCGTGCGCACTCGGCGCGTTGGGCAACTCGGTATGGGCACTGACAACGACGCTGACAACCACGCTGCTCAGCGACTGACGGGGTATCGGCGGTGCTAGCCACCGGCCCGTGCCATCGGCCCGCACCCGGTGGCCCGCCGGTAGGCTATGTCCTGCTGTTGGCGGCCTTGCTGTTGGCGGCCTTGCTGTTGGCGGCCTGCTGTTGGACGGGCAGGGCATGCGAAGGGAACCAGATGCGCAACCGAAGTGGACCAGCCCGGGTGGCGGCGGTGGCCGGGCTGACGGTCGTGCTGACGGTGGTGGCGGGGGGATGTTCGGGCAACCAGCCGAACGCGGACGAGTGTCAGTCGGTCTCGGCCCCGCTGACTGATATACCGACTCGCACCGATCAGGAACCCAAGATGCGAATCCCGGTGCCGCAGGGCTGGGAACGCAGTACCAAGATGGACTCGGGGCAGATTCGGTTCGCCATCCGCAATCCCGGGCTCGCGGCCGACGGCTTCACCCCGAATGCGGTGGTGACACTGCAGAAGGTGGGTATCGATCTCGGCAAGCCCGAGCAGATTCTGCAGGCGCAGAACGAACAGCTCACGAAGAAACTCAACCTTACCGATCTCAGCTCCACCTCCGCCGAGATATGTGGCGCCCCGGCGCTGTCGACGACCTACACCGCCCCCGAGGTCAACCTGGGCAAGAAGATTCCACAGAAAGTCAGGGGCAAGGCCCCGGAGTTGCCGACGATTCCGCCGCGGACCGCGACCTCACTCGGCACCGTCTACCGGTCCGGCGACGCGAATTGGGTTGCCACCCTGACAGTGCAGACGGTCAAGCCGGACAACCAGAGCTACCTGAAGGATTCGGAGGAGATCCTCACGGGGTTCCAGCTACTTCCCCCTGGGTGACATCCACCCCGGTGACGGTCAACTGTGCTCCGGAGAGCCGCCCGCCGCACCGGTCGCAGCCCAGTTCCGCCGTCAGCGGCCGGCCGCAGACCCGGTGCCGTACCACGATGGCCGGCCCCTCCGGCGCGGCGAACCAGCGCTGCGCCCACTGCAGCGCTGCGATCAGGACGCCGCCGAACGCGCGTCCCTTATCGGTCAGCAGGTACGCCGCCCGTTCCGACCCGCCCGGCTGGGCCGGCGACGTGTGGAACACCCCGATGGCGCAAAACCGCTGCAACCGCTCGGTCAACACACTCGGCGGGGCGCCGAGTTGGGTCTGGAAGTCGGTGAAACGTCTGGTCCGTAAGAACGCCGCGAACAGAATCGCTGCCGCCCAACGGTTTCCGAGTACCGCCATGGTCTCGGGGAACAACCCGGCCTGCACTGTCTGCCAGGCCTGCCGTGCCGTCGCGGCGGCCTCGGATCGGCGTCGGGTCGTCACAGCCGGCGCGAACCGCGACCATTGGCCGCTGGGGCCCGGGTCAAAGTCGACGTCCTGGCCGTTCGTCGCCGCACCGCATGCCGCGCAACACAGCAGCGGTTCGAACAGTTCGCCGCAGGCCCGATGTCGCATCGCCGGAAGGCGGGTGCGGTGCTGGGGAACCCAGGTGCGCTCCCAGTCCCAGATCGATACCAGCACCGGCCACAGTGAACGGCTGCGCACGGTGGTCTGATAGGTGCCCTCCCCCTGGGACAGCAGCCCCTCTCCGACCAGCAAGGACAGCCGGGTGGTCAACACCGAGTTCGAAATCGGCAGTCGGCTGATGAAATGGCTGTAACGGCCGGCACCCATCAGGGCTTGCTGGATTATCAGCAGGTTCCATTCATCGCCGAGCAGGCCCAGCATCCGCCCGATGGCGTTGGTGCCGCCGGCAACCAGCATGGTGGGTCGGGACTCGTTCACCTAGAGTCCGACGGCGGTCGCGGCGGAGTCGGTCTCCCGCCATCGCCGCAACTCCGAACCGGCGACCCAGGTGGAATGAGTGCCGCTGGAAATACGCTCCGGCAGTTGCAGTGTGCAGACCGGGCCGTCCTCGATGCCGGCCGCATCGAACACCAGACAGTAGGACGCATCGGCGTTCATATCGGTGGTGAGCGTCACCAGGTACCCGTCGTCTTCGGCGTCGCTGCCGAGTCGGGGCGCCATCGCCGTCTCGCTGCCGTACACCCCCTCGCCGAAACTGATCCGTTGTTCGGCTCCGTTCACCACGTCGTGGCGCACCAGACCGTCGAACAGGAACCAGCCGGGCCTGCCGGTGGCCGCGTACGCGTAGCGGTAGGGCTCGCCGCCGTGGCCGGCGTTGATCATGCCGAACTCGGAAATGGTGTCGCTCAGGGACTCCTCGGCTACCGCGCCGGTCGTGAGGTTCAGCCGCCAGCGGTGAAGCCGGGTCTGCATGCGGTCCAGGGCGAGGAATCGGAAGGTGCGCTCCCACTTCGTGCCGGTCCCGGTGTCGGTGGGTTCCGGGTCGCCCTGATAGAAGCCGTCGAGCACGATCTCATCGCCGTCTTCGTAGGCGTTGGTGAAGTGCAGCACGAACGTCGGATCGGCCTCGAACCACCGGACTTGGTCCGTACCGCCGCGACGGGGGATTACCGCCAATCGAGACGGCATATCCCGATGGAAATGCGGGACGTGCAGATCGCGTTCGAGCAGGGCGGGGTCCCAGAACAGCGGGAAGTCGTTGAAGATGGCGTAATTCCGGGTGAACGCCATATCGTGTGGCAACCGCGGCCCGGGTAGCGGCACGTCGACATAGTGCACCAGATCGTTGTTTGCATCGACGACGCCGTAGTGCAGATAGGGCGCCTGCTTGCTGTAGTTGAAGAACAGCATCTCACCGGTACGTTCATCGACTTTGGGGTGAGCCGACACACCCCAGTCGAATGGGAAAGCCCCGTTCCAGGTGTCCTTGCCCAGGGTGTCTCCATTGGTCGGGTCGATTCGGTACAGGTCACCGCACTGATAGAAACTGGTCAGCGCGGTGCCGCGGTGCACGACGACGTCGGTGCTCGAGGCGTCCTTGAGCATCGTTCGGGCGCCCCAGCCGTGGTCGGTCCGCGCCAGTGAGAGCGGCTCGGCCAGGCCCGGCCACAGCGGGCCGCCCGCCTCGAGTTCCGCCTCGAAGGCATCGGTCCGGACGAACCGGTTGCGGTAGAACGCTTTTCCGTCTCGAAAGCCGACGATGTGCAGCATGCTGTCCCCATCGAAAGGGTGATACGACTTCAGCGCCGGATGCAGCGGATTCTCGGTGTTGCGCAGATAGATCCCGTCGAGGTCGGCGGGGATCTCGCCGCTGACCGTGATCAGATCGTCGGCACGCCATTCGGTGGTTTGCGGTCGCCACGGTCCGGTCCGGTACGGATGGTCATCGTCCTCCGGCAGGGTGGACAGGAACTTACCGATGATCTCGACATCCATTTCGGCCTCCTATCAGGCGACCTGAGTCGCAGGTCCGATGATGAAACTGACTGTGGTGGCAGTGCTTCCGCCGATATTGAGGGTCCCGAAGCGCTCGGCGCCGTCAACCTGATAGTCACCGGCCAGTTCGCTGACCTGCTTGGCGGCGTCAAGCATCATCCGGACTCCGGAGGCGCCGACCGGGTGGCCACCACCGATGAGACCGCCGCTGGGATTGATCGGCAGCCGTCCGCCGATCTCGATGTCGCCGGCCTCCACCGCCTTCCACGACTCACCCGGACCGGTCAACCCGATGTGGTCGATGGCGAGGTATTCGCTGGGGGTGAAGCAGTCGTGCACCTCGAAGCCGTCGATGCCGTCGAGATCGGTCTGCGCGCGGCCGAGTGCGTCGTGTACGGCGGCGCGGACATGAGGCAACACATACGGATTGCCGCTGTCGCGCTGGAGTTTCTGCCGCAGCCCCAAACCCACCGTGCGGTGCCCCCAGCCCTCGATCCGGCCGATCGGCCGTACCCCGGGGTGTGCGCGCAGGAAGTCGTCGCCGACCAGGACCAGACCCGCGCCGCCGTCGGTCATCTGGCTGCAGTCGTAACGACGGATCCGGCCCTCGACCCGCGGGTTGGCCTCGTCGTCGTCACCGTCGGCGGCGAGGTCGAGGACCCGCCAGTCGCGCGTTTGGGCGTTGGGGTTGCGTTTGGCATTGGCCAGGTTCACCGCGGCGATGGCGTGCAGGTGCGCGTCGTCGATACCGTAGCGGCGGTCGTATTCGTCGGCGACCTGGTCGAACATGTACGGCCACAGGTAGGCGGCATCCTGGCCCTCGTAACCGTTCCAGGCGGCCGCGCCGAGATACTGGGCCGCGGTATTCCCGGGGACGGTCTTCTCCAGTTCCAGG
>CAZGPT010000035.1:0-22970 GCA_964527015.1 uncultured Mycobacterium sp. | reverse complement strand
ATTCGACTTCGGCTCGAAGTGCCTCGGTGACGAGCTGTTCGTACAGGCCCGGTTCAATCACGCTGTTATCCCCCGTCGTTGGTGCGTTGCTAGCGTATGCAATCCCGCCGACAGGAATGCCGCGTTCACGCTGAGCTTTTGAACACCTGACCTGATTTCCACTCGACATGACTCGCACTCGGAGCCGGGTGTTTCGGTGCGGGGTCAAGCAGCGGTCAGCCGTCGAGGTGGCAGACGAGTCGCTCTCCCCGCTGACCGCGAGCTACGGAGTGCGGTGAGACTCGGACCGAGAGGTCGGCATTCAGACCGAGTGCGCCCAGGTCGAAGAGCACTTGATTCAGCGAACAGAGTGCGAGACCAGGTCGTCGGGTCCGACCTGGGAATGCCAAAAACATTTGCGCAGCATCCAGATCTGCGGGGCCGCGCCCCAAGGCGCCGTCGTAACCGCACATCGCGCAGCGGAGCCTCCACCTCTCCCAGAGATCGCACACCGAGCTTGACGAGCTGTTCATGGTTAGCACATGGCCCCGACAGATGCTGACACCCCGGTCCACGACTACTCCACGAGCCGACAACTCACATCAAGAGTCACACGTCTTCACTAAGCTAACCGTGGTCGCGGCAAGGAGAACAGGCGGAGCACCAAGGGGGCAGGCGGATGGCAATCGAGCAGGTCGGGGGTGGCTCAAGTGCCGTCGCAGCCTCCTCCCACGCCGCCTGTCCGCGTTTCCGCGGCACCGACCCGCTGATCACCGGCATGACCCGGCGGGCTCTCGCCAAAGAAGTCGGGTTCGCCGACACCTCGGGATCCATCCCCCAAGCGCGGTGGATGCGTGCGATGACGTTCGAGCGCCTCGTGCGCGACGAGAACTTCGCCGGCCGAGTCGCGACCCGAACCGTCGGCGAGCTCGGTCTAGATCGACCCAAAGAGGTCGTCACCGTGGACGCGCACGGGAGCGTCGACGCGACGATCCAAGCGTTAGCCGACGCGCACGCGAGGGCCGTCAACGACGGCGCGGTCACTTTGGTCTTCCAACTCGCCGTCCCGTTCGTCGGCTTCGAGGACACTCGCTCCACCGACGTGAAGCCGGACTTCGCGGTCGTCGCGCCGTCGGCCGACGACCCGAACGGATCCTGGCTCGTCGTCGGCGACGCGAAGGACTACGAGCGGATTCGGTCGCGGATCGACGACACCCGCATGCTGAAGGGCTTCCTCCAGGTCGCCGTCGGGCTCGAGTCCGCCCGTGTGTGGTCCCGGCTGCCGGACGGGATGTCGGTGCATACGTTCGGCGTCCTCGCCGTACCGCGCAACGCGTTCCTCCAGCCGGACCCCGTGGTCGAGAACCTGCACGACTACCTCGAGGAGGTGAAGCTCCGGATCGAGGAGCGCCGACGGGAGGCCGAGGCGTCGACCCACTCCGCGGGAGACGACCTCAAATCTCTCGTGGAACACCTCGAGGCCGTGTTCGATCCTGCCGCGTGTACGACATGCACGCTGTTCTCCTACTGCCGTGACGAACTGCGCCGGTCGGCCGACCCGAACGACTTGCTCATCGAGATCGGGATAGCTCGGGACGTGCGCCGCCACGCGCTGGGCCTCGTCGATGGCTTCAGCGAAGTCGGCCCGGTTCCCGCATCGACCGCGGCGAACATCGCAGCAACGCTCGCCGGTACAGCGCAGCTCACCGGTCAGCGCCGCGTCGATCAGGCCGGCAAGCCCGGAACGGTCAACGTCGTCATCGCGAAGTCCGACGCCGCCGCCCTGGGAGTTCACGGCATCGGCGTCCAGCGCGTGACGGCAGAAGGTCGCGGCGACTGGGAGTTCACGAACTTCGACGACCCCCAGTCGCCCGAGACGCGACGCCTGGTCATGCGAAGGATCGGTTCGGCCCTCAACCGCGCGATGCGCGAACAGCGCACCGCCGCGGGCGCCGGCGAGTCGCCCGCCGCAATCCACCTCGTCGTTCCGGACCAAGCCACCGCCGACGTGCTCGTCTCGATCGCCGACAACCTCGCCGGCGTCGAGCTCAGTCGTCTGCGGTGGGAGCGAGACGTCGATCAGGGGCGCCCGGCGTTGACCTACGACGGTGAGCCGGCGACCGTCCCACGCCCGATCTCCGAGGTCGAGCGCACCGCGATCGCGCTGCTGCTCGAGGACGACCGCTCGCGGGCTTTCAAGCTCCGCTGCCCGATCATCGACCTTCGCGCAGTCCTCGCCCGGCACATCGTCGCCGGCGGACCGACGGTCAACTCCGGCCGCCTCGACTACCTCGTCGGTTGGGCGGAAGCGACCGACTCCGGCCCGATCGACCACCGTGCCTTCGGCGACGCGATCGAGGCCTCCGACCACACGCCCGGCGCGCGGCTCACGAACCGGATGTCAGACGCGATTCACGAGGCGCTCGTCGGCAAGCGCGGCAAACGCGACGGTGCGGGGGCAGCCGACCCGGAGCTCTACGCCACACTCGTCAGCCAGGAGTTGACCTACAAGGCCGAGACGCTGGAACGCGCACTGGACGCGCTCGACGCCATCGGTTCCTCGACACTCCGAGACGCCTATCGGGAGATCGAGTCCACCGCGCAGGACGTGTGGCGCCGGCGTCTACAGCTCCACGCGTCCGACCTGGTCCGGTTCGGGCGGACGTACCGGCCTTGGCGCAACTCGCTCGTCCCGATGCTGGAGAGCGACGTCATGTGCGCCTCGCAGCTGCTCGCATTGTCGAATCCGCAAGGCGCCCAAGACATGGCGGCGGACGCCGGTAATCGGTCCGTCGCGTTCGCAACTGTCGTTTCCGTCGACCCAATCGAGCTGGACGTGGAATCTCGGCGAATCGTGGACGGTTCGCGGGCGGTGATGTTGATGCGCAACGGCAGCGCCTGTGTCGAGGAACCCGGAGTCTGGGTCGACTCAGCGCAGGCCGGATCCTTCAAGATCGGCGGTCTCGCAATCGGGCCTCTCTCGACCACCGAGGAAGGGTCTACTCGGCTGAGGTGGGACCCGCTCACGGTTCCGGTCCTCGACGTCGGCGACCGCCTCGTCATCGCAGACTTCGCGTGGTTCTCAGACCTCAAAGGCAATGGGGTCTTACCGATTGCCAAGCCAAAGACAGACACCATGTCCGCCCCCAGACCGGACTGCGACGTCGAATCGTACGACGCAGATCCCCAGTCTCACCGCTGGTGCTGCCGTTCCCACGAGCAAAGCGAAGCCGAGTTCTCCGACATACTCGCCGGAAGACGGGCGCGCGGCGAATTGAATCCCGAGAAGTGGCCGCCGGTTCGCGACGGGGACGCGTTCGAGGTGACCGCGACGGGCTCAGCGGCCGGCTACGCTTTCGCGCTGGCGCCGCGGCGCGCTCCGGATGACCAGACCCTGGACGACCTGGAGTGACGGTGGAATCGGCCGACAGCGGACACTTCCGAGCCCCTCTGGTCGTGGCGACGGGCAACGCGCATCACGAGGACGCCGCGGCGCTTAACGACGTCGTGTCCGACGACGCAAGCCGCGAGCTCGCGGACATGCTGTCCGGCACCTCCCCGATGGAGCGGATTCTGCTGAAAGCGTCCGCCGGCGCAGGCAAGTCGTACGCGCTGAAGCGCCTCGTCGTCGAGGCGACGCAGCACGCGCAAGGCCGGCGCGTCGCCGTTACGGCGTTCACCAACAAACAGGTGCATCCGCTCGCCGTCTCAGTAGCCGAGGCGCTAGGCCGGGACGCCGTCGCGCTCTTGGCGGGTGCGGCCGCATTCAGCGACATCCCCGAAACGGTGCACGCGGCCGCGACGGTAGTCACGTCGACGAGCCACCTTCCGGCGGACGTGAAGGTCGTCATCGCGACAGCAGCCCGTTTCGGGGCGATCGGAGAGCTCGGCCGCCTGCGCACTTACCTTGGCGACGCCTCGAACGGGACGGCGCCGTTCGACGTATTGTTCGTCGACGAAGCGTGGCAGATCGCACACCACCTGTTCGACAAGGTCACCAAGATCGCGCCCCTCTGGGTCGGCGTGGGCGACGTCGGCCAGTTGCCGCCGCTAGAGATCGGCGAGAACCCGTGGCGCGGCGACCCCGGCTACAACCCCTACCGAGCGTGGCCCACCGACTACGACGACGACCCGCGCACGTGGTCGCGCGAACTCCCAACGGTCTGGCGCCCGTCCGCCGGGCACCTCGCGCTGTGGCGCGCGTTCTACCCGGATTGGCAGTCGCTCGATTGCGTTGCCGCGCAAGGTGATCGTGCCGTCGACCTCGGGTCCATGGAGTCGGGGGCAGCCGACATCTGGCGCCAGGTCGGGACGGGAATTCCCACGCTCTTGGAGGTCGACGGACTGCCCGAGCCAGAAGCGGCCGACATCGACCTGCCCTTGATGGGACTCGTCGAATACCTCGTAGACGAGTTCTTCAACGCGGACGTGTCACTCGTGTCTGCGGTCTACGACAACGACGTGCCGGGCCGTCCGACCGGCAAGTGGCAGATGACCAGCGCGCGCGGGCAGCAGCAGGATCCGCTGATCGCGATTCTCGCGACACGCAACCAGTCCGTCGACGATGCGAAAGAGCTCGTCGACAAGCTTCAGCAGAAGCACGACCTCACCGATAGGGACGTCATCGCGTCGACAGTCGACTCATGGCAAGGAAACACCAACGGCATCACGATCGCGATCCACCCGCTGAATGGCGCAACGGAACTCGACGCGTTCAACTCATCTTTCGGTCGACTCGCGGTCGCCTGCACGAGATCGACCCACGGCCTGCTGATGCTCGCCCGGCCCGGCATAGATGACCTGCTGGCCGAGGCGCCGGCACGGCCAGGAACCCCGTTCGGCGAGCCGGGGACGCGGCAACTGCCACGACAGACGCACGCGCGAATCCTGGCGACATTCGCACGCGGCACGATCGACGTGTCGGATGAAGAAGATGGTTCGGGTGACTGAACATACAGCCGTCCCATACGGAGTGAAGGAGAAGAGTGTCCCGACTGAATGACCTGCTGCGGCAGCTCGAAGCCAAGGATGCCTCGCTCGCAAAGGACCTCAGACACGAGGTTGACGCACTGTCCAACCGGCGTGCCTTCGGGTTGAACTTCGAGCGTCACGTGCCCGAAACCGTCGAGTTGCCGGGGCGGCGGGTGCGGCGCGGGGACAAGGTGCGGGTCCTCCCGCCGCGCGGGTCAAAGCAGAGCGCCAGCGACGACCGCATCTGGCGGGTCTTCTCGATCACCAAGGATGCCTCCGGAACACGAACAGCATCGCTGGAGCTACTAGCAGACACCGCAGAGACGTCCGAAGAACTCGTCGAGGACCTTGTAGTAGTCGCCGAATTCAGGGATCCGATATACCCCGGGCTCGTGTCGACGGGCAAGGTCGAACGCGGCGGTGACAAGCCATTCCACGCGGTCATTAACGCAGAGAATTACCACGCGCTCCAAACACTTCTGTTCACCCACCGCGCGGGAGTCGATGCGATCTACATTGACCCGCCGTACAACACCGGCGCAAAGGATTGGAAATACAACAACGACTACGTCGAGGGCGAAGACCACTACCGCCACTCGAAGTGGCTCGCGTTCATGGAGCGACGACTCATACTCGCTAAAGAACTTCTGAATCCTGCTAGCTCCGTCCTCGTCATTGCAATCGACGAGCGCGAGGGTCACAGATTGGGACTTCTGCTTGAGGACGTCTTTCCAGACGCTCGGATCCAGATGGTAACGAATGTTGTCAATCCTAAAGGTGTGCCTCTTGCTCGAGAATTTTCGCGCGTCGACGAGTGGCTCTTCTTTGTCATGTACGGCGACGCGTCACCATGTCGCTGGGTTAGTGATATGACAACTAACGACAGTCCACTGGAGTCCGAAACTGCCGTCCGCTACGTGAATCTCAAGCGCGAGGGATCCAACTGGCGGCGCCGAGACCGACCGGGATTGTTCTATCCAATTTTTGCCGAGCCTGACACCGGGCGCTTGATCGAATTCGGTTCGCCCATTCCTTTGGATGCCGACAGAACATCAGTAGAGGAACGTCCAGGCCTTATCACCGTATGGCCCATCAAGCCAAATGGCGAAGAAGCTAGGTGGCAGCAAAAGCCTGCTTCTGCGAAGCAACTGCTGGACGCGGGTCTACTGAGGTCCCGATTGTCGCGAGACGGAACAGGCGTAGTCATCGAGTACCTGTCCGCAGGCCAGCAACAATTTCTCCGGGAAGGTCGCCTAATAGCCGTCGGACGAGATGAAAATGGTGCCCTAATAGTCAAATCGGGTGACGGAGGAACGCAGATTGCAAAAACCGTGTGGCGCCAAACCTCGCACTCCGCAACCGAACACGGCAGCAAGCTACTTACCGCAATCCTTGGCGACCAAGACTTCCCTTTCCCGAAATCTCTCTATGCAGTAGAGGACACTTTGCGCTTTTTTGTCGGCAATAAGCCTGAGGCGGTAGTCGTAGATTTTTTCGCAGGTTCCGGAACAACAGGCCACGCTGTAATGCGGCTTAACAGGCAGGATAACGGCCGCCGGTTGTCAATATGTATTACAAATAACGAAGTGTCTGCTGAAGAACAAAGATCGCTGCGCGAGAGAGGTAGGCGGCCGGGCGATCCTGAGTGGGAGGTGCGCGGGATCTGCGACCGAATAACGAAGCCCCGTATGGCCGCGGCAATCACAGGGATGAGGCCCGATGGCGAGCCAATCATAGGCGATTACAAATTTAACGATGAGTACCCGATGTCTGATGGCCTCGAGGAGAACGTCGAGTTTTTCACGCTCACTTACGAAGCCCCGTTGCGCGTGTCCAACAACCGCGAATTCGAGAAAATTGCGCCACTTCTCTGGCTACGGGCCGGCTCCGTTGGTCGACGTATCGAGGATATCTCGAGCGGCTGGGATGCCACCGACGCGTATGGGGTGCTTGCCGACTTAGACCAAACCGAGGCATTTCTGAAGGGTGTTGCGGCGAATGCCTCATGTCGAATCGCTTTTATTGTTACCGACGAAGATCGCCTTTTTGAGGCAGTCGTGCGCCAACTCCCCGACCATGTTGAACCGGTCCGGATGTATGAGGCGTACCTGCAGAACTTCGAGATCGAGACGATGCGGAGTGCGCTGTGAAATTCACACTGAAGGATTACCAGGAGGACGCCGTTGACGACGTACTCCGCACGCTGGAACGGGCCCGGACCGAGTGGGAGCGAGACGGCAAGGAATCGTCGGTTGCACTCACGGCGCCTACTGGTGCCGGCAAGACCGTCATGGCTGCCGCTGTCATCGAGGCGCTGTTCTACGGATCGGAGAAGTTCGACTTCGATCCGGACGAGGGAGCGGTCGTGTTGTGGTTCTCCGACGATCCGAACCTGAACGATCAGACGCGAATGAGACTCATGGATGCGTCGGAGAAGTTCGTGTCGTCTGACCTGGTCACGATCGAGCCCCCGTTCGCGAAAGCGAAGCTGGATCCCGGCAGGGTGTACTTCCTGAATACCCAGAAGCTGTCGAAGAATTCGAAGCTGACCCGGGGGCACGTCGAGGACCCCGACCAGCCCGCACTGCCGGGCGCACCCGACCTGCAGGGCTACACGATCTGGGAGACGATCGCGAACACGATTGCCGACGAACATCTGACGCTGTATCTCATCCTCGACGAGGCGCACCGCGGGTTCAACACCCGGACGAGCAGGGACAAGTCGTCGATCGTGCAGCGACTGGTCAATGGGCATTCGGGTTACCCGCCGATCCCGATCGTTTGGGGTATCTCGGCGACGATCGAGCGTTTCGAGACCGCGATGCGGGAGGCGCACGCGTCCAAAGAGCGTCGGGCGTTCGACCCGGTCATGGTGGATCCGAACCGCGTCCAGGAATCTGGTTTAGTCAAAGACGTTGTCAGCCTCAACATTCCGAACGAGGCCGGCAACTTCGACACCACGCTCGTGAAACTCGCAGCGAAGAAACTCGCGGATTCGACCGAACGGTGGGCCGAGTACTCGAAGCAGCAGGGCCTCGCGGAGACGGTGATACCGCTGCTCGTGCTCCAGACGCCGAACACGCCAGAACCAGACGAGATCGGTCGGGCGCTCGACACCATCGCCGAGGTGATTCCGAGCTTGCATGGCGCCAGCGTGGCCCACGTGCTCGGCGAACACTCACGCCAGCAATTCGGACACTGGGAGGTCGGCTGGATCGAGCCGCAGCGTGTTCAGGAAACTCCTGACGTAAGGGTTCTGATCGCGAAGGACGCGATCTCGACCGGATGGGACTGCCCTCGCGCAGAAGTCATGGTGTCGTTCCGCCCCGCAGTGGACCAGACTCACATCACACAGCTGTTGGGCCGCATGGTCCGCAGTCCGCTCGCACGCCGCGTTCCCGGAGACGAGGCACTCAATTCGGTCGAATGCATACTGCCGTTTTTCGACCGCACCACCGCCGGCAACGTGGTGCGTTACCTGACCGGCCAACTGGAGGAGATGCCGGGAACGGGAGCTACGAAGAAAATCCTGATCGACGGCCGAGAGCTGCGGCCAAATCCGAAAATCCCCGATTCGGTGTGGGATGCGTGGGCGAAGCTACCGACGCAGACGCTTCCGAAACGTGGAGCCCGGCCGGTCAAGAGGCTCGTCGCGCTGGCACAGTCCCTTGCAATGGACGGCGTGCATTCAGGCGCGCTGTCGGACGCCGAGCGGCACATGCACTCGATCCTGGACAGTTACGCGACCCGATACGGCAACCTGCTCGATCAGCAGATCGACGAGGTGCTGCGCGTGGACATTCAGGAGATCTCCGGGACATCGACGTCGAACAAGCTCACCTACCGCGAGTTCTCGATGCGCGCCGACGACAGGGCGATCAGGTCCGCATTCGAGGACGCGAAAAAGGCATTTGGTGCTGACATTGCGCAGTCCTACGTCAATCACCTGGCAGGTGACGACGACGCGGACGACGACGGCCTGCGGGAGGCCTACGTGCGTGCTTCCGCGCTTGCAACGATCAAGGAGGTCCGCGAGAAGGTCGATCATGAAGCGAATGAGTTGACCGACAAGTGGTTTGGACGGAATCGCGACGAGATCAGATCCCTGCCTGACGTGCGTCAGCAGGAGTACGAGGACATCCGGGCATTGACGACCGACCCTCAGCGTGGAGAGCTGGGCCAGCCGAGGTCGCGTATGGAGGATTACAAAATCATCGAGGATGAGACGGAGATCGACGCGCCGCTTGTGGGAAAGCACCTCATGTCCGACGACGAGGGGATGTTCCCGCTGTCCTCACTCAACAAGTGGGAACAGAAGGTGGTCAACGCCGAGCTTGCCCAAACCGGCGCGGTCGCGTGGTATCGCAACCCGCCCAGGCAAGCGGTCGACTCCATCGGGATCGCCTACCGCGACGCGCAGGGGAACTGGCGCAGTATGCACCCGGATTTTGTTTTCTTTCATGAGGTTGAGGGCGAGGTGAAAGCCTCGATCGTTGATCCACACGGCACCCACCTTGATGACGCACTTATCAAGTTGAAGGCGCTTGCGGAATTCGCCGGGACCTTCGGTGACGAGTTCCATCGAATCGAGGCGGTCGCTCAGGTCGGAAACTCGATGAAAGTGTTGGACATGACGAAAGCCGCGGTACGCGAGGAAGTCCTGCGCGGTGCTGGGACGGCCGCCGATTTCTATGCATCTGACTTCGCCGCCGACCACATCGTCTGAGCACAGTGCGGTGCGCGGCCCAAAGGTGTCAGCGCTTCGGGGCAGCCGAGCACATCTTGCGCACGTCGCACTGCCGGCACTTCTGCCGCTCCGGCTTCGGCTCGAACTCACGACGGCGCAGCGTGTCGACGGTCGCGATGATGTGCTTCTCCGCATCTGAGATCGACTGCGGGTCAACCGCAACGTCGTAACGCTTCTCTGCGCCGAGATCTTCGATGAAGGCGCTTCCGACGTCGAGACCCTCCCGCCGACCCGCCTCGGTGTAGATCTGCAGTTGCAACGGGTCCGTCTGACCGCCGGTCGACGTCTTGTAATCGACGATCGCAAGTCGCCCGATGTGGCCGTCGTGGTTGTCGTAGATGACGTCGGCACGGCCTGCGATCACCGCGCCGTCCAGATACAGCTCGAATGGACGTTCCGTTGCCCACGTGCGCAAGAGGTCCGAGGAGTGATCTTCGACGTAACGCATGATGAGTCTGCGGGCTTTGTCGCGCATCTCGCGGTGGCTCGCCTTGTTCGCGTACGGCAGGAAGAACTCGGAGTTGAGCAGCTGCTCCACCTGTTGTCTGGTGGGTGCGGCCCCGGTCGCCTGCGTGCGCTCCGCGAGCACACGCATCGTGTGGTGGACGGCGTTGCCGTAACCGAGCTCCTGCTGGAGCGCCGGCATGAAGCCCAGCTCGTTCTTCAAGAGGTAGCTCCGCGGACACGAATTAAAGGCAGCTAGCTCGCTGTAGGTGATGGCAAGGTCCGCCTGGGTCGACGAGCTCCTGCTCGTCGCCTTCGTGGGCACGCCTGCGCCGCTGTAGAAGTTGACGATCTCGTCGAAGTACAGAGAGGCGCCGCGGTTATGCCCATTCGCCTGCTGCGAGAAGCTCGACAGGAGGACCGCGTCGCGAGCGCGTGTGATCGCAACATAGAACAGACGTCGCTCGTCGGCGTCGGTGCCCTCGTACCGCTCGCGATCGAATCGACCTACCAAGTCGTCGGGGAAGGCCTGCGCGCGCCCATTCATGCTCGACGGGAAACGCTTCTTCACCAACGAAGGCAGGAAGACCACCGGCCACTCAAGACCTTTGGAGCCGTGGACAGTTCCGAGGGCGACAGCGTCATCGAGGTGACCCTCCTCCCCCGCGAAATCGTCGTAGTTCCCGACAGCGAAGTTCGTGAGCAGGATCGCAAGGTTTTTGTAGAACCACTCCCCGCCGCTCCGTCCGCCGACCTGCTCACCCGGGGCGGCCGCGTCCTTTCGGGCACGCCAACTCACACCTTCATAGTCCGCGAGGACAGTCGTGAAGCGGGCGATTGTCCCCAGGCGATTACGAGTCAGCTGATCGGACAGATCCCACCGGTCAACTTCGAGCAACTCCATCAAAGAGTAGAAGTCGCGGACAAGACTCTCGTTGAAGTCACTGGCGAGTGCCTTGGCCTTCCATTGTTCGAGGTATGCAGACAGCGTCGCTCGAATGCGTTCCGGGAGTCCGAATATCGTGCAGTACTCGTCGACGAGTTGGTCGAGCGTGACTTTTTGCCGCCGCGTGAACTTTTGAGTTGCCCAGTCGATGTCAGCGATCCATGCGTAGGTCGCTCCGAAGACCTGCGGCTCCGATTGCGCGAACAACCCGGATCGGCCGCCCGCTTGAATGGGTATAGCGGCCCGTGCGAACGCTGCGATCAACGCCGGATATGCAGCGCGTCCGCGGACGAGGACCGCGATGTCGCGATAGGGCAACCCCTTCGAGTGGAAGTCGAGGATCTGTCGAGCGACCTCGTCTGCCGCGTCGCTCTCAGTGCCGGGGTCACGCACGATCGCGACGCTGGGCCCGTCTGCTTCGCGGAAAGGCAGCATCTGCTTGCCGATACGGCCTGGAATCGTCTGGGCGAATGAGTTCGCGATCTCGATGATTCCTGGCCGCGAGCGGCGATTCGTCAGAAGCGCGAATTGCGCGACTCCTCGGTACCTGTCGGTGAAGGTGACGATGTTCTCGACCGATGAGCCACGCCACTGATAGATCGCCTGATCGTCATCACCGACGACCACAACGTCCGCGTTGCCGTGCGGTTTCGCAAGTAGCTCGATCAATCGCTCTTGCGCCGGATTGACGTCTTGGTACTCGTCGACTACGAGGTGGCGGATTGGAGCGGTGACCGACGCGTGGACCTCGGGATCACCCAGCGCCTCCACTGCACGAACGATCTGTGTTCCGAACGACATGAACTGATGGCGATCAAGCGCCGCGTAGTACTGCTCCACTGAGGTCTTGAAGTCGCCGGCTGGCACGGTGTCGAGGTCGATCAGCTCGTTTTCGATCACGTCGATTCCGCGCTGGAACTCGTCAATGCTCTTGAAGGTCCCATTAGTCGGCCTGAGTTTGGTGATGCCGATCAGACGGCTCTGCTGGTAGAGGAAGTTCGTCAGCTGGTTCGCATCCAGGGGCGTGTACGTCTCGTACCGAGGCACGTACGTCTGAAGCATCCGGAAGCAATAAGCGTGGATGGTGCCCACAAACAGGCGTCCTAGTTGGTCCGTCGCCTGCGCACCCATTCGGGCGGTGACGCGCTCGCGAATGCGTTCTTTAAGCTCTGCGGCAGCTTTCTCGGTAAACGTGAAGGCGACAATCGACTCCGGCGGCTCGCCGTCCTCGAGCAGCGATGCCACTCGTTGCGACACGACCTCCGTCTTGCCGGAGCCGGCCGCCGCGATGATTTGGATGTGGCTACCGCGGTGTGCGACCGCTTTCGCGGCATCGCCCTCGAGTATGGGTATCTCGGCAGTACTGGCGGCCGGACCAAACGTCACGGGCTCGACACGAGGACCGGGTGGGTCGGCAGAAGTTGTCAACGGTGGGAAGACGGTCACCCGCTCACGCGGGGGCTGCGGTGCCGTCCGCGCTACGGGCGCGACAGCGAACTTTTCCGGAACTGGGCGTCCCGGATCCTTCGCCGGCGACACCCACCTGAACTTCATCCCCCGACTCCTACCGTGCGAGCTAACCTAACCGGGAGATTATCAATGACAGGTCCGTGCAGAGCCCAACTGGTGCGGGGCTAGCGAAAGCACGGCGCTGCGGTAGCTAGAAACGGGCTAGATCACGACAGCTAGGTAAAACACCGGTTTATAGTGGGAGACGCCTTTAACCGCCCGATTCCGTACGACTCGTTGTGCGCGTACGACAGCTAGCAAACGGTGTGGGCTTTGGTCTTATAAGAGGCACCGCCAAAGGGAGGGTCGAAGCGTGCCAGCTTGGAAGCAACCATGGGAATGGGACATCCGAGATCTCCACGGGCCACACCGAGCGGCACAGCTACTACAAACCGCGCGTACTCACACAGATCGTGAGCTGATTCTCAATCTGTCCGACGTCCGACGCGTGTATCCAAACGGGGTCGTTCTCTTCGCTGCGACACTGGATTTCTTGCGATCGACGACAAGTCAACGCATAACTGTGCGACTGCCCCACGATTCCCGCCTAAAGACAATCGAAAGCCCTCTCACGATCGACAAATTCGATCCGGATTCCGATGACACCCTCACCCACTCTGTTTGGCGGTACGACACAGAGGCCGAAGCGCAAAAGTTGGCAAACATGTATATGGACGCACTCACCCATCAGGTGCAATGCGAGGAAGGCGTAATCGACTCGATAAACTGGTGCCTTTACGAAGTAATGGATAACGTCTTCGCTCATAGCAAAGCCGGTTCCGGATACGTGATGATGCAACTTCACAAAGACGAGAGAAGATGCGTAATCGCCGTCGCAGATACCGGTATTGGAATTCAGCGTTCATTAGTGGAAACACTGGCCGCCCCGAGGGAAGTGCTGCTTGACCCGGCTGCCTCGATAGATTTTTCCCTCGAGCAAGGTGCTACAAGCAAGGGCGGCGCCCATCAAGGCAACGGTCTCTATGGCCTGCGACGAGCGGTTGAAATCAACGGTGGAAGGCTAAGCATTGTCTCGGGCTTCGGACATTGGCAATACCGCAGCGGAGCCGTCGAAAAAAAGAACGACCGATCTCGCGAACTTCCGGATATAAACAATCACCAATCCACGCTGATTGACTGGCAGTTAGACTGTTCCCGGAAAGTGCGAATTGACGAAGCGCTGGGCGTCTCAAGAGACATGAACGACTTCCTGGAGTCGATCGAAGACGACGAGGGTGTCCACCGAATATCCGTTAGCGAGATTGAAGAATCTCTCGGATCCCGAAAATTAGGCGCTGATATTCGTACCAGGTTGGAAAACTACCTTCGCGCTGGAGCACAGTTTGTCGTCCTAGATTTCAAGGGAGTGGGGGTGGTGTCGTCGAGTTTTGCCGATGAGGTACTTGCAAAACTCGCGGACACCATGGGTGAACTTGAGTTCCGTCGCCGCGTGTTTGTAGACAATGCCTCGATCACGAACCGCGGACTGATCGAGCGAGCAATATCACTGCGACTGAGTGAATCACGCGATCGGACACCATCCGCAACGACCATTCCCGCCGAGTAGAAGCCGAAGATAGCCGACCCTGCGGCGCCTCGCGCCTGCTCAGCCATCGTGTCGGGCAAGCCCAGCATCCCGTCCGGCTCTGGCCGCTCGCCACTCTGTGGGTGGTCAGACGCCGCTGGCGTAACGCCCACGATTTCGGCAGGTGCTTGCACCCGCCCGTGGGCCGCGTCGTTCTGCATGATGGCCGCTGTTGCCAACAGCTTGGATAGCCAGGCGACGTTCTCCTGGTGCACAATTCCCGTGCAGCATTCGCTGATGGGCCGCTCCTCCGGATCCCACACCACGGCGCTCATAGTTTCCTGCATGTTGGCCAGTGCGACGAACTGCTCGGGTGCTGTGGCGGATTGACCGCATCGAAGAGTTCGGTGCCGATGCGGATTCGCGACAGCTGATATTCGTCGTCTTGCCACGGAGGAGTCGCGTCGATGTGCTGCGCAAGCCGATAAGACCACCAGGTGAATCCCCACGGCCGACGGATCGACCATTCCTCGTCGATTTGGAGGATCTTGAAGATTCGGTCAATCGCCTGTTGACCGACATCGTTGTCTGTCACCGTGTGCCCTCCACTCCGGCTTTCGCGTAGGTGGTTACCAGGGGTCCGATATCGAACGCGTCGAGACCACCGTATGCACGCTCGGAGTTGATCGCGCTAACCCATGCATCTGGTAACCATTCGAAGTTCTCGTAGCGACAAACCTCACGCCACCATTTGGCAAACGGATCCTCGGACTCGGGGTCATGGGAGGCGCATTTCATGGTAGCGGTGCGTACCACCGCCGCCACGACGCTACCCCTCATTTCCAATTCCCAGGGGTACCCCATCGTCGCCGCCACCCATTCAGCCTCCGCGACCAGGTCCTGTCCGGATGAGGCCGCAACGTCGAAGACCCGTCTCCGCAGACTTGGAGGGACTTCCTCAGGAGTCCCGCCTGGGATGCTCCATAGTGAACCGCCCCGGGATGTCCGGAGAATGTTTGTTAGAGCCGGTTCGACAGAGTTCAGGAAAGGGTTCTGCGGCGCTATGTCTCAGCCCTGGTTATCTGCGAACGGCATCGCGGTTCATGGCCTCAGTCACTACCCATGCCGATCTTGGAGTAGGTCACTACCATCGGGCCGACGTCGAAGTTCGAGAGGTTGCCAAAAGCTCTCTGCGTGTTTAGGGCGCCGTCCCACGCGTCAGGCAGGAATCTGAAGTTGGGAATGACATTGTCGAAGCTGGATACTTGCCCCCACCACGCGGCGAAGCCTTCATCGGTGGAGGAGGCATCTTTGGCGGCGGCCTTGACGCGCTTGGCTTCGCTTTGGTCGACCGCCGCGAACTCCCAGGGATTGCCTTTGGTTTGCTCAAGCCAAGCCGCGTTTCCGGTCAAATCTTTACCGCCGTTCCGAGCGGTTGCCAGGACGCGATTGCGCAACGCTTCGGGCACCTCTGAGGCGTCGGCCTCGGGGTTGGTCCACAGTGCGAGGACGTTGGGTAGGGACTCGCCGATGAGGAGGTCGGTTGCCTCGCCGAGAAGCTGGGACTCGTCGCCGTCTCCGATCCTGCCTAGCACGCGGTAGTAGGGGCCTAGCGGGTGGCGGCGGAAGTGGACGAGGTACTCCGTGCCGTCTGGTAGCCCGCAGATTTCGGTGCTGCCGATCGTGGGTCCCATGGGGTTGAACCATGCTGCGACCACCAGGACCTGACGGCGCTCAAGCCATAGCAGTCGCCGGTCGGCCCAGCTCTCACCCTCCTCGGGGCGTTCAGTCACAGCAGGGCGTGCTTGCTCGCTGATCGCGGTGATGATTGCGTCAGCTCGCTCAACGGCGTGCGCGTAGTTGCGGCCCTCGCCGTAGGGCGGCGGTTCGTGCTGGGACATGGCACCCATCACGTCGCTGAGGGTGGAGGTGAACCCCCACAGGTCTGTGGTCGAGTGGTCGATGTAAGAGTCGAGCTGTTCTTGGTTACGGATCTCAGATGTGGTGTTCCACTGTTGGAAGACCGGTCCGTCGGGGATAGGAATCCATCCACCCAGGAGGTTGGTTTCGGGGCTGTCGAACAGCGCCCACGTCATCGCCGTCAGGTACTCGGCCAATGCGTCGGTGATTTGGCGGGGGCCGAGGACCAACGCGCTTCTCCATCCGGTGCCGATGATCGAATGCTTGCCGAATCCGGCGTGCAGTTCCAATCCGGGACCCACCTCTATGCGGAGTTCCTCGCCGCTGGCGTGGACCGCATCCGATGGGGCACCAACGAACTGCGCGATGGTTGCCGCGATGTCCTCGATAGGCCCGAACTGGTAGCGGGTTAGGTCCAGAATCGACTCCGGCCGCCCGCGGAGGGCCTCCAGGTAGTAATAGGTTCCGTCGTAGATTTCGCGCTGCCCAGGCTGGGCTGCGGGGTGGGTGAAGGCCGGCTCACCGCCGAGCGTTGCGGCGAGCCGCTCAGCAATGACATCGGCCATCCAGGCGCTGATCTTCGCCGTTTCAGACAGTCGCAGATAGAACGTATCCCACTGCGGCGGCGCGTACGCCGCGGCGATGGCGTCGACCGTCCGATCGGAGGGGTTGTAGACGAAGCTCCACCCGGCGGCGTACCGGTTCAGTGCCAGGCAGACCTGGCGAGCCTCGGCTTCGTCGTTGACGCCGTTGACGATCCGGGTCCTGATCCGCCACTTGGCCCACCTCTCTGAGCTCAACTCGACTGTGGTGGTCTGAGCCAGCCGTGCCTGCCAGTAGGTGGCGTTCACGCCGTCGAGCTCGAGCCATTCCTCGTCGGCCCACAAGAAGCGCTTCAGGTAGTAGGCCAGCAGTTCTTCGGCCGGGAATTCGTCGCTCACAACTGCCCCCATTCGCGTACCGACTTGTCCAATCAGAACGTTAGATGAAAGGTGGAACAGATGTCTTTGTTGCCTGATCGACCGATCAGACGTGGTACCTCCGCGCCCAACGAATCTCCTGGGCGCAGAACGCTGCGCCGGCAGGGGGCGCCGAGCCTGCCAATGCGAGGGCAACCATCGCTATGGCAACGAAACTCAGCTGGAAACCATCAATCTCTCTTCGCCCTGCATTGTCGGCCCCGCCCAACTACGCACCAGATGTCGAGGGCGGCCGGCTGGTGGCCGGAGCGGAGCGGGCGCCTCGGGCGGGTGGGCGCCCGCCCCTTGGTGCCGAGGGTACGTCGGTTTCAGAGGTGACCGGCTCGCAGGCGCCGTGCTGATTGCCACGCCCCTCGCCGGGCGGGATCAACGACGGGACGCCGAACGGCAATGGAGCTCCCGTGGTATTCCCCGCGGGATCACCGAATCTGCGGGCTGGTGGACCGAGCGTGCGAAGACCATCGAGGAGACGGGTTAAGGGTAACGAGAGCGTCTAACAGAACGCCGGTTTCGTCGGCAGCTGTTTGTCGCGTCCTGTTTGACCCGGGGTACAACCTCCGCAGCTCAGTAGGCACCGGCAGCGTCGATCCAGTCGGCCAAGTCGCCGGTGAGCGTTTTCTCCACCGTGTGGCCTCGTGCTCGTAGATCCTCGGCGATGTCGTCGGCGGCGCTCTTGGGTAAGTACAGGTTGTCGTAATTGGGTCCGGTGTAGTCCACCGAGCCGCCGTACTTCTCGATCAGGTCGTCGGGGAACCAGCTCAACTCGTCCTCGGCGGGCCACCCGCCCACGCACCAACCGTTGCCGTCGATGAATTGGAACTGTCCTCCCGGGAAGGGTTCGTCGTCGTCGGGGGCCTCGTTGCCGCGTCTGCTGAAAACAACCTCCCAGACGTCGGCCGGCAGGGCGTGCCGGAACTCACCCCAGGTCGAAGAGTCCCGCACGACGCGGGCGATCTGCCCGTAATAGGCGGCGGTGTCCCGTTCGGCGAAGAGGACTCCAAAGTACGAGCTCGGCGTGTAGACGATGTCCAGCGCTACCTGGCGCGGGCGAAGTTCCTCGGGCGGCGTGGGTGGGTGGATGGGGTGGCCGACCGGGATGCCGCGGGTGACGTGCCCGTCGGGAAAGACGATCCAGACGCAGTCGTCGACGGGCATCCGTGCCGCGTCCCGCTCGGAGACGTACCAGAGCCCCTCGTGTATCGAGCCAAGCGGTGCGGGGGAAGCCCGGAACTGCTGAGGTGTCTGTTCGAGTTTGGCGGCCACTGCCGCTTTCGCTTCAGCGGGTTGCACGTCAGCTCCGACCCGAATCCGGACCGTTTTCGTTGCATCCTGTCCTGTCTACCGCGGCGACGGCACTCGTGCGCGCCACACGGCCCCCTGCCCACGCGGGGTGTGCAGGTCTTTGGACGCTGCGGGCGGCGGGCACGGCCTTGAAGCTAACCGATTTGGGGAATGGCCAGGCGCAGACTCGGCTCAAGCCGCCGTCCTCTCGGGGGATCCGCCCTAACCATTCCAGGAAATCGTCTAATTCCGTGGCTTGACTCCTAGGCCGCGGCATATCGCATATTCGTCCGCTGTAGTGGACTAATCGGACGGAACATCCCCAACGGGGCGCAGGTTCGGGGCCACCGGTTCGCCGAGTGATGCAGGGATCTCCCAACGCATTCGTCCGGTGGCTTTGTCCACCATCGGGACTTCCTTGGTGTGACCCTTCCATGGATCCCATCCAAGCTGGAACGAGTTGCATGTGCTCGCGCACTGCTCGCAGATCCTCCGGTGTGCCCCAGCCGTCCAGCTTGTCATCGGGGTCATCCACTAAGTAGTCGTCGTCCTCCTCGTCCGAATCTTCGTCATCGTCGGACCCCAGGGTGTTGTCGAAAGCGAGCACGAACACCTCATCGTTCTCACAACCCCACGCCGCGACTCGACAATCCTCACCCTCAATGCCGAGACGGAGATAGTCAGCGAGAATCTCCCTCGCCAGCTCGAACGTCACGCTCTTTGCTACCCCCGGCTTTGCCTCACGCTAGTAGATGAGTCCGTCGCAGTAGCCTGCGATCTGCTCGGCAAGATCCACCCACGTTTGCGGCTTACTGAGCGCGGCGGTGTCGGGGGCGGCGTTACCGAGCGTCTCCTCGCCCTCTTCTCCGAAATCCGGAGCAGAGTAGGTGATCTCTACGTCTTCGGAGTCTTCCGACCACTTCGCGGTTCCGTAGAACGGGGCGCTGGACATGACCGACATACCGGGGTTGGACGTACTGATGTCCCAGGACCATTCTGCTTCTTGTCCGCCGTGCCAGGTGAAGACGAAGTCATAGACCACGTGCTCGTCTTGAAAGCCGACCTTCCAGAACTCTATGGCGATCTGCCCCGGGGTGATGGTCTCGGGCAGCCTCTCGACGGGGCTGCGGTTCCACGGCGCGTCGGGATCGTCGTCCTCCATAACCCACGGGTCGATATCAGTCATTCCACCTCCCAATCCGGACGAGGCCGCCGGGGTGCGCCCAATCTGCTTCATCGGGAATCGTCGACGTGCCCGCCATGCCGAGTATTAGTGTCACTTACTCGCCATCCCAGAGCAGCTGGTCGAGAACCAGCAGCGGCAGGCCGACTTCCTCAGCGGCGGCCTTGGCGACGAGAAGAACGGCAAGGTCGCTGTCTCGATGAACAGTGAAGCCCAGGTTTCGCAGCGCTTTGCGGACTCGACCGTCGACCTTCAGAGCGTTCGCCCCCGAGCGCATCCGCATGTACGACCACAGAGCGAGGCCGATGCCCTTGACCGATCCGACAACCGGATCCAGGCGGGGCGCGTGTTCGAAGGGTTCGTAGCGGTCAGCCCACAGCCGGCAAAGACGGTCCTCCTGGGAGGGATCACTCAACCCCTCCGCTGCGGCGAACTCCTGGAACCGCTGCGCCACGGTGGCTATCGTGTCCACCTCGGCTTCCGACAGGCCGTACCTCGCGGCGTCGAGTCGATTCGCCGCGAGAGCGGCGATGGTGGCCGCCGGGCTGGCGGCGATCCAATCGGCCACCATCGGCTGAACGCGCTTCTTATAGCTCCGTTGACGTGAGGCGACGACGTCGATGATCATCGCTCCGCGCCGGCCCGCATAGACCCCGACGTAGGCGTCGGCGGATGCCCGTGCCTGCGCGCCGCCGGCCTTCTTCAGCTCGTCAAGGCGCGCTACTGCTGTTTCCCAGGCTGGGTACGTCCGCAGAAGTACCAGCGCATCGTTCACACCGCCCCCCTCCCGAAACCTGTCCACCCCTCAAGGCAGGTAGAGACGTGAAGCATAGAGGCGGGTTCCGACATCGAAAGGCTTATCCAGTCTCTGGTGGGGTCTGATTACGTGCTGCGTGCTCATCGGGCGTCTGTGATACCCCCTGTTGCGGGCAAACGGGCGCGGTCGGTGGAGCAAGCAAGTGTGTCTCTCGTGACGGGGTCTGTTGGTATCTTGCCCGGCATGGGGAGGAAGAGCAGGTCAGCCCATTTTGCGCCGTCCCGGTACCAAAGTTCACCCCCAGTGCGGCGTGTCCGATACCAGCCAGGCGCCGGCGGGTCCCATGTCCACCCTGTGCGGTATTCCTTGTTCGACCCGGCCATCCCCTAACCTCCGCTCGCACCCAAGGTTATCCACGACTGAACCGCTCGTCACAAAAGAGACCACATAGGCGACACGGCACCGCCGATTTGGGACTGCCCCTTACCGGCAGGTCGCGGTGTCCCATTAATCGGTCTTGAAACTCGACGAATCCAACCATGCGCCTGAGCGAAAGGCCCCGCGCTCCTGGACCTTGATAACTGCCCTTTCGGCCACCTCATGTTCGGTGATTCCCCCGGCAGCCATAATCGCGGCGATGACCTCGCGAACGTCGGCCAGTTCCTCCACGAGGTCTTTGCGGCTGTGCACAACCTCCGCTGCTTCTTGAGCCTCTTCGATTAACTTCGCGCCGAGCGCGGCAATTAATTCGTCCCCTTTCAGGTAACACACCTCGACGGTGCGCCCTGACTGGCGGATCAGGTCGGGGATCAAGTCACGCACGAGCTTGCCGTCAGTCATCGTGGGGGCCTCCACTCGGCTCGGGTGTGCGCGGTGGCGATGTTCTGCACCTTGCGCAGGAAGTCCAACCGTGTATTCGGATTATTGCCGGTGGTGGTGATGATCGACTCGCGCAGCGGATGGTGGCTAGCGATGAGCCGTTCGTTGCGCTGCCAGAGCGGCTCCAAGAAATCACCGTGTGGGAGGCGATCGAACTTTCCGCCCTCGCCCCGGTTACACGCCGCGCAAGCCAGCACCAGGTTCCAGACGTCGTCGAGATCGACCAGCACCCCCCGGCTCATCAGCATGTGGGGGAAGTAATGGTCGACGTCGGCGGAGTTCTCCAAGCCCAGCAGTGGGGTGATGGGCGCACCGCAGTAAAAGCAAGCCCCGGCCTGGTAGCCGTTGAGGGAGGGGCGAACCCAGGTAATGCTGCGGCGGTGGCCGAGCATGCCGCGCACGATCATCTCGCTTGGCCGGTCGTAGACCACCTGCAGGGTGGAGCCGGTCACCCGCCGCTCGTGCCAGGCGCTCTCCACCAGCCGCCACCGGGACTCGGCCTCGGCTTTCAGGGGCTGGCGAGTCTCAGGCCGTGTCGCGACGGCAAGCAGTTCGTCAGTGAAGCTGATTCCGCGCAGTGACTGCTGGCGTTCGTCGATGAAGAACCGGGTGGCGACTTCGGAGCGGTCAACGACGTGGAAGGCGTCAATAACGTTGTTGAAGCCCATCAGCGCGGTCGTCGAGACCAACTCGTCCTGGCTGATCCGTCCGGCGTTGAAGTGACGGCAGGCATCCAGGAACCGGCTGCCCGCGGAGGTGGACTGAGTGTCAACTTCCTGCAGGTGGGTGCACAGCTCTCGGCTGAACGGCACCGCCAGCTCCTCTAGCGTCGCCGACGTCGCGCCCGACTCCGCCAGGGTCAAGATCGACTTCGCCAACGCGAACTTGTAGGAGGCCACGTTGGCACCGCGCAGCACGATCCGACGGAAATCCGCCGACTCCCCTGCCTGTCCCACGACCGTGACCGTACCGATCTAGTCCGAGCGCAGAGTCTGTCGAGCCTTCAGCTCAGGCTCATGGCCGTCTCGTACATCTCGAAACAGCACGGCCAACTCGGGTGTCATCCAGTAGACGACATGCTCCCCTGCCACCGGATAGCCGGCCCCGGACGGCACCTAAATTAGTCCTTGGGTTCGCACGCCACGCCATCGCCCTCGCGGTCAAGCTCGTATATGTCCTCTCCGACTACGTACACGGGACCGGAAACGTAGGCGGGGCCATTGCCATTACCGCCAGCACAGTCGACATCGCTGGCAATGGGCACGCAGGCACCTGAATAGTTGGGGTCGCAATCTTGGGCGGTAGCGGTTGGGGAAACCACTACAAACGCGGCCACGAAACCTACAGCGCTAGTGCGCGCATACTTGGCATTCATAGTCGGTGGCTCCTTGTCTGAGCTGCCCGAAATTGAACCACGAAAGACCCCGCCGCTAATGCCCAACTGGGATACGGCCACGCCGCGTGTAATAAGTACGGATTAAATACGGACTTCGGCCCTCCCCAACGAAAAACCAGACCAGAGGAAAATTCCTCTGGCCTGGCTTTTTTCCGTAGCGGGGACAGGATTTGAACCTGCGACCTCTGGGTTATGAGCCCAGCGAGCTACCGAGCTGCTCCACCCCGCGTCGAGTGCCCCTGAAGGCTACCCAAGCCCGGCAGGCCCCGCCAAATCCGCTGTTCACGCACCGTTCAACAGCCAGACAGTCGCTCGCAGTCGCTCAGAGGCGGGAGGTTCTCACTCCCCTGCCGCGCCCCTGCTGAGCCCCTACCGCGCCCCCAAAGCCGCCCTACTTCGCCGAGTTGAACTTCCCCATCGCCTCGTCCAGGCGCTGCAGCGCCGCCCCGTACT
>CAZGPT010000034.1:0-23982 GCA_964527015.1 uncultured Mycobacterium sp. | reverse complement strand
CACGGTTCCTCCGGCGGACATGCGAGTTTGTGATGGCATTCGGACGACGTAAGCGCGAACGGGACAGTGACACCGCTCCCGAAGCAGACCAGCAGGTGCCCGACGGCACCGCCGAGGCCGATCCGTCGGTGGACGTCGTCGCCGACGCTCCGGAGCCCGCGGCGTCGGTTGCCCTCGGCGGTGACTTCGAGGGGCCGTTCGACATCGAGGATTTCGACAACCCGGAGGAAGCCGTCCTGGCCCGGCTCGACCTGGGCTCGGTACTGATTCCGACCCCACCGGGCGGGCAGGTGCAGGTGGAGTTCAACCAGACGGGTGTTCCGAGCGCGATCTGGATGGTTACCCCGAACGGCCGGTTCACCATCGCGGCCTATGCCGCCCCCAAATCGCCCGGGCTGTGGCGCGAGGTGGCCGGCGAACTGGCCGATGCATTGCGCAACGACAATGCCGCGGTGTCGATCGAGGACGGACCTTGGGGCCGGGAAGTGGTCGGCACGGGTGCCGGCGCGGTCCGGTTCATCGGAGTGGACGGTTACCGCTGGATGATCCGCTGTGTGGCCAACGGGGGCCTGGAGACGATGCCCGCCCTGGTCGCACAGGCGCGGGAAGCCCTGGCCGACACCGTCGTCCGGCGAGGTGAGACTCCGTTGCCGGTGCGAACGCCGCTACCGGTGGAACTCCCCGAACAGCTGGCCGCCCAGTTGCGGGCCGCCGCCGCCCAGCAGGCCCAGCAGGCGCAGGCCCAGCAGGCCATGATCGCCGCCCAGCAGGCTGCGCTTGCCCAGCAGCAGCAGCCCCAGCAACCCCAACCGCAACCGGAGCCAGAGCCGGAGCCGGATGCACGGCGAACCGAGCCGGGGGCGTCAATGCGGCAGGTGCGCAGCACCAGCACCAGCACCGGCGGCTGACCGCCGGTCAGTCGATTGCCGCAAGCGCCCTCAGGCATGCCGCACCGAGTAACTCGGGCCGGGGTCCGAACGCCGTGAGGCTGACCTCTCGGAGCGCGGCCCGAGGTGCTGATGAGACCCACTCGACGGCCACCCGGGAGGGGTGAATCGGATCGTCCGGTGCGGCCGCCACGCCCAGTGGGACGTCCAGTCGGCGTAGCTGATCAATCGTCGGCGCGGAGTACGCGGCCGCTTCCTGCATCGCGTCGGGCAAGGCGGGCCACTGCCGATCCCAGGAACGTGTCAGCTCCCGGGCCAGCCACGCGGGACTCGATGACCGCATCGCCGCGGTGGCGGCGCTCAGTCCGTCCCGGCGCAGCATCATTGCGGTGTGTTGTGCCGAGGCAGCGGCCGGTGCGTCGCCGGGCGCTCCGATCCACGGTGGAAGTGCGGCCAGGACCGCGACGGCCCGCCGCGGATGGTCCAAGGCCCAATTCGTTGCTACCGCAGCGCCCAGTGACACCCCGCCGACGGCGACCCGGCCGTGTGTCGCGGCGGCCTCGTCCAGCGCGC
The DNA here is from genome assembly GCA_964527015.1 of uncultured Mycobacterium sp. Taxonomy (GTDB): domain Bacteria; phylum Actinomycetota; class Actinomycetes; order Mycobacteriales; family Mycobacteriaceae; genus Mycobacterium. The sequence continues at coordinate 22,522 of CAZGPT010000034.1, read as the reverse complement.
GCAGGTAGCCGTCGACCAGTGCGGCCGGTTCCGGGGCCACCGCGCGCAGCACCGCACCGGCATCCCGTAGTGGCGCGGCGAACGCCCGCCTGAGGTAGTGCTCGTCTGAGCCCGTCCCGGGCAGCAGAACGGTGAGCACGCCCCGGATGCTGATCGTCACTCCAATGATCCTGCCGGTATCATCGTCGCCAACCGATGACGGGTGCGCCCCGTGGCGCGGCCGTTCCAAGAGGTCTACGGTGACTTTGGCAGTGTGACCGAGCTTTCAGGAGAGATCATGGCTGCGGCCGATGGGTTTGTGCGCCGACTGACGCGGCGACTGACGGAGAACCCCGCGACGCGGGATGCCGAGGAACTCACCGGAGAGGCCGCCAGCACCGGGGCGCAGCGGGCGTGTGACTGCCAACGGGGCCAGGAGGCGACCATGGTCGGAACCCTGCGCAGCGTGGAAACCAACGGCAAGGGCTGCGCGGGCGGGGTTCGTGCCGAACTCTTCGACGGCACCGATACCGTGACGCTGGTCTGGCTCGGTCAGCGCCGGATCCCCGGCATCGATTGCGGTCGCACTCTCAAAGTGTCCGGGCGGGTGGGCATGCTCGACAACGGCAGCAAGGCGATCTACAACCCGCACTACGAGATTCACCGTTGATGTCCGCGGACCCGGTTGCGGCCAGGTCAGCGAGGGTCCGGCTGTGACCGAGTCCAAGCGGGCCCCGGGGCAGGCGTTGCTCGGGCAGATGGGCGGCGTCAGCGGTCTGATCTATTCGGCCCTGCCGGTGGCGGTTCTGGTCCCGGTCAACACCGCGTTCGGTCTGCTGCCGGCCCTGTTCGCGGCGCTGGGTGCGGCCGCCATGATCCTGGTGTGGCGGCTGATCCGGCGCGACTCTGTTCAACCCGCCGTCGCCGGGTTCCTCGGAGTCGGGGTGAGTGCGTTGATCGCCTGGGTGGTCGGGGCGTCCAAGGGCTACTTCCTGCTGGGCATCTGGACGTCACTGATCTGGGCATCGGTGTTCACTCTGTCGGTGCTGTTTCGCCGGCCGATCGTGGGGTACGTGTGGAATTGGGTCACCGGTGGGGGCCACGACTGGCGCCGATCCCGGCAGGCCGTGCTGGCCTTCGACGTCGCGACGCTGACCTGGGTGGCGGTATTCGGCTCCCGTTTCCTGGTGCAGAACCACCTTTACGACGCCGACAAGACCGGCTGGCTCGGCGTCGCCCGCATCGCGATGGGCTGGCCGTTGGCGGCGATCGGAGCCCTGGTCACCTATCTGGCCATCAGGAAGGCCCAGCGGGCCATTCACGCCGCCCACGCGGCCGAACATCCCGCCGTTGGTACCGACTCGGATAGCGACACCACGCCGGCCCGGGACTGACCCCGAGCCCGGACGGCCGGCCCCGACCGCTATTCGCTCCGGTGGGCGAGCAGGGTGCGCAGGTCGCTTTCCACCTCCGGCGCGGCGACGAAGAGTAACTCGTCCCCGCCCTCGAGCGGCTCGTCCGGATCGGGAACGATGACGCGCTGGCCACGCAGGATGGTTACCAGCGCGACATCGCGCGGCAGGTTCAGCTTGCGGACCGGCCGCCCGCCCCATGGTGTGTTGTCGGGCAGGGTGATCTCGACCAGGTTGGCGTGGCCCTTGCGGAACTCCAGAATCCGCACCACATCACCGACGGCGAAGGCCTCCTCCACCAGCGATGCCAACATCCGTGGAGTCGACACCGCCACGTCGACCCCCCAGGCGCTGTCGAACAGCCACTCGTTTCGCGGATCGTTGACGCGAGCCACCACACGTGGTGCCGCGAACTCCGTCTTGGCCAGCAGGGAGAGCACTACGTTGGCCTTGTCATCGCCGGTCGCGGCGATCACGACGTCGAAATTCTCCAGGTGTATCGCCTCAAGCAGGCTTAGTTCACACGCGTCCCCGAAATGCCATTCGGCCGACGGTATCGCCTCAACGTCGAAGTGATCCGGGTTGCGTTCGATAAGGGTGACCTGGTGGGAGTTCTCCGCTAGTTCCCGGGCGATCGAACGGCCCACCGCGCCTGCGCCGGCGATCGCGACTTTCATTCCCGGTCCCCTTCCTCGGGTGCCACCGCGGCGATGGCCAGTGCGGCGGCGCACTGCCCCGAGACTGCGGCGAGATAGACCTGGTCGCCCGCCTGGATGACGGTCTTGGGTTCGGGTAGCAGTCCCGCGCCGAACCGGATCAGGAACGCTACCCGTGCGCCGGTTGCTCGTTCGAGTTCCGTCGTGCGCAGCCCGACCCATCCCTCGTGCAGTGCGGCCTCGGCGACGGCGACGGTTCCGGTCGGGTCGCGCCACCGTGCGGTCTCGGTCTCCTCGGTGAGGGTGTTGAGCAGCCTGTCGGTGGTCCACGGCACGGTGGCGACGGTGGGGATGCCCAACCGTTCGTAGACCGCGGCGCGCTTGGCGTCGTAGATCCGGGCCACGACCCGGGCCACCCCGAACATCTCCCGCGCCACCCGCGCCGAAATGATGTTGGAGTTGTCGCCGGAGGACACCGCCGCGAAAGCGTCGGCCCGCTCGATTCCGGCCCGCAGCAGGACATCCCGGTCAAAGCCCATGCCCCGAATGCGTTCGCCGGTGAAGTCGGGGGAGAGCCGATGGAACGAGGTTGATTTGCGATCGATGATCGCGACCTCGTGCCCGAGCCGGGATAGTGCCTCGGCCAACGCCGCGCCGACACGGCCGCAGCCCATCACCACTACCCGCATACCCGCACCTGAGGTCCTTCCGACTGAATCTGTTGCGACCCGGGGCCGGGCCGTGCGGTATGGGGAACGGTACCGCCATCGAGGGCAGCGCCTACGCTTGGCACTCGTGTCCAAAGTCTCGACGGGTATGCGTCGGATGTTGCTCGGGCAACCGTTTCGCAGCGACCGGCTGAACCGGACGTTACTGCCCAAGCGAATCGCCCTGCCAGTGTTCGCCTCCGACGCCATGTCCTCAGTGGCCTACGCCCCAGAGGAGATCTTCCTGGTGCTGTCGGTCGCCGGGGTATCGGCCTATGTGATGGCACCCTGGATCGGCGCGGCGGTAGCGGTGGTGCTGCTGGTGGTGGTGGCCTCCTACCGGCAGAACGTGCACGCCTACCCCTCGGGGGGAGGCGACTACGAAGTGGTGACCACCAACCTCGGGCCCAATGCGGGTCTGACGGTGGCAAGCGCATTGCTGGTCGACTACGTGCTGACCGTGGCGGTGTCGATAGCGGCGGCGATGTCCAATATCGGCTCGGTTGTCCCGTTCGTCGCCGAGCACAAGGTTGGCTTGGCGGTGACCGCGATCGTGCTGCTGACGGCGATCAACCTGCGGGGCATCAGGGAGTCCCGCACCGCATTCGCGCTCCCGACCTACGCTTTTATGATCGGGATGCTCGCCATGCTGGGCTGGGGTTTCATCCAGATTTACCTGCTCGGTGACGAACTGCGCGCCGAGTCCGCGGACTTCGAGATGAGGGCCGAGTACGGCGATATCGCCAGCTTTGCGTTGGTTTTCCTGGTGGCCCGGGCGTTCTCCTCCGGTTGCGCGGCGCTGACCGGTGTGGAGGCGATCAGCAATGGCGTGCCGGCATTCCGCAAACCCAAGGCGCGAAATGCCGCCACCACGCTGGCATTGCTCGGCGGCACCGCGATCGTCCTGTTCTCCGGGATGGTTCTGCTGGCGGTCGACACCGGGGTGAAAGTGGCCCAGCGGCCGGCAGAGCAGCTCATCGGCGCACCCGCCGACTATCAGCAGAAGACGCTGCTCGCCCAACTCGCCGATGCCGTGTTCCACAATTTCGCCCCCGGGTTGTACCTGATCATCACCGTCACCGCGCTGATTCTGGTGCTGGCCGCCAACACCGCCTTCAACGGTTTCCCGGTGCTGGGCTCGATCTTGGCACAGGACCGCTACCTGCCCCGACAGCTGCACACCCGCGGGGACCGGCTGGCGTTCTCCAACGGAATCGTGTTCCTCGCCCTGGCCGCGATCGCCTTCTTGGTTGCCTTCGACGCCGAGGTTTCGGCACTGATCCAGCTCTACATCGTCGGAGTGTTCATCTCGTTCACGCTCAGCCAGATCGCAATGGTGCGGCACTGGAACAGGCTGTTGCGCGCCGAGGAGGACCCGGCGGAACGTCGCCGGATGATCCGCTCGCGGGTGATCAACACCGTCGGGTTGATCGCGACCGGCACCGTATTGCTCGTCGTCATGGTCACCAAGTTCCTCTCGGGGGCATGGATAGCCATTGCGGCGATGAGTGTTCTGTTCGTCATCATGAAGGCCGTCAACCGGCACTACAACCGCGTGTCGCGGGAGCTCACCCCGGGCCCGGATCAACGGGGTGAGATCGTGCTGCCCAGCCGTAACCACGCCGTGGTGCTGGTGTCCAGCATGCAGCTGCCGACACTGCGGGCGCTGGCCTACGCGCGCGCGACACGTCCCGACGTCCTGGAGGCGCTGACGGTCAACGTCGACGACGCCGAGACCCGCGCCCTGACGGCCGAATGGGAGGACAGCGAGGTCAATGTCGCGCTCAAGGTGGTCGCCTCGCCGTACCGGGAGGTGACCGGTCCGGTCGTCGACTACATCAAACGCATCAGCAGGGAAGCCCCGCGCACGGTGGTGACCGTGTTCATCCCCGAGTACGTCGTCGGTCATTGGTGGGAAGGTCTGTTGCACAACCAGAGCGCGCTGCGCCTGAAAACCAGGCTGCTGTTCATTCCCAACGTCATGATGACATCGGTGCCCTGGCAGCTGAGTTCGTCCGACCGCGTCACGCAGGTCGAGGACCACAGCGCGCCCGGCGATGTTCGACGCGGCTTCACGGAATGAGTGTGCGTGGAATGACCGTGACGGCGCCGGGTGAGTTGGAGCTGACCACCGGTTCGGCGGCCAACGGGGGCAGCTGCGTGGCACGTCACGACGGCCGGGTGGTCTTCGTGCGCTACGCCCTGCCCGGTGAGCGGGTGCGGGCGCGGGTCACCGCCGATCGGGGGTCCTACTGGCACGCTGACGCCGTCGAGATACTCGCGCCCTCGGATGAGCGGGTGGAGCCGCTGTGCCCGATCGCGGGAGTGGACGGGGCGGGTTGCTGTGATATGGCATTCGCCGATCCGGCCGCGCTGCGGCGAATAAAGGGCCTGGTGGTGTCCAACCAGCTTGCCCGGCTCGGCGGTTACCAATGGACTGGAACCGCCGGATCGGTCGGGTCGGGTGATGCCGTGGGCTGGCGGCGACGGGTCCGTCTCGGTACCGACGCCGACGGCCGGGCCGGTCTGCACCGCTATCGCAGCGACGAGCTGGTCACCGATGTTCGATGCGCGCAGTTGCCCGGTGGGCTGCTGGCCGGGCTGGACGGTCCGCGCTGGCCAGCCGGCAAGGAGGTTCACGTGGTTCTCGACGATGATCACCATCGGCATGTGCTGGTCACCGGGCCGGATCGGCAGGAGGTGGTGGAGGGTGAGCGGGAGTCGGTCCAGCGGGTGCGGAACCGGGTCTGGCGGGTTCCGGTGACCGGGTTCTGGCAGTCGCACCGCGACGCAGCTCGGGCTTACAGCGATCTGGTGCGGGAGTGGGCCGACGGCGCCGGGGCGCGGCGGGCGTGGGACCTTTACGGCGGGGCGGGATTGTTCACCGCGGCGCTGGCCGAGACGATGGGCGGGCGTGGGCGGGTACTGACCGTGGACACCGCGCGGTCGGCGTCGGCAGCGGCCAGGGCCGCGCTCGCCGATCTTCCGGTCAAAGTCGTCTCCGGATCGGTGCGCGGATTCCTGGCCGGTCAGTCCGGTGGCGCCGATATCGCGGTACTCGACCCGCCCAGGTCGGGTGCCGGGCGCGCGGTCATCGACCTGCTGGCAGGATCCGGTACGGCGAGGGTGATTCACATCGGCTGCGAGGCTGCGGCATTTGCCCGCGATATCGGTCTGTACCGCGGTCACGGGTATCGGGTGCAGGAAATTCGGGTGTTCGACGCCTTTCCGCTGACCCACCATGTCGAATGCCTCGCCCTACTCAGCCGGTGAGCCACCTGCCCCCTAGACTGACCCCCGGAAGGTGTGCCGGGAAGTCTGGTCGGCAGTGACCGTCGAACCCGCGAGGTGAACCTTGGAACGGCCTGATCCCCTCAACGAAGATCCCCGCCACGATCGCCCGGCATTGCCCGCACGGCTGTTCAGCCGCGGCTCCTGGTCGGAGACCCGCCGCGTCATCGAGATCTTCCGCAAGGAGACGGTGGGCGGCGGGTTGCTGCTGGTCGCTGCGGCTGCCGCGCTGATCTGGGCCAACTCGGCCTGGGCGGAGTCCTACCACTCGCTGACCGCGATGCGGGTCGGCACGGATGATCTCGGCCTGCACCTCGATCTGAGCCTGGGTTCCTGGGCCGCCGATGGACTGCTGGCGATCTTCTTCTTCGTCGTCGGCCTCGAACTCAAGCGCGAGTTCGTCGCCGGTGACCTGCGCGACCCGAGTCGGGCCGCGCTACCGATCGCCGCGGCGGTGGGCGGGATGGTGGTGCCGGCGATGATCTTCATCGCGTTCACCGCGGGTGCCGGCGACGGTGCGGCCCGCGGGTGGGCCATCCCGACCGCCACCGACATCGCGTTTGCGGTGGCCGTGCTCGCGGTCGTCTCCACACATCTGCCCTCGGCGCTGCGCACCTTCCTGCTGACCTTGGCCGTGGTGGATGACCTGCTGGCGATCGCGGTGATCGCCATCTTCTACACCGCCACCATCAATATCGGCGCGCTGCTGCTGGCGTTCATACCGCTGTTGATCTTCGCGGTTCTGGTGCAGCGACGGATCCAGTCCCCGTGGCTGCTGATCCCGCTGGCGCTGGTCACCTGGGCGTTGGTGCACGAGTCCGGGGTCCACGCCACGGTCGCGGGCGTGCTACTGGGCTTCACCGTGCCGGTGCTGAGTCGCGACCGAACCGCCGACGGCGAGGAGGCCGGACCCGGTCTGGCCGAGCATTTCGAGCATGTGATGCGCCCGGTCTCGGCAGGTTTCGCGGTTCCGGTGTTCGCCTTCTTCGCCGCCGGGGTGAGCTTCGGCGGCTATGACGGTTTGGTTACCGCCCTGCGCGACCCGATCGCGCTGGGGATCGTCACCGGGCTGGTGCTCGGTAAGACGCTCGGGGTGTTCGGGGTCACCCGGCTGATATCGGCGCTGACCCGGGCCAAGCTGGACACCTCACTGCGATGGATCGACATCTTCGGGGTCTCGATGCTGGCCGGGATCGGGTTCACCGTATCCCTGCTGATCGGGAAATTAGCCTACGCAGCAGACCCGGGCAGCCAGTCCGTCGTCAAGGTTGCCGTGCTCGTCGGATCGCTGCTGGCGGCCGTGCTGGCGGCTGCCGTCCTGAAGGCCCGCAACCGGCATTACCGCTCGATTTACGAGCTGGAAACCGCCGATGCCAACCACGATGGTGTGCCTGACGTCTACGAGACTGAGCCCGACCGCCGCGGCAACCCTGGGTAGAATGTCGGAATGCTCGAACAGGTCCGCGGTCCCGCTGATCTGCAGCACCTTGACCAGGATCAGCTGACCGAACTGGCGGGCGAGATCCGGCAGTTCCTGGTCCAGAAAGTGGCTGCCACCGGTGGTCATCTGGGCCCCAACCTCGGCGTGGTGGAACTCACGATCGCCCTGCACCGGGTGTTCGACTCGCCACACGACCCGATCATCTTCGACACCGGCCATCAGGCCTACGTGCACAAAATGCTGACCGGGCGCTGCGCCGACTTCGACACCCTCCGGGCCAAGGACGGGCTGTCCGGGTACCCGTCGCGGGCCGAGAGCGTCCACGATTGGGTCGAGTCCAGCCACGCGTCGACCGCGCTCTCCTACGCCGATGGACTGGCCAAAGCCTTCGAACTGTCCGGCCAGCGCAATCGGCACGTGGTGGCCGTCGTCGGTGACGGTGCGCTGACCGGCGGGATGTGCTGGGAAGCCCTCAACAACATCGCGGCGGCGAAACGGCCGGTGGTTATCGTCGTCAACGACAACGGCCGCAGCTATGCGCCGACCATCGGCGGTCTTGCCGACCACCTGGCGGGGTTGCGGCTGCAACCGGCCTACGAGCGCTTGCTGGACCGCGGTCGTCGGGCGGTGCGAGGTATGCCGGTGCTCGGCGAAGTCTGCTATCAGGCCATGCATAGCGTCAAAGTCGGTATCAAAGACGCGGTGGCACCGCAGGTGATGTTCACCGACCTGGGTTTGAAGTATGTCGGCCCGATCGACGGACATGACGAGCACGCGGTGGAGAGCGCACTGCGGCATGCGCGCGGCTTCAACGCCCCGGTTGTCGTTCACGTGGTCACCCGCAAGGGCATGGGCTACGCGCCGGCGGAGAACGATCAGGCCGAACTGATGCACGCCTGCGGGGTCATCGATCCCGAAACGGGCCTGGCCACCAAACCGTCGGAGCCTGGCTGGACATCGGTGTTCTCCGAGGCTCTGATCGGCTACGCCGCCAAACGTCGCGATGTCGTCGCGATCACCGCCGCGATGCCGGGACCGACCGGTCTGGCGGCGTTCGGCGAGCGGTTCGGCGACCGCCTGTTCGACGTCGGCATCGCCGAACAGCACGCGGTCACATCGGCTGCCGGGCTGGCGATGGGCGGGATGCACCCGGTGGTGGCGATCTACTCCACATTCCTCAACCGCGCCTTCGACCAGGTGCTGATGGACGTCGCCCTGCACAAGCTGCCGGTCACTCTGGTTCTCGACCGTGCCGGAATCACCGGTAACGACGGGGCGAGCCATAACGGCATGTGGGATCTTTCGGTGCTCAATATCGTTCCCGGGATCCGGGTCGCCGCCCCTCGGGACGGAGCCCGGCTGCGCGAAGAACTCGGCGAGGCCCTCGACACCGATGACGGTCCGACCGTGATCCGTTTCCCGAAAGGGGCGGTGGGCGAAGATATTCCGGCGCTGAAGCGGATGGCCAGTATGGATGTGTTGGCCCTTCCGGCCGATGAGCTCGGCAACGATGTGCTGCTGGTCGCGGTGGGTTCGTTCGTCGCGATGGCGCTACAGGTCGCTGGACGGCTCCGCCGGCAGGGGATCGGCGTGACCGTGGTTGACCCGCGTTGGGTGCTCCCGGTGCCGGCAGCGCTCGGACCGATGGCCGCTGAGCACAGGCTGGTGGTCACGATGGAGGACGGCGGCGTCAACGGCGGTGTCGGCGCTGCGGTGTCGGCCGCGTTGCGCGCCGCCGATATCGACGTGCCGTGTCGGGATGTGGGCATCCCGCAACAATTCCTCGACCACGCCGCCCGCGGAGAGATACTCGCCGAGACCGGGCTCACCGCACAGCATGTCGCCCGTAAGGTCACTGGATGGGTGGCCGCGCTGGGTGCTCACGACGAGTCGCTGGCCCCGCAGATCGACTAACCGCCGTCGGGATCGGCGGGAGCCGATGTCGGTCCGGGTGCCGGCGTCAGGGCCCGGGTCAGGACCGGCACCGTCAGAGCTCGCTGCCACGCTCGGGCGCCATTGTCGTGCAGGAAGGTGTCGACCGCGCCGCCGACATCGCCGCTGTCGGCCCATTCCCAGCACAGTCGGCGCACCAAGTCCGGCGCGAGCAGGTTCTCCGCCGGAACCGAGACGCGCCGGGACAGTTCCGATAACGCCGACCGGACCGCTTCCAGACGTACCGCCGCCTCGGGATTACGCCTGGACCAGCGGGAGGCCGGCGGCGGTCCGGTGAGCGGCTCGGAGATGTCGGGCGGATCGTCGGTGTCGCGGGCGGCCGTCAGGGCGGCGAGCCAGACCTTCGCCGACCGGCGCTGTTTCGGACCGCCGAAAACCGGCAATGCGACCAGTTCGTCGACTGATTTCGGATCAGCCAGGGCGGCGGCGACTATCGCCTTGTCCGGCAGAATCCGCCCGGGGGCGATATCGCGGTCCCGAGCGATCCGGTCCCGCACCCGCCACAGTTCCCGCACCGCGGCCAGGCCCGGAACGGTCCGCACCTTGTGCAGTCCGGAGGTGCGCCGCCAGCGGTCACGGCGGGTGGGCGCACTATCCGAGCAGCGTACGAACTCGAATTCCTCAGCGGCCCATACGGTTTTACCCTGCTCGGTGAGAACCTCGTCGATCGCCGCCCGCAATTCGATCAACACCTCGACGTCTAGGGCGGCGTAGTTGAGCCAGTCCGCCGGAAGCGGTCGCTTGGACCAGTCCGCGGCGCCGTGGCCCTTCGCCAGCCCGAGACCGAGAAGACGCTGGACCATGGCCGCGAGGTTCACCCGATCGAACCCGGCGAGCCGGCCCGCCAGTTCGGTGTCATAGAGCCTGGGCGGACGTAACCCGACCTCGGCCAGGCAGGCCAGGTCCTGATCTGCAGCGTGCAGGATCCATTCGTCCCGGCCCAGCACCTCAGCGACCGGGCCGAGGGCGTCGATCGGGCTGCCGCCGTGATTCACCGGGTCGATCAGTACCGTGCCTGCATTACTGCGTCGGATCTGAATCAGGTACGCGCGGTTGGAGTAGCGAAAGCCCGATGCCCGCTCGGCGTCCACCGCGAACGGTCCGGTGCCGGCGGCCAGTTTCTCCGCGGCCGCGGCGATCTCGGAGACGGTGACCGATACCGGTGGAACGCCTTCCGCCGGAGCCGGCAGTGGTTGCGCGGCGGGTCCGTCCTCGGTGGCTGCGGGAGTCTCGTTGCCGGCGCTCATATCAGGCGCGGGACCTGGAACTCAGGTCGGTGACGCCGGTCGGCGGCAAACCGGCCGCATGTTCTAGCACCTCGCAGAAGGCTTGAACGTGGGAGCCGAGCGCTAATGTCGTGGCCGTCCAGGATGCCCGCAACTCCAACTGGTGGGCCCGGGCCGGACCGGAAATATCGCCGTAGCGAACCGAGGTGGTGGCGGTGACCGTTCCTCCCAGTGCTGTCACCTGGTCCCCGCGCGACTCCAGCGCATCTGCCAGCCAGCTCCACGCGACCTCGGGAAGCAGTGGATCCACCGCCTCGCTGGGGTCCAGGTCGGCCTGGAGGTAGGCGACCAGGCGCATGGTCCCGTCCCAGGCGTCGGCCCCGTCGGGGTCGTGCAACAGGATCAGTCGGCCGAAGGCGTCACCGTCGGAGCTTTCCGGCACCGGCTCGGGCTCCGGGCGGCGGACTTCGGCACCCAACGCATAGCTGTACGGTGCGAGCCGTTGAGGTGGACGGATCGGGCCGAGCTCGATCTCACGCCGGACCTCGGCGGCGTTCATGGCCGCCACGGCCTCGCGGAACTGCGTCGGCTCCGAGCTGGTCACTTATGGCACGCTAGCCCTATCCAGCGGAGCGTGCAGACAGGCGCGCCGGGGGAGTGAATCGCGTGGCAGCATGGTCCCGGTGAACCCCCGCCGAACGCTGCCCGACGCGCCCTACCTGGCTGCCGCCACCGGCGGAATACCCGCTCGGATCCCGGTGTGGTTCATGCGACAGGCAGGCCGCTCGCTGCCGGAGTACCGCACGCTGCGGGCCCGCACCACCATGATGGAAGCCTGTTTCGATCCGGAGCTGATCTGCGAGATCACCATGCAGCCGGTCCGCCGGCACGGAGTCGACGCCGCGATCCTGTTCTCAGATATCGTCGTGCCGCTGCGCGCGGCCGGTGTTGACCTGGACATCGTGCCCGACGTCGGCCCGGTAATCGCCAACCCGGTGCGCACCGAGTCAGACGTGGCGGCCATGAAATCCGTTCGGCTGCAACGGGTCGAGGCTGTCAGCGACGCCGTCGGCCTGCTGGTCGACGCGTTGGCGGAGGTGCCGCTGATCGGTTTCGCCGGCGCGCCGTTCACCCTGGCGTCCTATCTGATCGAAGGCGGCCCCAGCAAGCTGCATGAGCGCACCAAGACCATGATGCTGGCCGAGCCCTCGAGCTGGCACTCGTTGATGACGGTGCTCACCGAGCTGACCATCGACTTCCTGCGTGTCCAACTCGACGCCGGGGTAGACGCCGTCCAGTTGTTCGACTCCTGGGCGGGCACCCTCTCGCCGTCCGATTACCGCGCCTTTGTACTGCCGCACAGCACGCGGGTATTCAGCGCGCTAGCCGAGTACGGGGTGCCGATGACGCACTTCGGAGTGGGCACCGCCGAGTTGCTCGGTGCGATGGGACAGGCCGGCGCAACGGTGGTCGGCGTCGACTGGCGGACCCCACTGCCCGACGCCGCCGCACGCGTCGGACCGGGAAAGGCGTTACAGGGCAACCTCGATCCGGTCGTGCTGCTGGCCGGATGGCCGGCGGTGGAGCGAGCCGCGCGGGCGGTTGCCGGCGATGCGCGGCTCGCCGTTCGGGCGGGTGCCGCCGGGCATATCTTCAACCTCGGTCACGGTGTGCTGCCGGCCACCGACCCCGGGGTGATCACCGACCTGGTGGCGCTGGTGCATTCGCTGTGAGCTCGTGCCGTGGCCCTCGTTACGCAGTTGTCGGTGGCGGGATCTCCGGTCTGGCCGCCGCCCACCGCATTCGCTGCGCAGTGGGCGCCGAGGCCACCATCACGCTGTTCGATCCGGCCGACCGACTCGGTGGGGTGCTCCGCACCGAGACGCTGTGCGGCCAACCGGTGGATGTCGGTGCCGAGGCGTTCCTGGTCCGCCGTCCCGAGGTGCCCGCACTGCTGGCCGAATTAGGTTTAGCCGACCGGCAGATCACCCCCACCGGCGTGCGGACCGCCATCTACAGCGGTGCCCGGCTGCATCCGTTGCCGCCCGGGGCGGTCAACGGCATCCCCGGATCGCCGTCGTCGATGTCCGGACTGGTCGATTCGGCGACCGCCGCCCGGATCGCCTCCGAACCGGACCGGCCGCTGAACTGGCGGCGCGGCGCCGACCCCGCCGTCGGCGCGCTGGTGGGGGAGCGGTTTGGGGAGCAGGTGGTGGCCCGCTCAGTGGATCCCATGCTGTCGGGGATCTATGCGGGTTCGGCGGCAACCATCGGGCTGCGCTCGGCGGTGCCGACGGTGGCCCGAGCGCTGGACTCCGGTGCGGACAACCTGACCGCAGCGGTCCGTGCGGTGCTGCCGGGCAGCTCCAGCGGGCCGGTGTTCGGGGCCGTCGACGGCGGCTATCGGGTGCTGCTGGAAGAGCTGCGGCGGCGCAGCGATGTGCGCTGGGCGCAGGTCGCGATCGGCGCCCTCGAGAGCGACGGCGCCGAGTGGGTGCTCACCGACGCGGCCGGTGGAATCACCCGCGCCGACGGGGTCGTGCTGGCGTTACCGGCCCCGCATACCGCGCGCCTCCTCGGCGGTATCGCGCCCCACGCCGCCGCGGCAGCGGCCCGGGTGCCGGTCGCCTCGGCGGTGGTGCTGGCCATGGCGGTCCCGGCCGGGACCCCGCTTCCACCGCAGTCCGGAGTCCTGGTGGCCAGCGGGGAGGATCTGCATTCCAAGGCGATCACCCTGACCAGCCGTAAGTGGGGCAGCCGCGGTGGCGCTGAACTGCTGCGGTTGTCCTTCGGTCGGTTCGGCGACGATATCGCTCGAGCCTGCTCCGATGAGCAATTGCGGGGCTGGGCGCTGGCGGATTTGCAGACGGTGTTCGGCATTCGCGTCGATCCGGTCGAGGTGCTGGTGCAGCGCTGGATCGACGCGCTGCCCCAGTACGGTCCCGGCCACGCCGGATTGGCCGCGGAAGTTCGGGCCAGGCTGCCGGCCGGGATCGCGATCACCGGTAACTTCCTGGACGGGGTCGGGGTCCCGGCCTGTCTGGCCGCGGCCGGCCGGGCCGCGGATGCGCTGGTGGCTGCAACACGGACCTGAGGCCGGGCGTGGCACCATGGAGCCATGGCGAGACTGGACTACGACACGCTCAACGCCACCATCCGCTACGTGATGTTCTCGGCGTTCGCCGTCGAACCCGGGGTGCTGGGCTACGACGACGAAGCCCGGGCGGCCGTCGTCGATGAAACCTCGACCTTTCTCAAACAGCAGGAAGACAACGGTGTGGTGGTGCGCGGCCTGTACGACGTGGCCGGGATGCGCGCCGATGCCGAGTTCATGATGTGGACGCACGCCGAACGCATCGAAACCCTGCAGGCGACCTACAGCGACTTTCGCCGCACCACCAGCCTGGGCCGGGCCACCAAGCCGGTGTGGAGCAGCGTCGCGTTGCACCGCCCGGCCGAATTCAACAAGAGCCATGTGCCGGCGTTCTTAGCCGGTGAAGAGCCCGGCAACTATGTCTGTGTCTACCCGTTCGTGCGGTCGCTGGACTGGTATCTGCTACCCGACGGGGAGCGACGGAAGATGCTGGCCGACCACGGGATGGCCGCACGCGGATACAAAGATGTGCGCGCCAACACCGTGCCGGCCTTCGCCCTGGGCGACTACGAGTGGATCCTGGCATTCGAGGCCGAGGAGTTACACCGCATCGTCGACCTGATGCGTGACCTACGGGCGACCGAAGCACGCCGGCATGTCCGCGAGGAGATCCCGTTTTTCACCGGCCCGCGGGTGGGTGTCGAGGAGTTGGTCAGCCGGTTGCCCTGAGCCGGGAACGCGATCAGGGTGTCGGCGGTGCCGGTGCCAGACGCAACGAGATCGAGTTGATGCAGTACCGCTGATCGGTCGGGGTCGGGTAGCCCTCCCCTTCGAACACATGCCCCAGGTGGCTGTGGCAGCCGGCGCACAGCACCTCGACCCGGTGCATGCCCATGGAGGTATCCGGTCGCAGGATCACCGCGTCGGATTCCGCCGGATCGAAGAATGATGGCCATCCGCAGTGCGACTCGAATTTCTCCGTGCTGCGGAACACTTCGGCGCCGCAGGCCCGGCACTGGTAGGTGCCTTCGGTGGTGGTGTCGGTGTACTCCCCGGTGAACGGGCGTTCCGTTCCGGCCTGCCGCAGGACGTGGTACTCCTCCCCGGAGAGTCGCTCGCGCCACTGATCGTCGGACAGTTCCACCCTGGGAGCGGGCTTTGAGCTCATCACTGCACGCTAGCGCGATCGTGGCCCAGGCGGGATCACCGGGCGATGGTTCGCGCCCGCCGTCACGCGGGCGTCACACTCGGCGTCGGACCGCCCCGTTGCCGTGGCTGCGGTGCCATCCACCGCGGGTCGATCCCTCCGTCGAGGCGGCCGTCGGCCTTAGCGTCCAGATAACGGAAGTACAGGACGCAGAACACCACCACGAGCATCAGCGACCAGCCGTAGGTGATCTTCATGTACTCCAGGAACCGGCCGGTGGTGGGCCAGCGCCACATCAGCCAGCGGTCCATGGTCAGGAATCCGTAGGTGGCCAGCCATGCCGGCCAGTTGCGCAGCACCGAGTTGGGTAGCACCACGGTCATCAGGAACGGGAACAGCAGCATCGAGTAGTAACCCTGCGCCAGTGACAGTGTCAGCCAGGAGGTGATCAGCAGCACCCCGGAGGAGGTGAGCGCCCAGAACAGCGGATCCCGGGTGCGGTAGTGGTGGTTGAGCAGCCAGAGACTCGCCACCGCTAGCACCACGAAGAGCACTCGCAGCGCGAAGATCAGCCACATCGGCAGCCCGTAGTACACCCCGTTGCCAAGGACTGAACTGTTGAAGTAGTCGCGGGTTGCGGACAGGTAGGGCAGCGTCCGGTCAATGAAGTTCATCCGGTCCGCGACGAGCGGCCAGGCCACCGCGTTGAAGGCCACCGGTACCGCGACGGCGGCGGTCAGGGTGCGCCACTGCCGGTTAAGCAGTGGCAGTAGCAGCAGCACCGCCAGCACCGGTTTGACCACCAGGGACAGGCCGATCGCGATACCTGCCATCCATTCTCGGCTGGTCCGGCCATCGAGGAGGAATCGGAGGAAG
This sequence comes from uncultured Mycobacterium sp., assembly GCA_964527015.1. Taxonomy (GTDB): domain Bacteria; phylum Actinomycetota; class Actinomycetes; order Mycobacteriales; family Mycobacteriaceae; genus Mycobacterium. The sequence continues at coordinate 6,740 of CAZGPT010000034.1, read as the reverse complement.
AGCACCTCAAGCAGCAGGATGATGCCGTTGACGTTGGTGAACACCAGGGTGTTGGTCACCGATTCGGTGACGAACATCGCCGCCAGCAGGGCTGGCAGTGCCACGGAGGTCAGGGAAAACCTGAACAGCCGCACCAGCAGGATCCCGGCACCGATGATGGCCAGTGTGTTGAACACGATGAACCAGTTACGGGCGGCGAACTCGCTGTCGATATAGCCGAACGGGGCCATCAGCAGGGTGCCGCCCGGCGGATACAGATAGTGCGGGTCGACGAGGTCGAAGTTCTCGTTGTAGATGTCGACGCCGGCCCGGAAGTTGCGCACGGCCCGGTAGACCGGGGCCCAGTCGTCGGTGATGTAACCGTTGGAGGTCAGCACGTAGGTGCGGTGGATGATCGACATGATGGCTATCGGCCACAGCGCCGAGCGCAGAACCGTCGCGGTGCTGGGTGGACCGGAGCGCGGAGCGAAGGTGTTCGCCAAAGTGTTCACCAGGTTTTTTGCCGAGCCGGCGCGGATCGAGTCAGCCTCTGCCACGACCGCACCGTACACCGGCCCGTCGCCGCTGACGCTCAGGCGGGGCAGAAGGTGTCGGTCGGCGGGATGTCGCCCGTCTCCAGGTAGCTCAGCACCGGTGGTAGCGCACAGGCTGAGTAGATGCTCGCTCCGTGTCCGGTGCCCTGCCACATCACCCGTCTGCTGGTGGCACCGGCGTTGATGATGGTGGCCGCGGTGGCGGCCACGCCCTGTCCGCCGGCGATCGGATCGTTCCGGACGCCCAGCAGCAGCACGTCTACGGACATGTTCTGCGGGTCCGTCGGCGCCGAGCCGCTCGGCCAGTTGAGGCACTTCACCAGGTTGAGGGCGGCCACCGTGCCGAACTGCGGGTACTGCTTGCCCCAGTCGACAACGAGTTCGCGCACCCGGTCCGGGGTGGGCCGGTTCAGGGAGTCGCTGCAGTCGTTGACGAACTGTCCGTCCGTGCCCCGCACTGCCTCGGCCTGATTGACCAGGCTGTTGAGCTGGTTGTTGTCCCCGGTTCGGGCGGAGGCGAGCGCGTCGGCCAGTTTGACGGTGCTGCCGATCCGGTCGCCGGACGGATATCCGAGGGCGGTGATGATGGCGTTGGCCAGCACCGCCACCGACAAACCGCCGGGCCCGCGTCCGGAGCTCGCGCTGGTCAGGAGCGCGTCGACCGCGCCTTTCGGGTCGGGTCCCAGCGCGCAGTTAACCGCCAGGCATTGCGCGGCGAACGCATCCAGAGCCGCCTGCTGCGCCTTGACCCGGTCGTTGGCCGCCGATTCGGCGCTGACACCTGGCGGGACGGGGGAGTCCAGGACCAGCCGGGCGACCTTGTCGGGGTGCGAACCCGCGTAGGCCAGCGCCACCTGGGCACCGTTGCCGACGCCGACCAACGCCAACGCCGGCACGTCCCAGGTGCTTCGGAGCCGCTCAAGATCCTCGGCGGCACGGGCGTTGTCATAGGCCGAACTGCCGGGCGCCAAGGCGTCGGTGCAGCCGGTGGTCGCGGTCAAGGCGATCGAACCCAGGCTGGCGACGGGGTCATCGCCGGACTGGAATTGGGCTTGCTCCCGCATTTCCCGGCGGTCATAGCCATCCCGGCAATCGATCGGGCTCGACAGGCCCATACCGCGTCGGTCCACCGCCACGATCGGGTGGCTGGCGAGAACATCGGATCCGGCGCGGGACAGCCAGACCGGCAGTTGCAGTGAGGACGGCAGGTCCGAGCCGGTGGTGAAGACCACCGGCCCGGCGTCCGCTGGAGTCTGCGCTGAGCGGGCCCGCACCACGCCGATGGTCAGGGTGCCGGTCGCACCGGCCACCGGGTCAAGGTCGGCGTCGTAGTCGGCGCAGTCCAGCGCGACACCGGGGAGTGGCGTGGTGCCGGCGTCACCGAATATCTTGGCCGTGCACTCCCGCCACACCAGGTCGCTCTTGGGGGCGGTGATTCCCGGCGGGCCGTCGGAGGCGGCGTCGCTGGTGGGAACCGCGTCAAGGTTGTCCGCCGAATCCGTGGCGAACTGCGGGTTGGCTGCCAGCCAGGGCGCGCAGCCGGTGAGCATCATCAGCATGGCGCTGGTCGCACTGATAGCGGCAATCATCCGACCCTGCCGATGCATGGCACCACAGTAGCGACCCGCCGGCCCCGGTCCCGGCGCGCCGCTCAGTCCGCCCGGGTGTAGCGGAAATAGAGATAGCCGTCGTCGTCGGCGAGGACGTGTGCCCGGCTCATCCGGTTCAGCACATCCGCTTGGCCGACCGCCACGCGTACGGCCGTTCCGCCCACCAGGACCGGAGCCGCTGTCAGGCACAGCTCATCGAGGAGTCGTTGGGCGATGAAGGCGCCGAGCAGGCTCGGGCCGCCCTCGGTGAGAACCCGCAGCAGGCCGCGCTCGGCGAGCCGGTCAAGGGCTACCGCGAGATCCACCTCGGCGGGGTCGCTACCGGAACAATCGAGCACCTCAGCCGATGAGCCCAGCCGGCTTCGGGTGCTGTCGGCGACGGAGGCGGCGGTCAGGACCAAGGGCCGCGCCTCGGTTTCGGTCAGCACCGCAAGATCCGTCTCGAGCGAGCCCGAGCGGGTCACCACGGCGATCGGGGGGACCTCGCTCTGGTCGCGGCGCCGGCGGGAGCGCCGCTGGGGGACTGTCAGCCGAACCCCGCCGTAGCCCTCGGCCCTGGCGGTTCCAGCTCCGACCACGACCACATCGGCCAGCTCCCGCTGCGCTGAGAACAGCCACCGGTCACCGGGGCCGCCCAGGCCGCCGGAGGTCCCGCCGGTGGTGGCCCCGCCATCGAGGCTGGTGATCACATTGCCGCGGACCAGGGGACGGTCCAGATCCCCGGGATAGGCATAGAGCCGGTACAGGGTGTCATTGTCGACAACGCCGACAACGCCGACAACGCCGGCGTCGTCGCTGTCGTCGAGCAGGGATAACCGAACGGCGCCGCCGAAGTCTCCAGCTGGGTTCACGCCCACGATTGCAGCACACCGGACCGGGGCCATCTATACAGTGCCTGCCATGGTCGGGCATCTGGTTGATCGCCATCCCACGGTCTCACCGCAGCGGCTGATCGCGCAGTTGGTGCCGCCGCCCACCTTCAGCGACGTGAGTTTCAGTAGTTACCGGCCCGATCCGGCCGAACCCACCCAGGCCGCGGCGGTCACCTCCTGTTTGCGCTTCTGCGATGAGGCGGTGCGTCGCCGCGCGGGCCGCAAGAAGTTGTTCGGCAGGCGAGAGACGCTGCCCGGCGTGGGTCTGTACCTGGACGGCGGTTTCGGTGTCGGTAAGACGCACTTGCTCGCCTCGGCGTACTGGCGACTGCCCGATTCCGGGGAACGCCACAAAGCGTTTGCCACATTCGGTGAGCTGACCCAGCTCGCCGGGGTCTTCGGGTTCGTCGAGTGTATCGATCTGCTGGCCGATTACTCCGTGGTCTGCATCGACGAGTTCGAACTCGATGATCCGGGTAACACCACGCTGATCTCGCGGATGCTGTCCCAGTTGGTCGAGCGTGGCGTTTCGATCGCCGCGACGTCGAACACGCTGCCCGAGCAGCTCGGCGAAGGCCGTTTCGCCGCACAGGATTTCCTGCGTGAGATCAACACCCTCGCAGGTATTTTCACCACCGTCCGGATCGACGGCCCGGACTACCGGCACCGCGGGCTGCCGCCGGCCCCGCAGCCGCTGACCGATGAGGAGGTCGGCCTCAGTGCCGAGCGGATACCCGGGGCGACGCTGGACGACTTCAACGAGCTGTGTGCCCATCTGGCCACCATGCATCCGTCCCGCTATTTCGCCTTGATCGAGGGGGTCTCGACGGTGCACATCACCGGTGTGCACCAACTCGACGACCAAAGCGTCGCGCTGCGACTGGTCGCACTGACCGATCGGCTCTACGACGCCGGTATCCCGGTCGTGGCGTCGGGGGCGAAGCTGGACACCGTCTTTTCTGTGGAGATGCTCGACGGCGGTTACCGCAAAAAGTATCTTCGCGCTGTGTCGCGTTTGCTCGCACTGACCAGTGCGGGCGCGGCGGCACTTTAGGCGCCGTCGTCGAGGCGGCGCGCCATTACGAAATCGTTTTCCAACGCGGCCCCAAGCCGGAAGGTTCGGGTTCCGCATACCTCGAATCCGTGCTTACGGTAAAAACGCTGTGCCCGTTGGTTGTTCTGGTTGACTCCAAGCCATACCGTCGCGGCGCCGATATCGCGCGCCCAGCCGATCCCGGATCGGATCAGTGCGGCCGCCGCGCCGGTGCGGTGATAGGCCGGCAGTACATACATCTTGGAAAGTTCGACCATCTGGGACACCTCGGCGGCGCGGCGATGCGGTGTGGAACCGGGTACGTCCGGACCGTCCACACCACCCCGGATCAGCATGGCGTAGCCGATGAGCCGTCCGGTGTCGGCGGCGCCGAGCACGATCCGGGCAGGATCACCGAGGTATTCGTCGAAGCATTCCGCGCTGAGATTGGCCGAGATGAAGGATGCGATGTCAACGGGCGAGGCTGACGGTGGGCAGGCCATCGGGAAGGTCGCCGCCGCGACGGCCGCCAAAGCCCACCGATCGCCGGTGTGGGCGGTCACGATGTCCACTGGTCGATGCGTTCCTGTCGTTGAGCCGGTTTCGTATAGCTTCCCTTACGGTTCAGACACGGTTGGTGCGGCACGGCGAAAGTCTCCGAATCCGGTACTAGCCTCAAATTGCAGGCCGCAGCCTGTATTTCGGGAGACGAGTAGATTTTCAGCGAAAGACCGGGAGGTTCCGATGCGGATCGGCTGCCACAGGTTCAGATCGGTGATGTTCGCCGCGGTGTTCTGCGCCGGCGCGATCGGCTTCGGCGTGCCACTCGCAGTGGCAGATACCGAGCAGACCTGCCCGCCGGGGCAGGTGGAAGACACCTTGACCCCTGGTTTCCAATGCGTCTCCGGTTGCCCGTCGGGCACCCTGCTCGACTCGGTTAGTGGCTCGTGCGTGGCGGCACCCGGGGTGCCTCCACCACCGCTGCCCTGACACCGGCCCGCGATGGGCGAGGACGCGCCGGGGGCGGATCGGCCCTGTTTTGCCATCCCCCGCATCGCGGCGATACGCGTTTCATAGACTCGGTTCATGGCAGGCCTGCGTAAATCCCAAGAACGGCTCGATATCGGCAAGATCGAGAACCGGGCGGCATCGGTGCCGAAGATGTTCATCGACCGGGTTGCGGTGACCCCCAACGCCGAGGCGTTCCGGTTTCCCGCTGACGGCGGGTGGACCAGTGTCACCTGGCAGCAGGTTGGCGACAGAGTGGAGTTCATTGCGGCCGGCCTCATTGCGCTGGGTATCAACCCCGAGGACCGGGTCGCCCTGGCCTCGGGTACCCGCTACGAGTGGGTCGTCGTCGACTTCGGCATCCTGGCCGCGGGCGCGGCCACCACCACGGTGTACCCGACCACCAACGCCGAGGACGTCGCCTACATCGTGGCCAACTCGGGAAGCCGAATCGTGATCGCCGAGGATCGACAGCAGCTGGACAAGCTGGTGGCGTGCCGTGCCGAGCTGCCGGCGGTGGAGAAAGTCGTGCTGATCGAGGGCACCGGTGACGACAGCGACTGGGTGATGAGCCTCGATGAGCTGGAACAGCTTGGCAAGCAGCTCCTGGCCGACTCGCCGAGCGTGGTCACCGAACGCATCGAAGCCATCCGGCCGGACCAGTTGGCGACGCTGATCTACACCTCCGGGACTACCGGAAGACCGAAGGGTGTCCGGCTGGTCCAGCAGTCCTGGACCTACACCGCAGCCGCCATGGACTCCCTCGGCGTGCTCACCGACAAGGATCTGAATTACCTGTGGCTGCCCCTGTCGCATGCGTTCGGGAAGGTGATGCTGGCTCTTCCGCTGGCGATCGGGTTCCCGACCGTGATCGACGGTCGGGTCGACAAGATCGTGGAGAACCTGGCGATCATCCGGCCTACCATCATGGGTGCCGTTCCGCGCATTTTCGAGAAGGTGCACAGCCGCATCAACGAGATGATGGTCAAGGAGGGCGGCGCCAAGAAGAAGCTGTTCGACTGGGCCATCGACGTCGGATTACAGGTGTCCCGGGTCAAGCAGACCGGCGGCCGGCCCTCGGCATTGCTCTCGGCGCAGTACGCAGTCGCCGACAAGCTGGTTTTGAGCAAGATCCGGGACCGTTTCGGTGGCCGGCTGCGGTTCTTCATCTCTGGTTCGGCGGCGCTCGACCGCGAGATCGCCCAATGGTTCGACGCGATCGGGGTCGTGGTGCTGGAGGGTTACGGCCTCACCGAGACCTCGGCGGCGTCGTCGTTGAACCGGCCGCTGGCCTACCGGTTCGGCACGGTTGGCTGGACCCTGCCGCAGACCGACGTCAAAATCGCCGAAGACGGCGAGATCCTGCTCAAGGGTCCCGGCATCATGAACGGCTATCACGACCTCCCGGAGGCCACCGCCGAGGCGATCGACGGCGACGGGTGGTTCCACACCGGCGATATCGGCGAACTCGACGCCGAAGGCTTCCTGCGGATCACCGACCGCAAGAAGGACATGTTCAAAACCTCCCAGGGCAAGTACGTCGCACCGTCGGCGATCTCGGCTCAGTTCAAGGGGATCTGCCCATTCGCCAGCGAGATCATCGTCTACGGCGAGGGCAAACCGTTCTGCGTCGCGCTGGTCACCCTGGATGCCGACGGTCTGCGGGACTGGGCTGCCGGCAACG
>CAZGPT010000033.1:0-24078 GCA_964527015.1 uncultured Mycobacterium sp. | reverse complement strand
CCGGTCATCATCCGCTGGTACATCCACAGCACGTAGACCGCCGAGAGCACCAGTGCCAGCGCGGCGACCACCGCGAAGGCCGGGTAGCGGGTGAAGGTGCCGACCAGCACCAGGAACTCGCTGATGAACGGCGCCAGACCGGGCAGCGACAGGGTGGCCAGACCGGCGATCAGGAACGTGCCGGCCAGTACCGGCGCCACTTTCTGCACCCCGCCGTAGTCGGCGATGGCCCGGGTTCCCCGGCGGCTGACCAGGAAGCCGGCGATCAGAAACAGTGCCGCGGTGGCGATTCCGTGGTTGACCATGTAAAGGGTGGACCCGGCCTGGCCCTGGCTGGTCATCACGAAGATCCCGAGGATGATGAACCCGAAGTGGCTGATCGAGGTGTAGGCGATCAGCCGCATTACGTCGGTCTGGCCGATCGCCAGGATCGCCCCGTAGATGATGCCGATCACCGCCAAGGTGATCACCAGCGGTCGGAACAGGGTTGCGGATTCGCCGAATAACGGCAGGCAGTAGCGCAGCATGCCGAAGGTGCCGACCTTGTCCATGACGGCCATCATCAACACCGCCGAGGCGGGAGTGGCCTGCACCGCGGCGTCGGGTAGCCACCGGTGCAGCGGCCACAGCGGCGCCTTGATCGCGAACGCGAAGAGGAAACCGCCGAAGATCGCGTGGGCCACTACCGGCGCCATGACGAACTCGCCACTGCTCACCGCCCCGGCGATCTGCCGGAAGTCGAAGGTGCCCCCCGCGAAGGCCGTACTGGTCGACGTCGCGACGTACAGGCCGACCAGGGCGGCCAGCATGATCAGCCCGCCGAACAGGTTGTAGAGCAGGAACTTCACCGCGGCCGGCGATCTGCGGTCGCCGCCGAAACCGCCGATCAGGAAGTACATCGGGATGAGCATCGCCTCGAAGAACACGTAGAACAACAAGATGTCCAGCGCGATCAGGGACATCAACACCATGCCCTCGACGGCCAGCATCAGCGCGATATATCCGTGGGTGGCGCGCAGCGGCATCGGAGGGCGGTCGTCGCCGTCGTTCCAGCCGGCTATCAGCAACAGCGGCATCAACACCGCGGTGAGCACCACCAGCGCCAGCGCGATACCGTCGACGCCGAGGATGTACCCGGTGCCGAAAGATGCTATCCAGGGCCGGTTCTCGACGAACTGGTATTGCTCGCCGGATGGATCGAAGCGCAGCGCGAGCATGACTGCCACGGCGAGTACCGCCACCGACACCGCCAATCCGGTGTACTTGGCCGCGTTGCGCATCGATACCGGCAGCAGCAGGATGACCAGCGCGCCCAGGATCGGCAGCGCCCACAGCACGCTCAGCCATGGCATGTTCGTCACCGCCTCATCTCCACATCGCCGCGATCAGAACCGCACCGGCGAACAGGCCGGTCCCGGCCAGCATCGTCAGGGCGTAGTTGCGGGCGAACCCGGTCTGCAATCCGCGTAGCCAGTCCGATACCCGGCCGATCCCGCCGGCCAGGCCGTCGGCGCCACGTTCGAGCGCGATGTCGTCGACGGCGACCAGCGCGGTGGTGACCTCGCCGCCGACGCGCACAAAGACCGCCTCGTTGACCGCATCGCCGTACAGGTCACGGCGGGCGGCGACGGTCAACGCCGAGACATCCTGCGGCGCTGTCTGCGGTACCGGTCCGGTGGCGTACTGCCGGTAGGCGATCGCCACCCCCACGGCGACCGCGGCCAGGGCGGCGGTGGTGGTGACCCACGCCGGGACGGTGTGGGCGGTTTCGTGGCTGCCCACGACGGGTTCGAGCCAGCGCGCCAGGGTGTGGCCGATGGTGAGCAGCGCCCCGGCCCCGACCGACCCGATGGCCAGCACGATCATCGGCGCGGTCATCACCGGCGGGGACTCGTGCGGATACTTGTCGGCGATCTTGGCCGTCCAGCGGGCGTTGCCGAAGAAGGTCAGCAGCATCACCCGGGTCATGTAGTAGGCGGTGATGGCCGCGCCGAGCAGGGTGACTCCGCCGAGCAGGATCGCCTTCGGTCCGCCGGAATTGAAGGCGGTTTCGATGATCGCGTCCTTGGAGAAGAAGCCGGAGAACGGCGGCACGCCGATGATGGCCAGATAACCCAGCCCGAACGTGACGAAGGTGACGGGGAGCACCGCGCGCAGTTCTCCGTAGCGGCGCATGTCGGTCTCGTCGCTCATCGCGTGCATCACCGAACCCGCGCCGAGGAACAGCCCGGCCTTGAAGAAGCCGTGGGTGAGCAGGTGCAGGATCGCGACCGCGTAGCCGGCCGGCCCGAGCCCGGCGGCCAGCACCATATAGCCGATCTGGCTCATCGTCGAGGCGGCCAGCGCCTTCTTGATGTCGTCTTTGGCGCAGCCGATAATCGCGCCGAACAGCAGTGTCACCGCGCCGACGATCAGCACCGCGGTCTGGGCGGCCGGTGCCAAGTTGAACACCGGACCGGACCGGACGATCAGGTACACCCCGGCGGTCACCATGGTGGCGGCGTGGATCAGCGCGGAGACCGGGGTGGGGCCCTCCATGGCGTCGCCCAGCCAGGACTGCAGCGGAACCTGGGCACTCTTGCCGCACGCGGCGAGCAGCAGCAGCAGTCCGATGGTGTTCAGGGTGGCGTCGGTCATCCGCGGGGCCGCCTCGAAGACCGTGCCGAAATCGACGGATCCGACCACCGCGACCATGACCATCAGTGCGACGGCCAGGCCGATATCGCCGACCCGGTTGACCACGAACGCCTTCTTGGCGGCCGTAGCCGCGCTCGGTTTCTCCGACCAGAACCCGATCAGCAGGTAGGAGGCCAGGCCCACCCCCTCCCAGCCGGCGTAGAGGCCGAGGTAGTTGTCGGACAGCACCAGCAGCAGCATGGCGGCGACGAACAGGTTCAGGTAGGCGAAGAAGCGGCGGCGGCCGGGGTCATCGGCCATGTAGCCGATCGAGTACAGGTGGATCAGGGCGCCGACACCGGTGATCAGCAGTACGAAACAGGCCGACAGCGCATCGAACTGCAGACCGAGATCGACCTGCAGCGCACCGACCGGGACCCAGGAGAACAGTGTGTGGTGCACCACCCGGTCGGCGGCCGGAAGACCGGTCAGATGGCCGAAGAGGAGGATCCCGCAGACGAACGAAGCGATCACCGTGGCGGTGCCGAGAAGATGGCCCCAGGTGTCGCCGGCCCGTCCGGCCAGCAGTAACACCGTCGCCCCGGCCAGCGGCAGCGCAATGGTCAGCCAGAGAAGCGTCGTCATGTCGGCGTCTCAGTTCCGCAGCAGGTGGGATTCGTCCACGTCGGCATTGCGACGGGTGCGGAAGATGGCGACGATGATGGCCAGGCCGACGACCACCTCACAGGCGGCGACGACCATGGTGAAGAAGGCCACCGCCTGGCCGTCCAACTGGCCGTGCATCCGGGCGAATGCGACGAACGCGAGGTTGCCTGCGTTGAGCATCAGTTCCACACACATGAACATGACGATCGCGTTGCGGCGCAGCAGCACTCCGGCCGCGCCGATAGTGAACAATAGGGCCGACAGGTACAGGTAGTGGTTCGGGCTCACCGCGGCTCCCGCAGGGTGGCGCTGACCGAGGACTCGTCGTCGGACCCGTCGGGCAGCCGGGCCGGGGTGTCCAGCGCATTGCGCCGGGCGTACACCCCGGGATTCGGTAGCGGGGTGGCCCGCCCGTCGCCGCCGAACCGTTCGATCATCATCTCGCGCTGGGTCTTGCGCCCTTCGAACCGCTCCCGATGGGCCAGCAGCATCGCGCCGAGGGCGGCGGTGATGAGCAGGGCGCTGGTCAGCTCGAACGCCCACAGATGCCGGGTGAAGATCAGCTCGGCGAGGCCCTGGACGTTACCGTCCCGGTTGGCGTTTGCCAGGCCGGTGAATCCCGATATCGTGGCGGTGCCGATACCGGCGATGAGGAGAACACCGAATCCCAGACCCGCGAGGATGGCGGCAACCCGCTGGCCGCGAATGGTTTCCACCAGGGACTGGGTGGAGTCGACGCCGATCATCATCAGGACGAACAGGAACAGCATCATCACCGCGCCGGTGTAGACCACGATCTGCACGACGCCGAGAAAGGGCGCCTCCAGGGTCACGTAGACGATGGCCAGCGCGATCATCGTGGTTGCCAGCGCTAGTGCCGAGTAGACGGCCTTGGGAGATGCGACGACCCCGATCGCGCCGGCCACGGCGATGGTGCCCAGCACCCAGAAGGCGATCGCCTCGGCGTTCATCGGGTCGCCTCGGTGTTCTCATCGCTGGTTTCGGAGCCGGTTTCGGGGCTCGTCTCGGGGCTCGTTTCGGGGCCTGACTCGGACGGGCCCACCCGGCCCAGGTAATAGTCCTCGTCCGAGGTGCCCGGGGCCATCGGGTGCGGCGGCGCCGTCATACCGGGCTGAAGGGGTGCCAGCAGTTTGTCCTTGCCGTAGATGAGGTCGCCGCGGTTGTCGTCAGCCATCTCGTAGTCGCTGGTCATGGTCAACGCCCGGGTGGGGCAGGCTTCGATGCACAACCCGCAGCCGATACAGCGCAGGTAGTTGATCTGGTACACGCGGCCGTAGCGTTCGCCGGGGGAGAAGCGTTCGGCCTCGGTGTTGTCGGCGCCCTCGACGTAAATGGCATCGGCGGGGCAGGCCCAGGCGCACAACTCGCAGCCGATGCACTTCTCCAGGCCGTCGTCGTAGCGGTTGAGTTGATGGCGGCCGTGGTAGCGCGGTGCGACCGGTCCGGGCTGCTCCGGATACTGCTCGGTGATGGGCTTCTTGAACATCGTGGTGAACGTCACCTTGAAGCCGGCGATCGCGTCCCAGAATTTAGGCACGGGCGGACTCCTCGGGTGCGGGGGTGGGCAGCGGAGGAACCGGGAAAGAGCCCTTCGGCGGCGTAGCTGGCGGCGGGGTGCGCTGCTCGATCCGCCTGCGGCGCAGGGCGTTCACGCCCAGCAGTATTCCGAGCAGGATCATCGCGGCGAACAGGTTCACGATGATGCCGTCCCGGTTGACGGTGCGCAGCATGGCGATGACGAGGATCCACACCAGTGACACCGGTATCAGCAGCTTCCAGCCCAGCGCCATGAACTGGTCGTAGCGCAGCCGGGGCAGGCTGGCCCGCAGCCACATGAACATGAACAGGAAGATCCACACCTTCGCGATGAACCACAGCAGCGGCAGCCAGCCGGTGTTGGCGCCGTCCCACAGGCTGATCGGCCACGGCGCCCGCCAGCCGCCGAGGAAGAGCGTGGCGGCCAGCGCGGAGACGGTGGTCATGTTGACGTATTCGGCCAGGAAGAACATCGCGAACTTCAGCGAGGAATATTCGGTGTGGAAGCCGCCGACCAGCTCTCCCTCGGCCTCAGGCAGGTCGAACGGGGCGCGGTTGGTTTCACCCACCATGGCGGTGAGGTACACCACGAAGGGCGGCAACAGCAGGAATGCGAACCAGGTGTCGGTTTGAGCGGCGACGATGCCGGATGTGGACATGGTCCCGGCGTAGAGGAAAACCGAAACGAAGCACAGCGCCATCGCGATCTCGTAGGAAACCACCTGGGCGCTGGACCGTAGACCCCCGAGCAGGGGGTAAGTGGATCCGGAAGCCCAGCCCGCCAGCACGATGCCGTACACGCCGATCGAGGTGATCGCCAGCACGTAGAGCACCGCGACCGGCAGGTCGGTCAACTGCAGCGGGGTCCGGTGGCCCAATATCGACACCACCGGTCCCATCGGCATGACCGCGAAGGCGAGGATCGCGGTGACCACCGAGATGACCGGTGCCAGCAGGTAGATGGGCTTGTCCACACCCGCCGGGACCAAACCCTCTTTCAGTGCCAGCTTGATCCCGTCGGCCAGCGATTGCAGCAGGCCGAACGGGCCGACCCGGTTGGGACCGACACGCATCTGCATGCGGCCCAGCAGCTTTCGTTCCACCAGGATCGCGACGAGCACGGTCAAGAGCAGGAAGGCGAACACCGCGACGGCCTTGACCAGAATCAACCACCACGGGTCGATGCCGAACACCGTCGGGTCCGGATAGGTCGTCGCGGGGGTCACGCCGGCCCCCGTGCCTCGATGCGGACCACGGCACTGGCGGTGACCCCCAGGGCGCGGTGCATCGCACTGCCGGGCGAGTTCAGCGGCAGCCACACCACCTGTTCGGGCATCTCGGTGACCGCCAGCGGCAGCGTCACCGATCCACGTCCGGTGGAGACCGTCAGCGGTTGCCCGGGAGCGGCGCCGATCGCGGCTGCGGTCGCCGCGGCCAGTCGCGCGACCGGCGGTGGAGCGGTACCCGCCAGATGGGGTTCGCCGTCCTGGAGTCGCCCGCAGTCCAGCAGCATCCGCCAGCCGGCCAGCACTGCCTCGTCGGTCTCCAACGCGCGGTCGCCGGGCGGTGCGACATCCGGGGCGGGCGGGCGTTGCCCGGTCCATCCGCCCAGCGTGGCCAGTTCGGCGCGGGCCTGCACCGCGGTATCGAATCCGAGTTCGGCGCCTAGGGCGCCGGCCAGTGCGGTGAGGACGCGAAGATCCGATCCGGCGGTGGAGACCAGGGCTGCCTCGAACGGGCGGACCCGGCCCTCCCAGTTGAGGAAGGCCCCGGATTTCTCGGTCACCGGAGACACCGGGAACACCACATCGGCCAGGGCCGTCACCTCCGATTGGCGCAGCTCGAGGCTGACGACGAAACCGGTGCTCTCCAACGCGGCCAGCGCTGCGTGCGGATCGGTCAGGTCACCGGGTTCCACCCCGCCGACCACCAGTGCCTCCAGGTCGCCGTGGGCGGCGGCGGCGAGGATCTCGGTGGTGTCCCGGCCGGGTTCGGCGGGCAGTTCGGTCACATTCCAGGCGGCGCAGAGCTGTTGACGGGCCGTGGGATCGGCGACCGGCCGGCCGCCGGGCAGCAGGGTCGGCAGGCAGCCGGTGTCCAGCGCCCCGCGTTCTCCGGCGCGGCGCGGGATCCAGGCCAGCCGGGCACCGGTGCGTGCAGCCACCCGGGCGGCCGCCGACAGTGCTCCGGGGCTGCCGGCCAGGCGCTCACCCATCAGAACGACCGTGCCGTCGGGGAGCTCTCCGGCCAGTGCCGATAGGGCCTGGGCCTCGCCGCCGGGTGTGGTGGGGATCAACCGGGCACCGAGTTTCGTGGTGCCGCGAGAGGCGAACGGCGCGATCGTCACGACCTTCAAACCGTGTTTACGCACCGCCTTGCGCAGTCGCAGGAAGACGATCGGTGATTCGTCCTCGGGCTCGAAACCGGCCAGCAGCACCATCGGCGCGGTCTCCAGGTCGGCATAGGTGACATCGCGCACCGCGGCGATATGGGAGCCGAGCAGGGCCGTCTCCTCCCGGGAGTGTGGCCGGGCCCGGAAGTCGATATCGTTGGTGTTCAATGCGATTCGGGCGAATTTCGCGTAGGTATAGGCGTCTTCGGCGGTGACCCGGCCACCGACCAGTACACCGGTGGACCCTCGGGTCAGGCCGGCGGCCGCGGTCGCGATGGCCTCCGGCCAGGATGCGGTCCGCAGGTGGCCGGCACCGTCGCGCACCATGGGGGTGGTGATGCGGTCACCGGCCCGGGCGTAGGCGAACGACCACCGGCCTTTGTCGCAGTTCCACTCCTCGTTGACGTTCGGGTCGTCCCCGGCCAGTCGGCGCAGCACCGAACCGCGGCGGTGGTCGGTCCGCTGAGCGCAACCCGAGGCGCAGTGTTCGCAGACAGCGGGGGAGGACACCAGGTCGAACGGGCGGGCGCGGAATCGGTAGGCGGTACCGGTGAGCGCCCCGACCGGGCAGATCTGCACCGTGTTACCGCTGAAGTACGAGTCGAAGGCGGCCCCCGCGGCGATTCCGACCTGCTGCAGAGCGCCGCGTTCGAGCAGCTCGATGAACGGGTCTCCCGCGATCTGGGTGGAGAACCGAGTGCACCGCGCGCACAGCACGCAGCGTTCGCGGTCCAGCAGCACCTGGCTGGAGAGGTTGATCGGTTTGGGGAAGGTGCGCTTGTCGCCGGTGAACCGGGTTTCGGCACGACCGGACGACATGGCCTGGTTCTGCAGGGGGCATTCGCCGCCCTTGTCGCAGACCGGACAGTCCAGCGGGTGGTTGATCAGCAGCAGCTCCATCACGCCGCGTTGCGCGGTGTCGGCCACCTCGGAGGTGCACTGGGTGCGGACCACCATGCCCTCGGTGACGGTGATGGTGCAGCTGGCCATCGGCTTGCGCTGGCCCTCCACCTCCACCAGACACTGGCGGCAGGCGCCGACCGGATCGAGCAGCGGGTGGTCGCAGAACCGGGGGATCTGCACGCCGATCATCTCGGCAGCCCGAATCACCAGGGTGCCCTTGGGCACCGAGAGAGTGGTGCCGTCGATGGTGACGGTGACCAGATCGGTCCCGGCGCCGGATGCGACCGTCACACGCCCACCTCCGCGCGGGTTGCCAGCATCGCGGCGTTCGGGTCGAACGGGCAGCCGCCGGCGAGGTGCGCCTCGTACTCGGGCCGGAAATACCGCAGCGAGGAAATGATCGGGGAGGCGGCTCCGTCGCCCAGCGCGCAGAACGACTTTCCGAGGATCGCGTCGGAGATGTCGAGCAGCTTGTCGAGGTCTTCGCGCACGCCGCGTCCATCTTCGAGTCGTTCGTAGATCTGGGCCAGCCAGTAGGTTCCTTCCCGGCAGGGTGTGCATTTGCCGCAGGATTCGTGGGCGTAGAACTGCGTCCAGCGGCGCACCGCCCGCACGACGCAGGTGGTCTCATCGAAGATCTGCAGGGCCTTGGTGCCCAGCATCGAACCGACCGATGCCATACCTTCGTAATCCAGTGGAACGTCCAGGTGTTCGGCGGTCAGCAAGGGGGTCGACGATCCGCCCGGGGTCCAGAACTTCAATTCATGGCCGGCGCGCACCCCGCCGGCGTGGTCGAGCAGTTCGCGCAGCGTGATCCCCAGCGGCGCCTCGTACTGGCCGGGCCGGGCGACATGACCGGACAGCGAGTACAGGGTGAATCCCGGCGACTTCTCGGTGCCCATCGACTTGAACCAGTCCACGCCGTTGAGCATGATCGGCGGCACGCTGGCGATGGACTCGACGTTGTTGACCACCGTCGGGCAGGCGTACAGCCCGGCGACCGCCGGAAACGGCGGACGTAACCGGGGTTGGCCGCGGCGGCCCTCCAGTGAGTCCAGCAACGCTGTCTCCTCACCGCAAATATAGGCGCCGGCGCCGGCGTGCACTATCAGGTCCAGGTCGAACCCCGAACCCAGGATGTCGCGGCCGAGATAGCCCGCTGTGTAGGCCTCGGCCACGGCGGCCTGCACCCGGCGCAGAACCGGAACCACCTCACCGCGCAGGTAGATGAAGGCATTCCGGGCCCGGATCGCGTAGGCGGCGATGATTGCGCCTTCCACCAGGAAATGCGGGGTGGTAAGCAGCAGGGGCATATCCTTGCAGGTGCCGGGTTCGGACTCGTCGGCGTTGATGACGAGGTAGTGCGGTTTGCCGGTGGCACCGTCGGAATTCTGCGGAATGAACGACCATTTGGTTCCGGTCGGGAATCCCGCCCCGCCGCGACCGCGCAGCCCGGACTCCTTGACCTCGGCGATGACCTCGTCGGGAGTCATCTCCAATGCCCGGCGCAGGCCCCGGTAGCCGTCGTGGTCCAGGTAGGTCTGCAGCGTCCACGGCTCGGGTTCATCCCAGAACCGGCTCAGGACCGGGGTCAGCATGGTTCCTGCCCGCCGGGCTTTTGGCTGCGGGATTGCCCGCTCACCGCGCGAAGGCCCGCCAGCGTCGGCGCGCCCGGTCCGGTACCGTCCGGCGCGGGCTGGCCGAGACCGGCCAGCACCCGCGCCGTCTGCCGGAAGGTGCACAGCGGCGCTCCTCGACTGGGGGCGACGGTCTCACCCTTGCGCAGGGCGGCGACGAGTTCAGTTGCGCTGGAGGGGGTCTGGTTGTCGAAGAACTCCCAGTTCACCATGACGACCGGGGCGTAGTCGCAGGCCGCGTTGCATTCGATGTGCTCGAGTGTGACGTTGCCGTCGGGAGTCGTCTGGCCGGGGCGCACACCGAGTTCGTTCTGCAGGGTGTCGAGGATGGCGTCGCCGCCCATGATCGCGCAGAGCGTGTTGGTGCAAACTCCGACCAGATAGTCGCCGGTGGGGGCGCGTCGGTACATCGAATAGAAGGTCGCGACCGCGGTGGCCTCCGCAGCGGTCAGGCCGAGTTGGTCTGCGCAGAAGGCGATTCCGGCCGCGGTGAGATAGCCGTCCTGGGATTGGACCAGGTGCAGCAGTGGCAGCAGGGCCGAACGCGGTTGCGGGTAGCGGGCGATGATGACGGCCGCGTCGGCGGCGAGTCGCGCCGTCACCGCGGGGGGATACGAGCTCGGTCCACCGATCGGGGGGCCGGGCTCGTCGGGCCGGGATCCGAGGGTCAACTCGACCCTGCTCGGATTGCTCACCTGTCCACGCCCCCCATCACCGGGTCGATACTGGCCACCGCGGAGATCACGTCGGCGACCATGCCGCCCTCACACATCGCGGCGACCGCCTGCAGGTTCGTGAAGCTGGGATCGCGGTAATGCACCCGGTACGGCCGGGTGCCGCCGTCGGAGACCATATGCACCCCGAGCTCGCCGCGCGGAGATTCCACCGCGCTGTAGACCTGTCCGGCCGGCACCCGGAACCCCTCGGTGACGAGTTTGAAGTGGTGAATCAGCCCCTCCATCGAGGTGCCCATGATCCGGGCGATGTGGGCCGGGGAGTTCCCCAGTCCGTCCGGCCCGAGCTGCAGGTCGGCAGGCCAGGCCAGCTTGCGGTCGGCGATCATCACCGGACCCGGCTCCAGACGCTGCAGGCACTGTTCGACGATCTTGCACGACTCGTGCATCTCACCGACCCGGATCAGGTAGCGGCCGTAACAGTCCGCACCGTCGTCGGTGATGACATCGAAATCGTATGTCTGGTAACCGCAATACGGTTGGGACTTGCGCAGGTCATGGGGCAGGCCGGTGGATCGCAACACCGGTCCGGTGATACCGAGTGCCATGCAGCCGGTCAGGTCCAGGTAGCCCACCCCCTGGGTGCGGGCCTTCCAGACGTAGCTCTCGGTGAGCAGATCGGCCATTTCGCGTAGCCGCCCGGGCAGCACC
Organism: uncultured Mycobacterium sp.; assembly: GCA_964527015.1. Taxonomy (GTDB): domain Bacteria; phylum Actinomycetota; class Actinomycetes; order Mycobacteriales; family Mycobacteriaceae; genus Mycobacterium. The sequence goes on along the minus strand of CAZGPT010000033.1, from coordinate 12,922 downwards.
TTGAGCAGTTCGCGGATCTGCGCCGGCCCGTCCTCGGGGAGGTCGGCGGCGACGCCGCCGGGTCTGACGTAGGCGTTGTTCATCCGCAAGCCGGTGATCGCCTCGAAGACCGACAGGATCAGCTCGCGTTCCCGGAAGCCGAAGAACATCGGCGTCATGGCGCCCAGTTCCATCCCGCCGGTGGCGAGTGCCACCAGATGGGACGAAATCCGGTTGAGTTCCATGAGCATCACCCGGATCACCGAGGCGCGCTCGGGAATGTCATCGGTGATACCGAGCAGCCGTTCCACGCCGAGGCAGTAGGCGGTCTCGTTGAAGAACGGCGACAGGTAGTCCATCCGCGTCACGAATGTGACGCCCTGGGCCCAGTTTCGGTATTCCAGATTCTTCTCGATGCCGGTGTGCAGGTAGCCGATACCGCAGCGTGCTTCGGTGACCGTCTCGCCCTCGAGTTCCAGGATCAGTCGTAACACCCCGTGGGTGGATGGATGCTGCGGTCCCATGTTGACCACGATGCGCTCGCCGGCCGCACCGTCACGGGCGGCGGCGACGATTTCCTCCCAGTCCTGACCGCCCAGGACTACGACGGGATCGACCATCTGGTCCTCATCGCTCATCAGTGGTACGACCTGCGTTGGTCCGGTGGCGGGATCTGGGCACCGTGGTATTCGACCGGCACTCCGCCCAGCGGGTAGTCCTTGCGTTGTGGGTGGCCCACCCAGTCGTCGGGCATCTGGATGCGGGTCAGACCGGGGTGGCCGTCGAAGACGATGCCGAAGAAGTCGTAGGTTTCGCGTTCGTGCCAATCGCAGGTCGGATACACCGCGAACAGCGACGGGATATGCGGATCGTCGTCCGGACAGGCCACCTCGAGGTTGATCCGGCGATTGTGGGTGATGGACATCAGCGGATAGAACGCGTGCAGTTCACGGCCGGTGTCGTCGGGATAGTGCACACCCGATACACCGCAACACAATTCGAAGCGCAGTGCCGCGTCGTCGCGTAACGCCGCGGCTACGGTCGGCAGATGTTCGCGGTGGACCTCGCACGTCATCTGGTCACGGTGGACGACGATACGTTCGACGGCGGACTCGAATGTCCCGGCGCCGAGAACCTCGGCGAGGCGATCGATGACTTCGTCGAAATAGCCGCCATACGGGCGTGGGGTGCTGCCCGGTAGCGTCACCGGACGGACCAACCGGCCATAACCCGAGGTGTCCCCGGAGCCGTCGATGCCGAACATCCCGCGACGCACGCCGATCACCTCCGGGCCGTGGTCGTCGGGTTCGGTGGGGCTCACCGCAGCAGCCCTTTCAACTCGATGGTCGGCCGCGCGGCGAGGGCGGCCGCTTCTGCGGCGGCCACCGCCTCGGTCCGGTGAACGCCCATCGGCATCTCGGCGATCTTGGCGTGCAGTGCCAGGATCGCGTTGAGCAGCATCTCCGGCCGGGGTGGGCAGCCGGGCAGATAGATGTCGACCGGGACGATATGGTCCACGCCCTGGACCACCGCGTAGTTGTTGAACATCCCGCCACTGGAGGCGCACACACCCATGGCCAGCACCCACTTGGGTTCGGCCATCTGGTCATAGACCTGCCGCAGCACCGGGGCCATCTTCTGGCTCACCCGGCCGGCGACGATCATCAGGTCGGCCTGCCGCGGGGTGGCCGAGAAACGTTCCATCCCGAACCGGGCGATATCGAACCGCGGCCCGGCGGTGGCCATCATCTCGATTGCACAGCAGGCCAATCCGAAGGTCGCCGGCCACAGCGAACCCTTGCGGACGAAACCGGCCACCTTCTCCACCGTCGAGAGCAGGATGCCGCCCGGTAGCTGTTCCTCTAATCCCATTCGAGGCCTCCCCGGCGCCAGACGTAGGCGTAGGCGACGAACACAGTCGCCATGAAGATCGCCATCTCGACCATCGCGAAGGTGCCGAGCTGATCGAACGACACCGCCCAGGGATACAGGAAGACGATCTCGATGTCGAAGACGATGAACAACATGGCGGTCAGGTAGTACTTGATCGGGAATCGCTGGCCCACCGGGTCGGTGACCACCGGCTCTATTCCGCATTCGTAGGCGGCGAGTTTGGCGCGGTTGTAACGGCGCGGGCCGATGGCGAGTGCGGTCACCACCGACACCACCGCGAACAACGTCGCGATTCCCCCCAATACGAGGATCGGTGTGTAGATGCCCACGGGTGTCCCACTCCTCGTTCATGCACTTTCTGTGATCTCAGGCACAGCCTAGCGGGGGCCTACCGAATCGGAGACCGCAACAGCCTCACGACCGCCTCGCCCAGCCGGATCGGGTCGATCGGGTGCGGGACCGCGGCCTCTGCCCGCGACCAGTTGGCCAGCCAGGCGTCGTCGGCGCGGCCGGTCAGGACCAGGATCGGCGGGCAGTCGTCGATCTCGTCCTTGAGTTGCTTGGCGATTCCCATCCCGCCGAACGGGGCGGCTTCACCGTCCAGAATGACCAGATCGAACCCGCCGGCGTCCATCAGGGTGATGACCATCGGGGCGGTCGCGACGTCGGTGTAGGTCACTTCCGGAAGATCGGGGCGGAGGCGGGTGCCCAGAGCCAGCCGGACCTGTTCGCGGGTGTGCGTATTGCTGCTGTAGTTGAGAATCCGCAGCGGCGATCCGGGGCGCGACATCGCTAGAAGGCCACCGGACAGTCAGCGAATCGGCTGGCGACACACATGGGACGAGGCTAGCCCGAGTTCGCCTGCCTTTGAGCCACCTTGACGATCCCGCTCCGGTCCGCCGCAGTTGGTGACAGGATCTTCTGCACGGCGGGCGAGACGGGCGGGCGAGACGGGGGAAGCAAGGAGCGTTCGATGTCGACGGCGGAGCACTATCTGGAGGCCGGGCAGCGCCCGGTCGCCGAACTCACCCCGAACGATCTGGAACTGCAGCGGTATCTGCTGGACCTGTCGCTGCAACCGCTGGACCGATTCGACGGTTTCTCCCATATCGAGCAGTACCTGCTGTCGGCGTTGCGCTACCAACTCAACTACACCTGCTACGCGCTGGCCCAGGCCCAGTACAACTACGCCCCGGCATTCACCGGCTACCTGACCGAGGCGCAGGCCAACACCATCGAGAAGATGCGCGACAAACGGGTGTGGGGCTACTGGGCGCACGAATGTCTGGTCGGCTACCAGCGCTGGAACCCGGACCCGATCGTGTTCGCCAATGTCATGTACACCGGGTTCTTCGGGGTGATGCTGGGCCTGTTCGAGACCCTCAACGACCGTCGGTTTTCCGAGCCGGGGGCACTGACGCTGCGGTGGAACGAGGATACCGCCTATGTCTACGAGTTCGATTCGTTGTGCCAGGCGATCGTGCACAACATGGATATCAGCAGTCACGGACCCCTCTACCCGTGCGAGCCGCGGCTGATCTATCCGATGTGCAACGCGTTCGCCCTGTCGGCGCTGCTGATGCACGACCGGCTGCACCGAACCGGCTTCGGCAATGAACGCACCGAACAGATGGCGCAAGCCTTTCGCGAGCACAAGTACCTGAACCAGGACAATCGGTTCATGGCGGCGCGCGGCCCGTTGAAGTTCTTCATGGGCCCGTCGGTGGGCAACGACGGGGTCATGTCGTACTGGCTGAACTTCGCCATGCCCGAGCAGGCCACCAGAACCTGGGAGAACCTACGGGAGAAGCTGGTCCGCATCACCGACGACGATGTCGAGATCGACGCCACCAGCTGGGAGACGCTGGATCCGGGCAACTACAGCCGCGGGACCGGGATGAGCAGGGTCTCGGTGATGGCCTCAGCAAAGGAGCACGGCGACAACGAGATGGCGGACGCGTTGGAGATGTCGCTGGACAAGCGCTACCAGACAGTCCGCAAGGACGGGGCGCGAGCCTATAGCGGCATTTCCAGCTGGGGAAACGCCGGCCACGTTCTGGCGCGGTTCACCTCGGAGAACTCGATGGCGGATCTGCTGGCCGGCAAGGTACCCGCGCAGTGGAAGGCCGGGCCGGTGCTGGCTCAGGCTGCCTATCCGGACGTGCTGGTGGCCCGAGCGGTGACCGACGGGCGTGCGCTGGATCTGGTGCTGCGGCCCGGAAACGACGGTGGGCGAACGACACTCGCGGTGCACCGGCTCGCGCCGCGGCAGGATTATGTGGTCATCGGCGGGCTGGAGGAGACCGTCACTGCCGACGCCGGCGGGCGTGCGCGGGTCTCCGTCGACCTCGACGACCGCCGCGAAGTGGTGGTGCGCCCGGCTTCACCGTAGAGCGACAGTAGCCCGCCGAGCATTGTCACGACCGGCCCGACGCTATGGAAAGCCATGTCCGCGAACAGGTTTCCCTTTCCGGTGTCCAGAACCCGGAATAGGTGCATATCGGCCATGCCCAATTCGAAGATCATCACCCCGACGATCACCAGTAAGGTGCCGGCGCCCGGAGGGGCCCGCAGAACTGTCGCCGTGCGGCTCAGCCAGGCCACGAGGATGGCCAGCACCAGGTAGCAGGCACTGCGCAACAGCCACTGTCCGGCTGTGCCGGTGTTCTCCAACAGCCCCATCCACACCAGTGCCGGGGCGGCCATAAGACAGAGGGTGATGCCCAGGGATGCGTACCGGAACACGACGGCGGTCTCTCGGCGGTGTGGTCTCGGGGTCGGCGGGTGGTGGGGCCGCGCCGCCGTCTGTCCCGGGGCGGGGCGTCGGGCGACGGGCGCGAACAGCACGGCGGTTTCCCCGGAGCGGCCGAGCACCCGCCGCAGCCGGGAGACCACCGTGAGGATCAGCAGGCCCACAATGCAACATGTCATCGCTGCTCAATCCTCGCCCATCAGCAGAGGTGGTGAATCCCGATTCGCGGATCTGCGGTCAGGGCTACCGGGACGAGGAATCGTCCCCGTATCCGGGATGAGCTAGCGCCAAGCGGTGGCTGACCAGCGCTCGCAGGCAGGGCAGCAGATCGGCGTCACGCCCGTCGAAGGTGCCGGTGCGGATCGCCGCGGCGAGCTCGTCCTCGTCGGCGTAGCCGAGCGCAGCCAGGGCCTCGGGCGGCCTGGCGGATGTTTTGTCGAGGAGTTCGCGTTCGACGATTCGCAACGCGTTGGCGGCCACCAGGGCATGGAAGTTGACCGCGCCGACGGTCGCGGACCGGACTTCGCCTTCCAGGAACTCTGCGACCGCCGCCACCAACTCGGCGGCGGTGGGCCGCCCGTTCAGCGCCCTCACCGGACGCCCTCCAGAAGGTCGAGGATGTCCCATTCGTTCTCGCAGACCCGTCGGCCTATGGTCGCCAGCTCTACCGACCTGGTCTCGCCGGACAGGTGCCGCTCGGCCTGGACCCGGCAGATCACCCCCCATTTGAGGGTGGCCAGTACCAGCCACCAGTGCAGGGCGTCGCGGTCGACGGTATGGCCGCCTGCCCGTTCGTAGGCTGCGACGAACTCCTCGACGGTGCCCAGCCCACCGGCCGCCGACTCCGCTGGGGCGCCGAAGCGCCACGCCCGTATGCAGAACCAGGCGAGGTCCTCGTAGATCTCGCCGATGTGGACCAGCTCCCAATCGAGCACGGCTGCCAGCGTGCAACCGTCGACGATGAGGTTGCCCATCCGGAAGTCGCCATGGACCAACCGGTGCGGAGAGGGCGCCGGCCGGTGGGCGGCCAGCCAGCGGAATGCCCATTCGAAGGTGGCAGTGGTGTCGCCGACGGCGTCGACCCGCTGACGCCACTCGGCAAGCTGGTCCTGCGGCGCCAGCCCGGCCAGGTCGGTTCGGGCCCGGTGGATGGCGGCCAGCGCTTCCGCGCACTGGGTGAGCAGCCGCCGACGTCCCGGGTCGTCGAGTCGGCGCTGGATTTTCCGGACAATGGTCTCGCCGGCGATCTCATCGCAGATCAGGAAGGCATTACCCAGCGGTGCAGGAGAATTGGAGGCGATGAGGACATCGGGGACCGGAGCGCCAGCAGTGGCGGCGGCCGCCTGTGCGGCCGCCTCCAGTTCCATGTCCGCGAAGCGTCCCTGTTCATCGGCGGGAGCGGTGCGCAGAATCAGGGCCCAGTGCTGCCGATCGGTTACCGCCTCGAAGGCGTAGGTATTTCGGCTGGCTCCGCCGGTCAGCAGGCGAAGGTTCTCGACCGTGATGTCCTCTCCGATCAAGGGCCGTAGGAAATCTTCCAGTTCGGCTTTCACGTGCGACCGAACTTGAACATCCGCTGCGCAACCCGGCGCATCTGAATCTCCTCCGCGCCCTCGGTGATCCGGTAGCGGCGGTGGTGGCGGTAGATGTGTTCGAACGGCTCGTGCCGGCTGTAGCCGACACCCCCGTGGATCTGCATGGCCCTGTCGGCGGCCTCGCACACCAGGCGGTTGGCGCGGTAGTTGGCCATCGACACCTTGTCGGAGACCTCCAGGTGATGGTTGCGGTCCAATTCCCAGGCTGCGTAATACACCAGCAGTCGCACCATCTGAGCCTCGGTCTGTAATTCGACCAGCGGCCACTGCACGGCCTGGTTGACCGCCAGCGGTTTACCGAAGGTGACCCGTTGGTTGGCGTAGTCGACGGCGCGGTCGATGCAGTACTGCGCAGCACCGAGACTGCTTGCCGCCTGCCGGATCCGGTTCTCGTGCAGAAACGTCTGGGCTACCTCGAGCCCGCGATCCACGTCGCCGAGTACCGCATCCGCGGGGATCCGCACATCGCGCAGTTCCACCTCGCCGTGGTCGCTGGGCATGTTGAAGGTCCACCAGTAGTAGGGCACCGTGAAACCGTCGGCGTCGCAGGGCACGAGGAAGGCGGTGATGCCCCGTGCCTGCCCGGGCTTGCCGGAGGTGCGGGCGAACACCAGGTCGTGGGTTGCCCGGTGCACACCGGTGTTCCAGCGTTTGGAGCCGTTGATCACCCAGGTCTCGCCATCGCGCACCGCGGTGGTCTCTAACCAGGTGGCGTCGCTGCCGTGATCCGGTTCGGTCAGACCGAAGGCCATCGACCTGCTACCGGTGAACATGGCCTCGATCCACTCCGATTTCTGCCCCTCGGTGCCGAAGTGGTCCATCATGATGACCTGGGGGAAGTTGCCGACGATCGACGACTCGTCCTGCAGGTCGTTGTGCAGTCCGAGGCCGCGGTGTGCAAGGTGTTCCCGGATGACGGCCATATCGAGATTGCTGCCGTCGCGGCCGCCGAATTTCGAGGGTAGGCCGTAGCGCAACCAGCCGGCGGCATCGGCGCGGCGGCGCATCTCGTCGAGCAGGTCCTCCCACTCGCGGCGGGGCACCCCGCCGTTGTCCAAGTCGGTACGGGCGAACTCCCGGCGACGATCGAAGTACTGGATGTTTTCGCGTTCCAGCGGCGTGATCTCGGCGTCGATGAAGGCATCCATCTCGGCCAGCAGCGGCGGCAGGTGTTCGGGCAGTGCGAAATCCATTGGAGTCTCCTCGGGGTCGTGTGCTCCCTAGCCCGAACTCCGGTCCCCGGCCCGCAGCAGCGCGCTGGTTAGCGGATGGCCCACCAACTCTTGGGCGACGCAGGCTGCTTCGATAGCCGCGGCGAGGTCGATATCCACGCTGACACCGCTGTCGCGCAACAGGTACACCAGATCCTCGGTGGCGATATTGCCGCTGGCTCCCGGCGCGAACGGGCATCCACCCAGTCCGCCGACGGAGGAGTCCAGCCGGCTGACCCCGGCAGTGACGGCGGCCCAGGCGCTGGCCAGCCCGGATCCGCGGGTGTTGTGGAAGTGCGCCCCTAGTGGCCGGTCGCCGATACGCGGGGACACCAAGCCCACCAGTTCGGTGACCCGGCCGGGGGTGGCGGTGCCGATGGTGTCGGCGATGGCGATCCGGTCGGCGCTGTGCTCGCAGGCCGCGTCGACGACGTCGAGCACGCGCTCCGGCGGGGTCGGGCCGTCGAAGGGACAGTCCCAAGAGGTCGAGATGATGACTTCCACGTCGACGCCGGCATCGTGGGCGATGGCGGTGATCTCGCCGATCTGCGCGCAGGCCTGCGCGCTGCTGCGCCCGACGTTGGCCTGGCTGTGGCCGTCGGTGGCCGACACCACGTACTCGACCGACCGGAAGCCGGCGGCGATGGCGCGGCGCACCCCATTCGGGCTGGCCACCAGGGCGGAGAAGGTGATGTCCGGGTAATCAGCCAGTGCGGCAGCCAGTTCGGGTGCATCGGCCAGTGCCGGCACCTTCGACGGTGACACGAATGCGGTGGCCTCGACTTCCCGCACGCCGCTGGCGGCGATGGCTGCAAGCAGCTCGAGCTTGGCCGACAACGGAATCGGCGCTTCGATCTGCAGGCCATCGCGCAGGGCGACCTCACGGATGGTGACATGGGCGGTCATAGGACTCCTTGTCTGGTGAGTTCGGCGATATCGTCGGGGCTGAGCCCCAGCAGTTCACCGTAAATCTCGTTGTTGTGCTGTCCCGGGCGGGCCGGGCCGGCGTGGCGTACCCCTCCGGGTGTGGCCGTCAGCACCGGGACGACGCCGGGGCCGAGCACTGTTCGGCGGGCACCCTCGTCATAGTGCTCGACGAGCATGCCGCGGGCGCGGAACTGCGGGTCGGCCACCACCTCGGCGACGGTGTTGATCGGTCCGGCGATCACCCCTGCAGCGCTGAGGGTTTCGATGATGTCGTGCGGTTGCCGGTGGGCGGCCCAGTCCGCGATGAGGGCGTCCAACTCGTCCTGGTTGCGGCCGCGTGCCGCGTGGTCGGCGAACAGCGGGTCGGTCGCGAGTTCGGGACGGTCCATCGCTTCGCACAACCGGCGGAACACGGTGTCCTGATTGGCTGCGATCACCACCCAGCTGCCGTCGGCGCTCCGATAGATATTGGATGGGGCGATCCCCTCCAGTCGGGTCCCGGACGGCCCCCGCACCACACCGCCGGCGTCGTAGTCGGGGATGGTGGACTCCTGTACGGCCAGGCAGGCCTCGGTCAGCGCGGTGTCGACCACCTGGCCCTGCCCGGTGACGGTGCGCCGGTACAGCGCGGCCAGCGCGCCCTGGGCGGCGAACATCCCGGCGAGGGAGTCGCCGAGGGATAACGCCAGCCTGGGCGGCGGCCCGCCCGGGAATCCGTTCATATGCCGCAGCCCCGATGCCGCTTCGGCCACCGAGGCGTAGCCCGCCTTACCGGCGTCCGGGCCGGTCTGGCCGTAGCCGGACACCCGCACCAGGATGATGCCCGGATTGCGTTGTCGCAGAACCTCATAGCCGAGATTCCAGCGTTCCAGGGTGCCGGGCCGGAAGTTCTCCACGATGATGTCAGAACGCTCGGCGAGGTCCAGGAACACATCGCGTCCGCGTGGCTCGCGCAGGTTGAGGGTGACGCACCTCTTGTTGCGCGCATGCACGGTCCAGAAGAAATGGTGGCCCTCGACCTCCGCCTGGCCCCAGGTGCGTAGTGGGTCCGGGGCGCCGGGGGGCTCAATCTTGATGACCTCGGCACCCATATCGCCCAGGAGCCGACCGGCGAACGGCCCGGAGATCAGCGTGCCGACCTCGATGACCCGGATTCCGTCGAGCGCGCCGGGTGCACTCACGGTGTCACCCCGGAAAAACTCCGTCGGTCGAGCCAGTCGGTGATGATGCCGACTGCTCGCGCCAGGGGCTCGCGCTGGTCGGGTCCGGAGTAGTAGTGGTTGGCGTGCGCGATCTCGTTCATCTCCTTGTCCGGATGCCCGATGGCCTCGAACAGCCGCCGGGTGTGGCTGGGGGTACAGGCGTCGTCGGCGAGGTTGCCGATGACCAGGGTGGGCACCGCGATATCGCGGCCGCAAACCTCTCCGTCGCCGAGTGCGTCGTCATAGCTCCATTGCGACAGCCAACTGCGCAACGAACAGAACCGGGCCAGCCCGATCGGGGAGTTGTTCACCACCCGCGGGTCACCGAGATAACAGGTGCCCGGTGTGCGGTCGTTGGGGTCCACCGCCGGATCCAGCCAGCGCGGGTCGGCCATGGTGCCGTGCACGACGAAGCACTTCTCCTCGTCCGCACGGCCCGCCGCCACCAGGCCGGCGAGTTCCTCCCTGACCCATGCGGTGATCCGGCGGTTGCGGTCGACCTGCGCCTTTCGGTACCGCTCCAGGAACTCATCGGCGTACGGCGGCTGGTTGGGGTTGTCCGGGTTGTATAGGTCGAGCTCGGGGTCGCGGTTGGACGGGTCGGACTCGTCGAGGATGGACGCGTCGAGCCATTCGGTCAGGGTGCCGTGGCGACTGATGTGCGCGGCCAGCAGCATGACCCCGTCGGCCGGGGCCAGGCTGAGGGCGGTGAGGTCGGGGCCGTCGCCGGAGGGGCCGGCCGTCACGGTGGGACGCTGGGCCTGTTGCTGGTAGTACAGCGACAGCGACCCGCCGCCGCTCCAGCCGGCCAGTACCACCCGCCGATAGCCAAGCCGGTCGCGCGCGTCGGCGATCACCTCGCCGAGGTCGTGGACCACCTTCTCCATCAGCAGAGCGGTGTCGCTGCCGCGGAATCGGCTGCCGGCGTAGATGACATGGTGGCCGGCCCGAGCCAGCGCGGTAACCATGGGGAGGTATGCGCCGCCGGCGGCGGATGGGTGCATGAACACCAGCACGGTGTCGCTGGCCGGCGCCGGTTTGAGCAGGTGACACTCCAGGAGCACAACCTCGGCCAGACCACCGTAGACGTCGCGGATCCCCGAATCGTTGCGATAGGCGACCAGATACGGGATCCGCTCGTAGGTCATCCGTGCTGACCCAGGTCGGCCGCGAGAACCGCCGGCGATGGGACCAGCCGTTGCCGGGTGTCCACCGCGATGACTTTCCAGTCCACCGAGTTGTAGTCGTCGAACTTTCGGCGGGCCCGCTCGCGGGCCTTCTCCGGGGCGCCGTGGTGCACACCCTGCGGTGCATGGCTGATCAATCCGGGCGGCATCGGGATGCCGTAGAGCGAACCGCCGTGGAAAAAGGCGACCTCATCGAAGTCGACGTTGCGGTGGTACCAGGGCGTGCGTTCGGTACCCGGCACCATCTCGGCGGGCTTGGGCAGGAAATTGCATACGTAAACCCCGGTGGCCTGCATGAACAGATGTGCCATGGCGGGCAGATGCACGCTGTCGGAAGTGATGACGTGGTAGTCGTCGATATTGAAGGTGAAGGCGAAGTTGTCGCCGCGCCAGCCTTCGACGTCGATCGGGTGGTGTTTGTAGAACAGCGATGTCGTCTCGGCGCCCTCAGCGGTGCCAGCGGGTCGGTGGAACAGGCGCACCTCGTACTCGTCGCGTCCGTCGTCCTCAAGCGGTGCCGGGTCGGGTATCACCACCTGCGCGGGGTCGAACGGCCAGTGCCGTCCCAGCGGCCCCGGCGGGGGAGTGCGGAACTCGTCGGCGGCCTCAATCATCAGCCAGGTGCTCTCAGTGTCGGGCAGTTGCCGCCAGGTGCAGCCCTTGGGCAGGTAGATCCAGTCGCCGGTGCGGTAGTCCAGGGGGCCGAACTCGGTCTCCAGTCGCCCCTCGCCCCGATGGACGAAGCACAGCAGGTCCCCGTCGGCATAGCGGACATGCCAGGGCATCGCCTGGGCGCGCCGGCTCAGAAAGATCCGACAGTCGGGGTTGGAGAACAGCAGCACGGGGGATCCGGCCGGATCCTGGGCGTCACCGGGTTGGAGGGTGTGGGCGAGGACGTCGACGGGGCGCAGTGGGCCCGCCGCGCGGAAATCGGTCGGGTCGTGTCGCCGGAAGAAATTCGCGGTGCGTCCGGTGAAACCGCCACGGCCGAGTTCGTCATCCTTGAGTCCGGCGAGATCCGCGTGCAAACGGCGGGGAGTGGTGCCTTTGCGCAGGTGGACGAAAGATTCCACAGCCCCTCCCGAGGTTCGGTGGCCGGAAAAACGGTGGTACGTTCGGGACTTGCCCGCGGCGGTAACATCAAGCGAGCACGGCCTGATGTCAGAGTATGGATTTCGTAAGGCGTCGGCAGCGTGTTTTACTCATCGTTGCATCCGAATTGCATCCGATATGCCGCAATCAAAAGAAAGCTGGGGTGGATTGGTGAAGTCTGTGTCCGAGAAGGTGCGTGGCTGGTCGCGCCGTTTCGCAGTGGCGGCCGTCGCCGCTGCTGCTACGCCGGGCCTGGTGGGTCTGGCCGGCGGCTCCGCCACCGCGGGTGCCTTCTCGCGCCCCGGCCTGCCCGTCGAGTACCTCGACGTGCCGTCTGCCTCCATGGGTAAGTCCATTCGGGTTCAGTTCCAGAGCGGCGGCGAGAATTCGCCCAATGTCTGGCTGCTCGACGGACTACGCGCCCAGAACGACTTCAACGGCTGGGATATCAACACCCAGGCGTTCGAGTGGTACTACCAATCAGGCCTGTCGGTCTCCATGCCGGTGGGCGGCCAGTCCAGCTTCTACGCGGACTGGTACAAGCCCGCCTGCGGTAACGACGGATGTTCCACGTACAAGTGGGAGACCTTCCTCACCCAGGAGGCCCCGGCGTGGCTCGCGGCCAACCGTCAGGTGAAGCCGACCGGCAGCGCGGCGATCGGTCTGTCGATGGCCGGCTCGGCCTCGCTGACGCTGGCCGTCTGGCACCCGCAGCAGTACATCTACGCCGGATCGATGTCGGGCTTCCTCAACCCCTCCGAGGGCTGGTGGCCGGGTCTGATCAATCTCTCGATGGGCGATGCGGGCGGCTACGAATCCGACGACATGTGGGGTCCGTCCAGCGACCCGGCCTGGACGCGTAACGATCCGATGGAGCAGATTCCACGTCTGGTGGCCAACAACACCCGGATCTGGATCTACTGCGGTAACGGTCAGCCCAACGAGCTCGGCGGCGGCGATGTGCCGGCCACCTTCCTGGAGGGCCTGACGATCCGCACCAACCGCACGTTCAAGGACAACTACCTGGCGGCGGGCGGCAAGAACGGTGTGTTCAACTTCCCGGACAACGGCACGCACAACTGGG
>CAZGPT010000032.1:21353-24125 GCA_964527015.1 uncultured Mycobacterium sp. | reverse complement strand
CTCACCCGCTCATTGCCCAGCGTGGCGCGGGCGACGGTCCAGCCGGCGTTGGGCTCACCGACCACATCCTCGTCCGGGATGAAGACGTCGTTGAAGAACACCTCGTTGAACTCCGAGCCACCGGTGATCTGGCGCAGCGGACGCACTTCCACTCCGGGGGCCTTCATGTCGATGATCACCATCGTGATGCCGGCGTGTTTGGGCACGTCGAAGTCGGTTCGCACGGTCGCCAGACCCCGGCGGGCGTAGTGGGCGCCGCTGGTCCAGACCTTCTGGCCGCTGATCGTCCAACCACCGTCGACCCGGGTGGCCCGGGTCTTGACGGCAGCGGCGTCCGACCCGGCTGACGGCTCGGAGAACAGCTGGCACCAAATCTCGTCCTTGTGCAGGGCCTTCTCCACGAACCGCTCGATCTGAGACGGGGTTCCATGCTGGATGAGGGTGAGGATCACCCATCCGGTGATGCCGTAGTCCGGTCGCGCGACCCCGGCGGCGGAGAACTCCTCGTCGGTCAGCAGTTGCTCGACCGCCCCGGCGGCGCGGCCCCAGGGCCGGGGCCAGTGCGGCATGACGTAGCCGGTGGCGATCAGCGCATCGAGTTGGGCGTCGGCCTCCAGCGCGGCGATCCGCCGCGCCTCGGCCCCGATCTCCTCGCGCAGCCCCTCGGCCTCCGGCGGCAGGTCGAGGCTGCCGTTGCGGGCGATACCCCGTGCGGTCAGATCGAAGACGTCGGTGGCCGGCCCGTCACCGCCGAGTATCGCGTTGACCGTCAGCGCCCGGCGCAGATGCAGGTGGGCATCGTGTTCCCAGGTGAAGCCGATGCCGCCGTGCACCTGGATGTTGAGCTCGGCGTTGCGGACATAGGCCGGCAGCGCCAGCGCCGCGGCAGCCGAGGCGGCCAGCAGGAATGGTTCCTCGCCGGCCTGCCCGCGCTCATCCGCCGCGCGAGCCGCGTCCCAGACGCCGGCGACCGCGGACTCGGCGGCGACCAGCATGTCGGCGCAGTGGTGCTTGACCGCCTGGAAGGTGGCGATGGTCCGGCCGAACTGCTCGCGCACCTTCGCATATTCGACCGCCGATTCGACGCAGTCCGAGGCGCCACCGACCGCTTCGGCGGCGAACAGGGTGCGAGCGCGCGCCAGTGCGCCAGCCCGCGCACCCGGCAGCAGGTTGTCGTCGCAGGCGACATCGGCCAGCGTGACGCGCCCGGAGCGGCGGGTGCGGTCCAGGCTGCCCGGCACCTGCACCGAGACGCCGGCGGCCCCGCATTCCACCAGCACCATGTCTTCCCCGGCCGCCAACAGCAGCACCTCGGCAGTGTCCGCGCCCAGCACCACGCCCGCGGCACCAGATATGCGCCCGTCGGAAATTTCCAGGCCTGCCCCGAATCCGATTGCCGCGGTGCGTGATCCGTCGATCAGTCCCGGCAGCAGCCGGGCCCTCTGCTCCTCGGTTCCCAGGTCTGCCAGTACCGAGGACACCACCACGGTCGGCACGAACGGTCCCGGCGCGACCGCCCGGCCGAGTTCGTCGATGACCACCACCAATTCGGCCAACCCGAAGCCGGAACCTCCGTAGACCTCGTCGATATGGAGTCCGAGCCATCCCAGCCCGGCCAATTCCTGCCAGAAGGGTGGACTGGCCTGCTCGTCGGTATCGAGCAGGTCGCGGGCCGACTGGCGGGCTTTCTGCGACGCCAGGAACGAGCGGGCGACATCGCCGAGTTCGCGATGGTCGTCGGTCAGTGCGATCGGCACGGGTGTCTCCTCAGTTCGGACGGAGTGGGCAGACTTTCGACAGCGGGCCCGACCGCTGCCCGGCGTCCGGCCGCGGGGCTACTCCAGGGCGGTGATCAACTCCCCGATGGTGTGATGCGCTTCGAGCGGATGACGCAGCCGCCCCCTGTTGTTCACCTTGTAGAGGTTGCGACGCCCCTGCTTCCGCTTGGTCAGGTAGCGGCCGTTGGTCAGATCCGCCAGGATCACCTGGACGGCACGTTCGGTGATCCCGATCCGCAGACCCAGCTCGCGGGCGGTCAGCGACTCGCCGCGGGCCAGACACAGCAGCACATGCGCGTGGTTGGTCAGGAAGGTCCATCCGCGAACATCGGGTTCGGCCATGGGTAACTTTCTATCACTACCGCCATTCAGGTATACGGATTCGCAACTACAAACGTGCGAACTGTTCCTTGCCCCGTTCGAACTCGGCCAGCATTCCCGATGTCAGCGTCGGCCGGATTTCGCCGATTGCCACGAGGTAATCCTCCGTCACCGCCGGCTTGCCGCCGCCGTCACGCATCTCCCGCTCGAAAGCGGCCTGCGCACCCTTGCGGGCGGCGAATTCGATATCGGCCGGAGTGAACAACTCCGATGCGGTGACCAGCCGGTCGACATCGATACCGGCGTTCGCCGTCCCGAGATAACGCTCCCAGACCGCCCGGCGAGCAGGTTGATCCGGCGGGCCCACCGGTATCACGTAGTCGAAACGTCCCGGCCGCAGAAAAGCCGAGTCCAGCGAGTGCACGGCGTTGGTAGCGCACACCAGCAGCCTGCTGTCGTGCTGCCGGAACGCCGGAATCAACTTCAGCAACTCGTTGGTCACCCCGAGTTCGGCGGTCGAAGCCCCGGCCCGCGCGGTGGCGATCTCCTCCACCTCGTCGATGAACAACACCAGTTCATCGAGCTCGGCCAGGTCAGCGAAGGCCTCGCGCAGCGAAGCCGCGAGGCCACCGGTTCCGGTCGCGGCCAGCCTGGACGGGAACAACTCGACGAA
>CAZGPT010000032.1:0-21253 GCA_964527015.1 uncultured Mycobacterium sp. | reverse complement strand
CGCTGAGCCCACCCCGCGGCCACGCCATCGGGCCGCAATGGCCAGCAGCAGGATCCAGGCGCGCTCACCCTGGGTCTGGGCCACCGCCATGCCCACCACCTCGTCACCCACCTCAGCCACCACCGCCGACTCGCCCGCGCGGGCGGCGGCCATCACCTCGGCCACGCTGAAAACCGGTTCGGCCGCACCGGGCCCGCGACTCTCATCCCACACGCCGATCGCCTGGTCGAGGTCCTCGTCGTGGTAATCGCGCAGGCGCCACACCGGCATCGGGCCTCCTCCTCAGCTGATCCCCTGAAAACTGGACGGCGCACGTGTTCGCACCTCCGCCGTCCGGTGGGACTCGGCAGGGAACCGTCGCAGCTCAGGACCGCAGTTTATGGGCGCAACCGCCGAACGGGAGGGCGAATACCTCCGACCCGCGCCCAAAGGGCCGAAAGACCCGGCCCCTGTGCAGGGACCGGGCCTCTCCGAATCAGGTCCGTGGTGACGCCCGTGCGTCCGAAACCCCCTGTTCCCCCGGCGACGGGTTTCCAAACATGACCAGACATGTCCAGACATGTCCAGACATGTCCAAACATGTCCCGCCCCGATCCGTTCGTCGGCGGCAACGGCTAGCGTTCCGGACACACCGGTATGCAGGGGTGTGCAGGGGTAAACAGAACAGGGGGCATCGGATGGACCTGACCTGGTCGAGCGAGGATCTCGAGTTTCGCGACGAGGTGCGGGCCTTTCTGGCGGACAAGCTCACCTCCGACCTGCAACAAGCGGGCAGGCTGATGACCAGCGTCTACGCCGACCATGCCGCCAGCATGGCCTGGCAGGCGATTCTGCATGAGCGCGGGTGGGCGGCCCCGGCATGGCCGGTGGAATACGGCGGCTGCGACTGGACCCTGACCCAGCACTACATCTTCGGCCGGGAGACCACCCTCGCCGGTGCGCCCACCTTGTCCCCGATGGGACTTCTGATGGTTGCCCACGCCATCATCGCTTTCGGCACCCCCGAGCAGAAGGACTACTTCCTGCCCCGCATCCTGACCGGCGAAGTGTTCTTCTGCCAGGGCTACTCCGAACCGGAAGCCGGGTCGGACCTCGCTGCGCTGTCGATGGCGGCGATCGACGACGGTGATCACCTGGTGTGCACGGGCAGCAAGATCTGGACCACCCACGCGATGGAGGCGAACTGGATCTTCGCCCTGGTTCGCACCGGTCGAACCGGCCGCAAGCAGCAGGGCATCACCTTCGTGTTGATCGAGATGACCTCGCCGGGTATCGAGATCCGCCCCCTGGTGATGACCTCCGGCGAAGAGATCCAGACCCAGATCTTCTTCGACGGGGTGCGGGTGCCGAAATCAGGCGTCATCGGCCGGATCGACGACGGCTGGACGGTGGCCAAGTACCTGCTGGAGTTCGAGCGAGGCGGTGGGGCGGCGTCCCCGGCCCTGCAGGTGATGGCCGAGTCGGTCGCCCGGGCCGCCGAACGTCAACCGGGTCCGGCCGGCGGGAAACTGATCGATGATCCGGCCTTCGCCGGCAGACTGGCCGACGCCCGAATCCGCACCGAAGTGCTGGAGATCCTCGAGTACCGAGTGCTGGCAACCGTGGCCGAAGGCCGCAACCCCGGTGCTTCGTCGTCGATGCTGAAGATCTTGGCGACCGAACTCAGCCAGACCATCACCGAACTGGCGATGGCGGCGGCCGGACCGCGGGGACGGGTTTACCAGCCCCATGGCACCAGACCCGGCGGCCCGGTGGCGGATTTCGCCCCGCCCTCCGACGGCTACGTCAGCGGCGAACCGTGGCAAGCGGTGGCGCCGCTGCGGTATTTCAATGACCGGGCCGGGTCGATCTACGCCGGCAGCAACGAGATTCAGCGCAATATCCTGGCCAAAGCGACCCTGGGGCTGTAGGCGGGATGGACTTCAATCTCAGCAGTGAACAGGAACTGCTCCGCGACGGACTGAATAGGTTCCTGGTCGCGCGTTACGACCTGAACGCCAGCCGTGCAGCCGCCAAGACGGGTAGCGGGTGGCAACCCGCGATCTGGCGGGGTTTCGCCGCGGAACTCGGCATCCTCGGCGCGCCCCTGCCGGAGTCCGTCGGCGGCAGTGGCGGCGGACCGGTCGAGACGATGGTCATCGCCGAGGAACTCGGCCGCGCGCTGGTGATCGAGCCGTTCATCGACACAGTGGTGGTGGCCGGCGGCCTCCTGGCCCGAGCCGATGCCGGCGTCGCTGCCCCGATACTGGCGAAGATCGCCGACGGGTCGGCCGTCGTCGCGCTGGCCGTCACCGAGGCCGATAGCGGCGATCACTGGGATGGCCTGACCACCATCGCGGTTGCCGACGCAGCGGGATGGTCCATCACGGGCTCCAAGATCGTGGTCAGCTCAGCCCCGCTGGCAACACACCTGATGATCGCGGCCCGGACGGAAAGCGAAACCGGCCAGGCCCAGGATATGTCGCTCTTCCTGACCGAATTCGACGCCCAGGCACCCCCGTCCGGCCTGCACGTTCACGCCTATCGGACCGTCGATGACCGCCGCGCCGCCGACCTGATCTTCGACGGCCTCCGACTGCCGGCCGACGCTCTCCTGGCCCGGGACTGCTGGCTCTCGCTGACCCGGGCCCGCGACGAGGGAGCGGCCGCGGTGTGCGCCGAGGCGGCCGGCGCCATGCGCACCGTGCTCGACCAGACCGTGGACTACTGCAAGCAACGCCAGCAGTTCGGTCAACCGATCGCGGCCTTCCAGGTTCTGCAGCACCGGATGGTCGACATGTATCTCGAACTCGAACAGGCGGTTTCGGCGGCCTACCTGGCCGGTCTGAACATCGACGCCGAACCGGAAGTACGGGCCCGGACGGTCTCGGCGGCCAAGGCCACCACCGGACGCGCGGCCCGGTTCATCGGCGAGCAGGCCGTGCAGTTGCACGGGGGTATGGGGATGACCGAGGAACTGGCCGTCGGGCACTATTTCAAGCGACTCACGGCCCTGCAATACGAATTCGGCTCGACGGACTTCCACCGGACGCGCTACGCACGACTCACGCGGTAAGCCGTCATTACGGCCCGGGAATGGACCCGGAATGGACCCGGAATGGAACAGTGCCGGACCGCCGGGCGTTGCAAGGAGATAGTCGAAGATAGGGAGTTAGACATGCTCGACAAGATCACCGGCGTGCTCGGCCAGGCGGCCGAGGCGGCCGGAACCATCGTCGGGATCCGGCACGGCACCGAAGAACCGGCCTTCACCGTGGAACGGCGGATCGGCGATGTCGAGATCAGGAACTACGGGTCCCGGATCGCGGCGGAGACCACTATCGACGCCGACGAGGAAGCCGCCCGAACCGAAGGATTCCGGCGACTGGCCCGCTATATTTTCGGCGGCAACAGGAGCAAGACCAAGATCGCGATGACCGCACCGGTGGCCCAGCAACAGGGCGAGAAAATCGCTATGACGGCGCCCGTCGGCACTCAGCGCGGGACGGCCGGCGAGTGGGTGATCCGCTTCTACATGCCCTCCGAATACGCACTGGACACCCTGCCCACCCCCGGTGACGAGCGGGTGCGACTGGTCAACATTCCCGCTGAACGGGTCGCGGTTCTGCAGTTCTCCGGCATCCCCAGCCCCGGCGCGGTCGCCACCAGAACTGACGAGCTGATAGCCATATTGCGGGCCAATTCCGTTGCGCCCGAGTCTGATCCGTTCAGCTGGTTCTACGATCCGCCCTGGACCATTCCATTCCGCCGCCGCAACGAAGTCGCGGTCAGACTGGGGGCCGTCGGCTAAGACACGGGTTCCGGCAGGACCGCTGCCTCAGGTTCTGCAGGACTGGTGTCCGGCGGCGCGGGGACCCGCTGGGATCGCTGCGGTGACGTCCCAGATTCAACCGAGCTCATCGGCCGCTGGGCCAGCAGCAGCAGGGCGTCGCCCATCGTCACGTCCTCGGTGCGGACCGCCTGCCAGACGTCACGAAGGTAACCCAGGGTCCGTCGCTCCGGTGCGAGCTGGGTGGTACCCGGCGGAAGGTTCTCCGGGCTCGGCAGGTGCGGCACTCCCGCGGAGACCACGGTCGCCGACGAGTCGGCCACCGCCCGTTCCGGGAACGCCTCGGGGCCGGCGGCAACCGGCGCCACCGGATCTGTGGGGACGGCCGGATCCGCCGCCGCCAAGGGGGCCGACAGCGCCCCCATCGCGATACCCAGCGAACCCAGGGTCATTCGGACCGAGCGTTTACCGTCCAACGTTCCACCTCCGCGCCGATGGGATCCCTTTGCAGTTAGATCCGATAGCGGGCCGGATTCGTTACAGGCCTGAGGGAACCTGCGCCGACGGGGGGCATGCACAGCAGGGATTCATCACCAGGAGTGCACAATGCTGGGATGCGATACGTTCTGCTGACTGCGGCCCTGGCGCTGGCGTTACCGTCGGCGGCGCACGCCGCCCCCGCGCCCGGCGTGCCCCCGGTCAGCCCCGCGGCCGCCGCTGCCGGATTGATGGACGTGCGCACGGTGGTGCCGGACGCGATTGTGGACCTGCGCTATGCCACCGCCGACAACTTCCTCGGCGTGCCGGTGTATCCGCCCGATGCCCGCTGCCTGGTGCACGAGTCGATGGCTCCGGGGCTGGCGACAGCCGCCGCGGCACTGCGACCCAAGGGGCTGACACTGGTCTTCTGGGATTGTTACCGCCCGCACGAGGTACAGGTTCAAATGTTCGAAGCAGTGCCCGACCCGACGTGGGTGGCGCGGCCCACCGGGTATGCCCGCAGCCATGAGGCCGGCCGCTCCGTTGACGTGACCATGGCCGCCGACGGCGCTCTGGTGGATATGGGGACCGACTTCGACAGTTTTACCCCCCTGGCGGAGGCATACGCCACCGAGGGCTTGACGTCGCAACAAGAGACCAACCGCGCCGTGTTGCGCAACGCCATGGCCAAGGGCGGGATCGCCCCCTATACGGGCGAATGGTGGCATTTCGACGGCCCCGGCGCCGGGCAGCCCCGATCGATCCTCGACGTCCCGATCAACTAGACCGCCGGGCAAGGGACCGGGACCGGCCGCGACCGTGCGTGAAGCGAACGCCGAAGCGGCGTGTCTTGGTACCGACACGCACGCTCGCGGCGATGGCGCAGCAACGCCCGGCACTGGTATTTTTCGGCCATTTACGGGGATTTCCAAAGAGTCTGCGGCCTTGCTGGCAAAGTGGGGAACCATGCGCCATCTTCGTTCGGCAATGGTGGCGGTGTGGGCCGTCGCGGTCGCCGTGGTGCTCATGGTGCCCCCCACGATCCGGTCGGCGATCGACCTCGCGGCGACCGCGCTGTACATGGGCGGCACCGACCACCCGTTGAGCATCCCTGAGGACACCACCGAATACATCAACTTCTACGTCAACTGGGCGTACAACGGCTTCGTCGCCCCATCGGGCCTGTGTACCGGCGGCGACCCCGGTTGCACCCCGGTGGCTGTTCGCACCCCCGCCCAGTTCTGGCCGATCACCGGGCTGCGCGACATGACCTACGACGAGTCGGTCGGCATCGGACTGACCAACCTCCGAAACTGCCTTAACGGTGTCGCCTGCACGGTGACTGACGCCCCTTTCATCAGCACCGGGTCCCGCCAACTCACCGATACCTCCTACACGGTGTTCGGCTACTCCCAGAGCGCCGTCATCGCCAGCATGATGAAAAGCGAGCTGATCGCGCATCCGCCGTCGGGCACGGTCAGCTTCGTGTTCGAGTCCAACCCCAACCGGCCCAACGGCGGGATCCTGGAGCGTTTCGTCGGCGTCCACATACCGATCCTGGGAGTGACGTTCAACGGTGCGACGGTTACCAATTCCCCCCAGTCCACGCCGTTGAACACGGTCGATGCCGTCCACCAGTACGATCCGGTGGGCGATTTCCCGACCAATCCGCTCAACCTCCTCGCAGATCTCAACGCGCTCGTGGGGTTCTTCTACGAGCATCCGGAGGGAGGGACCGGAACGCCGGAACTCCAAGGCCAATACCAGGATTCGACCTATTATCTGATACCGACAACGACGCTGCCGTTGCTGCGCCCGCTGACAGTCCTGCCCTACCTCGGGCCGCTGCTCGCAACGATTCTCGATCCCGCGCTCCGCGTCCTGGTGGAGACGGGCTACGACCGCACCATCAACCCGGGTGCGCCCACCCCGGCGAAGTACCTGTACTTCCCCAACCCCATCACCACGGTGGTCAACGTCCTCAAGGCGATCCCGACCGGCTGGGACAACGGAATCGCCCACATCACCGGTGATCCGGCGAACAGGCCGTTCCACACCACGGCACCGGGCCCCTACGGAGTGGGCGGGCCCCCGGTGTACGCCGGGGCGTTCGATCCCTACGGCCCACCCACCCCCGCCGATCTGACCGTGCCTGTCGCCGTCCCGGCCATAGCGCCCAACCCGAGCGCTGCCCGGTTTCGGCCGACCGATCCGGTGCCGGTGGCCGCCCCGCGGCGCGTGCCATCCCCTGCGGCGGCACTTGCCGAGATCGACGCTGCGCCGGCGGACGCGGCCAACCCGAAACCTCATCGCCAGCAACGCGCCGAACGGGCAAATCGGCCCGAGCGCATCAGCACCGGCTCACGTCGCGCCGCCTGACAGGCCACCCGCTCAGGGCGGTGCGCCAGGGCCTGCATTGCGATCGGGCCGTCGGGCTAGTCGAAGAACCCGAAGCCGTGTACCAGCGGAACCGGCGGCTTGTGCGGATCGCCGTCCACCCGGATCCGGCGGCCCTCCACCTCGACGAAGGCCGGCCGACTCATGCCCGGGCCGCTCCAGCGGTTGCGACCGAGCGCGCCGTGGTGCTGAACCGCAGGGCCGGATCCTCCACCGGGCCCTTACGCAGCCGGGCGAGGTCGGCCCAGTAGTCCATTTCGATCGTCCACGGCCCACTGTCCCCCTGCTGTGGGAAGGTATCCACCGAGCGCAGGATGTAACCGGCATTGAAGTCCAGCATCGGACGCCTACCGACCCTCGGGTCATCGGCCACCGGGACGACGCTGTCGTAGCCGTGCTGATCCATGAAGGCCAGGAGCCTGCACAGGTGTTCGCAGACCAGGTCTACCTTCAGCGTCCAGGACGAGTTGGTGTATCCGAACGCGAACGCCATGTTCGGGACACCCGAGAGCATGAAGCTCTTGTAGACCAGACAATCATGCGCATCTTGGACCTGGCCGTCGACGGACACTTCGATTCCGCCGAACAGCAGCAGCTGCAAGCCGGTGGCGGTGATCACGATATCGGCCTTGAGTTCCCGCCCGGAGGCCAACAGCACGCCCGTCTTGGTGAAGCGCTCGATTCTGTCGGTCACCACGGAGGCTTTGCCTTGCCCGATGACTTTGAACAGATCGGCGTCGGGCACCGCGCACAACCGTTGGTCCCACGGGTTGTACTTCGGGTTGAAGTGGGTGTCGACCTCGTAACCGGCCGGCAGAACCTTGGTGTTGATTCCACGGATGAGACGCCGGGCCAGCTTGGGCTGTTTCTGGCACAGGTTGTAGATGAACCGCTGCTTGCCGATATTGAACCGGCGCGCCGCCGCGTAGGCCTGCTTGGCGGGCAGCATTTTCCGTAGACCGTTCGCAATCGGATCCTTGCGCGGCAGCGGCATCACATAGGACGGTGAGCGCTGCAGCATGGTGATATGAGCGGCATCGTCCGCCATCGCCGGAATGAGCGTGACCGCGGTGGCCCCGCTGCCGATGACGACCACCTCTTTGCCCTGGTAGTCCAGATCCGCCGGCCACGACTGCGGATGCACGATGGCGCCCTCAAAGTCCTGCTGGCCTTCCCAGGTCGGGGCAAACCCGCCGGCGTAGTCGTAGTAACCGGTCGCACCGAACAACCAGCCGCAGGTGACCTCCCACTGCCGACCGTCACGCTCCAAGGTCACCGTCCACTGGGCGTTCTCGGTCGAGAAGTCCGCCTTGATGACCTTGTGCTGGAAGTAGATCCGCTTGTCCAGCCCGTCCTCCTCGACGACCTCATGCAGGTAGTCGACGATCTCGTGAGCATCGGCGATGGCATTGTCCGAAGTCCAGGGCTTGAACTCGTAACCGAAAGTGTGCAGGTCGGAGTCCGACCGGATGCCCGGATAGCGGAACAGGTCCCAAGTGCCGCCGATCGCGTCGCGGCTGTCGACGAGGGCGAAGCTGTGGCCGGGCAGCATCGTGACCAGATAGTGCCCCAAGCCGATCCCGGAGATGCCGGCACCGACAATGAGCACGTCGACGTGCTCGGTCAGTGGCTGCTTGGGGCGGGCCTGTTCGAGCGTGGTGACGGACATGAGACTCCCGGGGAGACGCTGGACTGTAACGTGACTAATGTTATAGTTTTACTGACAGCTGTCAAGCACTCCGCGAACTCCAGCCCGGGAGGGGAAAGCGTCATGACCGTCGCTCCTGTCCAACGGCGTGCACCAATGCAGGCGCGCAGCCGGCAGACGGTCACCCGCATTCTCGACGCTGCCGCCGCCATCGCCGACGAGCAGGGCGTCGACGCAGCCACCACCCGGGCGATCGCCGACCGCGCCGGGGTCTCCGCCCCATCGCTGTATCGCTTCTTCGCCGACCGCGAAGCGATCCTCGACGAACTTCTCGAACAGCATTGCGCCGCACTCGACGCCCGTTGCGTCGAGGCCGAAAAGACCTGGGAGATCGGATCCGTCGCCGAGCTGCTGAACAACGAGATCGACCTGCACGTCCACTACTACCGGCGCTATCCGAGTTCAGCCCGGCTGTGGATGGGCGGTCGCACCTCCCCCACCGTCACCAAACATGTCCACGCCCGCATGCAGACCCTGGCCGACCGCCTCTACACCATCCTGGTGAACGCCCGGCTGATCCCGGACGGCACCGA
This sequence comes from uncultured Mycobacterium sp., assembly GCA_964527015.1. Taxonomy (GTDB): domain Bacteria; phylum Actinomycetota; class Actinomycetes; order Mycobacteriales; family Mycobacteriaceae; genus Mycobacterium. The sequence continues at coordinate 12,366 of CAZGPT010000032.1, read as the reverse complement.
TCCCCGCGCCATGCTGGTCGCGGTCGAAATGGCCGACCGGGTGCTGGAACTGTCTTTTCGCGACCCCGGGGGGTCGGCCGCCGGCTTCGATGAGGAGATCCTCGCCCTTGGCCGCCGCGCCCTCAACGCTTTCGGCCTAAGCCTTTCCCAGAACCCTTCCCAGGACCCCTCCCCGGCCCCTTTCCGCCCCGGCCCCAGCTGACCGGCATCAACACCACCGATGGCGTGGCGTCGGCCAGCCTCTCGAAGGCGTCCACAAACCCTTCGACAATCATCTCGTGTTCGGGTATAAGCGCTGTGTCGCAGGCGATTCCGAGCATCACCTTGCCGTTGTAGCTGGAGAGCGTGACACTCATCGGCTGGTTGCCCGATATCGGGGCCCAGCCGACAATGCCCTCCACCAGGCTGCCGGCCAGATACACCGGCATGGCCGGGCCGGGAACATTGGTCAGCGTGCCCAGGGTCCGGTTGGCGAACATGTCGACCGACGCCTCATAGAGCCCACGGCTGAAACCGGCAATGGTCTCCTGGAACCGGAAGGCCAGAGCCGCCTCATGGCCGTGCTTGATCCGGTCCATCCTGCGTTTGGCCGCGGCAAGCACCTTGATCGGGTCCGCCTCGTCGGTCGGCAGTTCCAGTTGCACCAGAGCGAAGTCATTGCCCAGGGTGTCCGGCGTCAGGTCCACCGGCGTGAGGTTGACCGGAACCATGAACGTCACCGATGAGCAGGGCGCCTCGTGGGCCCGCAGGTAATCGTGCAGCGCTCCGGCGACGCAGGCCACAAGGACGTCGTTGACGGTGCTGTGATTGGCCCGGCCCAATGCCTTCATGGCCGCCACCGGCAACGCCTCCGACCACGCCACGGCTTTTTCGCCGCCGGCGGTACCGGTCCACATGGTTGCGTCGTTACGAGTGCCGAGGAGCAATTTGCGGACGGTGTCTGCGTCTCCGGGCACCGCGGAGAAGACATCCACCAGCGTCCCGCCCCCGGGCACCGCCACCCGCACCGTTCCGGCCACGTCGGCCGCGTTGGCCTTGGCCGTCGTCATCAGCGTGGCGCCGGCCCCTACCGGGTTACGCAGCACGAAGCGGCCAAGTCGACCCACTCGCTCGAACAGCCGTGGCGCCTCGCCGAGCCGGCTGATCGCGCCGCCGGCGCTTCGTGCGGCCTGGCTCGCACTCGATCGCACCCGCCGGCTCAGCGACTGCCCAGGTGGAAGCGGGTAGGCGCCGGCCTGAACGACAGCAGGAGCCATCACCGGGCCGCCGTCATCGGCGACATCGAACAGGCTCATCACCACCTGCATCATTCGCATACCGTCGGCGATGGCGTGGTGGCTGCGCAGGATCATCGCGCTGCCCTCGCCATAGCGTTTGATCCAAATCGACTGCCACAGCGGATGATCCCGGTTGAGCATCTCGGCGCGACGCGCAGCGACCAGATCCTGCAAGGCCCCGGGATCATCAGGGTTCTGCAGCGACACCAGTGAAACGTGGTTATCAAAGTTGAATTCGGGATCGGGTTCCCACCACCACGAGCCGTCATCGTCGCGGACCGCCCGGCTGCGGAAAACCGGGTAGCGGTCCAGCAATCGTTCCTCGACCACCTCGCGCAGAGCCCCGAAATCCAACGGCTCGGCGGTCCAGATCACCGAGTCGACGACCATCAGATTGTTCGGCCGGTCCATCTCCAGCCAAAGGGCGTCCTGAATCCCGAGCCGACGTCGCTCGCCCACCGCCACCTCCGACTGAAAAATCTCCGAATGAGAGATTACTGCCCCGACCATTCTTGCCGATGCACTGTGTCCCGGCTCAGGATTCCGTTGAGCAGACACTATCCCGATTGGGAGCCGGTTTGGATCTGATGCGATACACCCCGGATCAGCCGACCTCGAAGTGTTGATAGTCGACGGGATTACGCCAGGCCCCGCCCCAACGCCAGCCCCGGTCGGTGAAAGCCCGAACGGCCGGGTCGCCGGCGGAGAGCAGGCCGGGTGCGGCGACGTCACGGTCGAGATACCGGCCGGCGGTCGTCGGCTGCAGGTCACCGGTGTTGTCGATGTACGGATTGACCAGCGGGTTGACGTCAATGGCCCGCCCGTAGGCGTGCAGGGACCAGTTGGTGCCGCCCGGTAGCGGCCGGCAGTTGAACGCCGAGGTGTTGTTGTCCTGCATCGACAATTCGTCCTCGGCACCGCGATAGTTGTCGACCGTCTGCATCTTGGCGATCGGATAGCGCTGCCGGGCGAGTTGGTCGAAGATCGCGATGACATCGTCGACGACATCGCGGTGTACCACCAGGGCGCCGCGGTGAAACCGCCCGTCGAGGCCGACGTAGTCCAGTTCGACACGCCGCAGCTCCTCCGGTCCGGCCGGACAGCCGGACCGCCACGTCGCCCCCAGGTCGGCGGCGGTGACCGGGAGTACCGCGGGCGCCAGCCGCGTCGACGGGGGTGGGACGGCCCGGGTCGGCGTCACCGTTCTCGGGACTTCGGGATATCGCCGCTGATCTTCGGGCGCCGACGACACCGGCGCACCGCAGCCGGTCAGAACCGCAACGGCCAGCACCCACGCCGCTGCCCAGTCCACCACCGTCAGTCTTCGCACCTCCGCAATCCCACCACAGGGCAGTCTCAACGGCTCAGGGCAGTCTCAACGGCTCAGGGCAGTCTCAACGGCTCAAGCGAGCAGTGGGCCGACCACCGATCGCGGCACCAGTACCTGGGTCGCACCGTCGCCCGCGGGTAACAACCCGCCCTGATCGAAAAAGAAGATCACCCCGTCGTCGGTGATCGCGAAGTTCTGGTAATTGGCCGGATCCAGGCCGGCGACCGGGGAAACCGGCACAGGTTGGCCGGTCTGAGTCTGCAACGCGCTCTGCACCGCGGGGAAGACGATCGGCAGCGGGTCGACGTCGGGCTTCCACAGCGTCTCGTAGGTGACCGGCTTACGGTAAGCCTGATCCCAGACGAATGACTTGAACGAGGCCTGCGCGCCGGGCGCCCCGACATTCTGAAACACCCGCAAGACAACCGAGACCTGGCCGCGCGGCGGGACCACCGAGTTATAGGTGGCCGCACTGATGTCCAACGCGTAGGGGGCCAGCCGAGGCGTCGGGGATTTCGCCACATCAAGGAAGCTGTCGCGGGTCTTCGCGACGAACTGCGTGACCGCCTCCATATCGGGGAAGTCACTGGGCACGCTGATGTCGACGATGTAGCCGGGGTCGGTGAGCTGGATCTGGCAGGCGGTGCCGTTGTCGACACCATTGATCTCGGTGCAGTAGTTCTTCGGCTCAGCCACGGCCGCAGCCGGGAACCCCAGCGACACGATGATCGCCGCGGCGATCGCGGCCAGGGAATTCGGCACGACTGCAAACTTTAACCGCTACCGGTCCACGACACCATGGGGGTCGATCCCGCTCGGCGCTTCGCGGCCGGGTTTCGGGGCCGGGCGGGGCCGGGCGGGGCCACCGGAAGTAGATCCGGCTTGGTACCAGCGATTCATGTCGCAGACCGCGGCTACAGGCGATAGTTGACAGTGATAAGGAGTTGCGATCTCCCATGAGTCCAGTGCCCGCCGCCGCAGCCGGTGTGAGTCGTCAACGGGTTCGACCCGACGGCCGGTGACCGTTGTGGCCCGTCAACCAACGGCCGGTATCACCACCGGACCGAAGACCCTTGAACACATGTACGCGAGGCTCGAAAAATGTTGGGCGGGCAACAGGCACGTGCCCGAGGAAACCCGGAGCCAAATCAATATTGCCGTGGGGGAGATCGTCGCCAATATCGTCGAGCACGCCGCGAAAAACGGGCCGGTCCTGGTGCAGATGTCAGTTGAGGTGCATCCCGACGAAGTTCACGTCATTTTCACCGATGACGGAGCCCCCTGCCCGACCTACCCGGAGACGGTGAACATGCCCGACGAACTCGCCGAACGGGGCCGGGGCATCCCGATGATGCAGTCCGTTCTGAGGAAACTGACCTATCACCGTTCCGCAACCCAGAATCATTGGAGACTCATAAGCCGGTACTTCGGCCGATGAGTCAGCACGCGGCGGATAAACGCGGATAAAATCATCAACGTGAACTCCCAGTGGCAACCACCGGTGCCGCCGACTCAGGCTCCCTCCCCCGCTCGGCCACCTCGATCACGCTGGCTGCCTGCGGCGATCCTCACCGCGGCGATCGTGGTCGCGGCCGCCGTCGTGATCGGCGCACTGATCCTGCGGGACAGTCGTGCCGATTCAGCCACTGGTGCAAGGACGACTTGCCAGGCCTGGACTGAGACACGCCAAACCCTCCGATCCATCCCGGCCCTGCCATCGGGATGGACCTGGCAGACGCCGAATATCGATACCGACATCAAGAACCAGAACACGCCGGTGGCCAAAGCCCTGGACCTGTTCGAGCCCAAGATCGCCGAGACCCCCGCCGACGTAGCACTGGCCGCCGAGGACTACATCGCCCAACGGCGCAAACAGATGCAGTCCCTGGCCGACCGCAGCTACACACCCGCGGACGGGGCGGCCGTCGACAAGGCTCTAGGGACCCTGAATGAGCTGTGCGGGATCGTCGACAGCGGCCAGCGAATCTGATCTGGCGGCGACCGCGCGAACGTGTGGCCCGAATGATGTCCCTGCTCAGCCCAGCCCCCTGGGACCTTTGGGCTTGGCGACGAACTCCTGCTCGGGACGCCCGGTGGCGCCGTAACGCAGACCGACTTTGACCTCATCGTTGGTGGCCAGCCCGGCCAGATAGCGCTGCGCGGTCGCTCGCGACACCCCGATCTCGGCTGCCACTTCAGCCGCCGACATCGGCCCCTGCGCACCCGCGAGCGCCTGCAGGACGAGCTCTTTGGTCGGTGACGTTGCGGCCGCCGGTGATTGCTGGACGACGACACGCGGTCGCAGTGCATCCAGTGCCGCGTCGATATCGCCAGGCCCGAGATTGCTGCCGGACAGAATGCGGCGGTAACGGGCGTAGCCTGCCAACCGCGCGGCAAGCTCGGTCGGGGCGAAGGGCTTGACCAGGTAGCTCAGCGCGCCCGCCGCAATGGCGGTGCGAATGGTCTGCGCCTCTGTTGCCGCGCTCAGCACGATTTTGTCGTACCGAACCTCACGGACGAAATCGATTCCGGATCCATCCGGCAGGTACACGTCGACCAGGGCAAGATCGGCAGGGTCTGCCTTCCGGGCCGCGGCCAGGGTGTTGACGGTGGCGACCACCGTGAAGCCCGGTAGCGCCTCGACGATGCCGGCGTGCATATTGGCGACGCGGAAGTCGTCTTCGACGACCAGCACCCTCAGGTCGGTGTTGCTCATTGTTCGTCCTCCGCCATCACGCCCGGCAGTCGGGCGATGAACTCGGCACCACACAATTCGGCTCCAGGATTGTCGGGGCGGGACAATCGGATGTCCCCGCCCAGCGCCCGGGCGATCTGGCGAGAGAGTGTCAGCCCGATTCCCCGGCCGCCAGGCAAATCGGAATCCCGCCTGGTGGATGTGCCTTCGATGAAAATCCGGTCGACGAGATCCGGCGCCACCCCGTCGCCACTGTCGGCAACGGTGATGTGGAGCGTCGAATTGTCCTGCAGCAGTTCAACATCCACCATCTTGGCCAGGCTCCGCCCGGTGCGAGCGGCCTCGATGGCGTTGTCAAGCAGATTGCCCAGCACGGTCGTGACGTCGACAGGGAACGCGAGCTGGCCCGGTGCCCAGGTATTAGGACCGATCCGCAGCGTGACTCCGGCTTCCCGGACCCCGGCCGCCTTGGCCGCGAGCAAGGCCTGCAGGTAGGTATCGCGGACCGCACCGATGCCGGGTAGCGCCGAACCCAGCGGGCCGGACCCGAGCAGCTCCTCCAAATAGTGCGACGCCTCTTCGGAGTGCCCGCCGTGCAGTAGTCCGTTAAGCAGATGCAGTCGGTTGGCGAATTCGTGTCGCTGGGCCCGCAGCACGGTGCTCATCAACTGCACTGCATCCAGTTGGCGCGTCAGCGCCTCGATATCAGTGCGGTCCCGCACGACGAGGACGGTACCCAGTTCACGCCCCTCCCGCGACACCGGCCGGGCTGAAACGACGAGAACATGCTCCCCGACGTTGGCCAGCGTCGGCGTCGGATCACAGGACCGCAGGACCTGCAGCACGCGTGGCGTCAGACCGATCTGATCGGCGGGACGTCCCACCGCGGGACCGGTCTCGAGCAGCCGGCAGGCCTCGTCGTTGACGAACGTGATGTTGCCACGGGGGTCGGTTGCCAGCACCCCTTCGCCGATTCCGTGCAGCACCGCTTCCTGGTTGCGTACCAATTCGGTCATCTCCGTAGGCTGCAGATCCAGCGTCTGCTCGCGCCAGCGACGAGCCAGCAGAGCAGAGAGGACCACGCCGGCCAGCAGTGCGGGACCGCCGGTCAAGAGGGCAAGGCGCTGTTCGTTGAACAGCAACTCGTATACCGAGGAGGTCGACATTCCAACGCTGACCGCACCGATGACACGTTCCGAGCCCAATGCTCGCACCGGGACCTTGGCACGCATCGACGGTCCCAGCGTCCCGGTCTGCTCAATGACCTGTTCACCACCGGCCAGTACGACCGAAGGGTCGGTGCTGACCGGTTTGCCCAACTCATCGACGCTGGGATGGCTCAGGCGTAGCCCGTGCTCATCGGTGATCACCACGAACAGGACACCGGTGCCGGACCGCACCCGGTTTGCAAGGGTTTGCAGCGGGCCCGCCGCCAACTCGGCGGCCGTCGACGTTTTCCCGTCGTACTCGGCCACCTCGGCGCGCACTGCGGGCGCCGCAGCGACCACCCTCGCGATAGCCAACGAGCGCTCACCGTACTCGTCGATGAGTCGCTCGTGGTAGATCACCGCCAGCAGGCCGAATGCGATCCCCAGCGTTAGTGCCACCACCGCAAGCTGCAACAACAGAATCTGTGTCGCGAGGCGCACATCGATGCGCCGGTTGCCGGCCATTCCGGCAGCTTAACCGGCCAACTAAGCAGAATGCGCAAAAGGCTGGCCGGCGATCATGTCGACCCACTCCTCGGTCAGGTCGGCCGCGTCCGCAAAGGCTCCGCGCAGCACGCCGATGTAGTGATGCACCGAGTGCCGGCCCTCCGCGGTGTCCGGGAAGGACACGGTGACGCTGGTATGGCTGGCGTGCCGGATGATCCACGCGTTTATGCCGCCGTGCGAAAGGTTGTCGAGATAGATCCCGAGCCGGTTGGTGTCGGCGTCGGCCAGTTTGCGAAAGTCCATCAGCGACACCATCATCGCCGGGTTGCTGGAGGGCGTCACCGCGAGCTCGTCGGCGCCAACCAGGTCCAGGACCCGGTGGAACGGGATCGCCGACATGTGACGGTTGGCATCGAAGGACTTCTGCGCAGCGCGCGCGGTCTGCGCGAAGTCGCCGCGATGGGTCGGCACAGAGACCGGGAACAGACTGGCGTACCAGCCCGCGCTGTTGGCCTGTGCGCTGTTGCGGGTGTCCGACGGGGTGAAACTGTTGAAGACCTCGGTGCCGGTGAGCTCATGGTCGGCCAGCGCCGCACAGGCCATCACCCCGCCGCTGAACCGTGCCCCCGCCGCGCGGCAGGCCGTCTCGAAGGCCTCAGTCTCCGCGGTGTTGAGGATGTCGAAGGTGACCACCCCCCCGGAGCTACTGGCCGATGTGTCCCCCAGCGTCAGGGGAAAGCTGGGCCAGTTGCCTGCATTCTCCAGAGCGAAGTCGACCCAATCCCGGACCGGTCTCGAATCCGGCGTCATGGCCGCGACATGCAGGCCTTGGCGCGCGGAGAAGTCGCGGTAGCCGCCGGTCTCCGGCAACGGGTTGGGGATGCCGTAGACCAGCGCTTGGTAGCTGAGATGGATGTCGCGATAGATCAGACCGGCCGACGTTCCGTCGGTGTGTAGGTGATCGATATTGGCGTACACGGTGAAGTGGTCGGCTTTCTGGATCACGCCGAAGGTGAAACAGTCCCATTGCAGGGTGCCCGGCGTCGTGGCCAGCACCCGAGCCCGGATCTCATCCTCGTCGAGGAAACCCAGAGCGGTCGGCACGAACTCGATGCGGTCGGGATCGTCGACGGTTCGACGGGTGATGATCTCCGCCTCAGCCCCCTCAACATCGAAGGCGCTGTGATAGGTGTCGTGGCGGCGGACGTGAAGGTTGATCGCCTCGGACATGGCGGCCACATCGCACCAGCCGTCAACGTCCCAGGAAGCCATGATCAGACGGGGCACCTCCCGGCCGAGACCCTTGGCGAAGTGCGCCGTGCGCAGATGTTGGGCCTGCTGGAAACTGGGCGGAAGCGAGTCTGACTCGGCGCGTGCCATGATCTCGCGACTTGCCGGGGACGCCGTCCACGTGGTCATCGGCCCACTCCCGGGCTGCCAGGACCTGTGCGAACCAATGGCGACCATGTCAGAAACTCCTTACGCTGCGGTAATTAACCTTTCGATGAACGTAGGGTCGGCGTTACTCGGTGTCGCGCTTGTGCTCGCTGGCCACGAAGTGCGCGATAAACACACTTCTGCGCATTGTGCTCAGCGGCTGGGGCGCCCCCGCGTTTCCGCGGGGCGCGACGCCCCGGCGCTGCCGGCCGGTACTCGGCTACGGTGTCGACGTCCGCGGACCGGGACCCGGTTGAGGGTCAGTACCCGACGGAAGAGGTGACGAGATCGGGGGTCGGCGGTGAACGCACTGGCCAACATGATGTGGATTTCGCTCATCGCGGCGCTGATTGCACTGTTCGTGCGGTCCCGCGGCTGGGGTATCGCGCTCCCACTGCTCGGCTGCGGCTTATTCGTGGGAGTGTTGCCCTGGGGCCCTTCGGCCCCGGACGAGCCGGAGCTGATTCAAGTACTGGTACTGGCGCCGCTGGTCTTCGGTGAGGCACTGTCGTCGTCCTATGTCGACCTGAAGACCGTCCGCCGGCCGGTGCTTGCCCTTGCCGTCGGACTGGTGGCGATCTCCACACTCGCCGTCGGCGGGTTGAGCGCGGTGGTAATCGCGGGCATTCCGGTGGCCATGGCGCTGGCATTGGGAGCCATCCTCGCCCCGACCGATGTAGTGGTCGTGGCGGCCGCCGCACGCCGCGCCAACCTGCCACCGCGGCTGGTCAACATCCTGGAGGGCGAAAGCCTGCTCAACGACGGCACCGGCCTGACCGCGCTGCGGGTGGCGACGCTGGCCGCAGTGGCCGGGACGGTTTCCACCGGGCAGGCCGCAGCGCTGCTGGCCCAGACCGTCGTCGTCGGCGCCGCGTTCGGGCTCCTGGGCGGCTGGCTGCTGGTGCGACTGCTGCGCCGGCGGCGCGATCCGGTCGGGCACGGCGCGGTCCTGCTGGTAGCGCCGCTTCCGCTTTACCTGACGACCGAGGCAGCCGGCGGCTCGGGGATCCTCGCCGTCGTGCTGGCGGCGTTGATGGCCTCACACGCCGCTTACGGGAACACCGCGTATCAGGGACGCCTGGAGGTGACGACGATCTGGCGCCATATCACCCTGCTGCTGCAGGCCATGGCGTTCTTTTTACTCGGCCTCGAGCTGCCCGCCTCGCTACGGGAGCTGCCCCCGCCGCAGCGGACCACGCTGTGGTGGGCGGTCCCGGTGATCGTCGCCGGCCTCATTGCGGTGCGGATGGTCGCTGTCTGGGGAGCCTTCAGTCTCGGACGTCTGGTCGGCCTCGGGTCGCCGGTCGGGTGGCGAGGTGCCACCGTGGTCGGATGGTCGGGGGCACGCGGACCGGTGTCGGCCCTGGCGGCGTTCTCCATTCCGCTGGTCGCCGCCAACGGGGCGCCCCTGCCTTACCGCGAGACGGTGGTCGCCGCGGCGTTGCTGGCGGTGACGCTGACCCTGGTGCTGGCGACCACACTGGTCCCGGTGGCGCGGCTGTTGAAGATCCAGGCCCCGGGCACCGAGGCAGTGCAGCGGCGGCTTCGCCTGGCGATGGCCGAAGCGGCGCTGGCCGCGATGGAATCGGCCACCGACGATGCCGAGCTGCGCGGGGATCCGTTCCCGGAGGAGCTGGTCGCGGCCGTGCGGGCCACCGCCGACCACCGTGTCGGCGCATCGAAACGCCGGCGGGCCGCCGGGCGGGACCATGAACGCCTGCGTGCGTTGCAGATGGAGATGCTGGAGGCCGAGCAGCAGGAGCTCGCCCGGCTTCGTAGCGAGGAGACGCTGTCCGACGCCACCGTCCGACCGCTCCTGGCTGAGCTGGACCGGCGGATCGTGCTGGTCCGCAGCGCGGGCGGTGTCTAAGCCGGGCCCTCAGCCGCTGATGCACACTGGATGTCGTCGAAAGGAACTACATGGCTCGCTACGTGACGACGGTCCGGACCGCGAAGACTCCGCAGCAGGCGTTCGCCTACATGGCCGATCTACGCAACTTCGCCGAGTGGGACCCCGGCGTGAAGGCTGTCGAACAAGCGAAGGGCTCGGGCGGCGGTTTGAACACAGTGTTCGACGTCACCGTCGCCGGCCCAGTCCGCGACCTGACATTGCGGTACGTAACCGAGGAGCACGACGCCCCGCGAAACGTCCTTGTGGTGGCCCGCAGCCTCATCTTCACCTCGATCGACCGGATCACGGTCGAGCCGGACGGCACCGGATCGGTCGTCACCTACGACGCAGACCTCCGCCTCAACGGCCCGCTGCGGATCGGCGATCTGGGCCTGCGACTGGTATTCGGCAGGATCGGCGACCGGGCTGCCACCGGCCTGCGCCGCGTTCTCGGGGGGCAGGTGGCCTGAGGCCGCCACCTTTTCGGGTTCAAGAGCTTTCGGTCCCCAACAACTGGTCAAAATGTCGTCAAGGCGCCCGAGCCGGACCCGCCCAGCAAATCCGAGACCGCGTGGCCTCGTTTTTTTCGGTGGAGCTAAGGGGACTCGAACCCCTGACCCCCACACTGCCAGTGTGGTGCGCTACCAGCTGCGCCATAGCCCCAGATGGCACGAAGTTACACCACCGCCACAGTCGCCTCAAAACCGCCACAGTCGCCCCACAACCACCTCAGGGCAGTTCGCCGGCCGCCTCCGGCCCGAGCGGCCGTGCCGGTGTGTGCTCCACCGGCGGCTCGCCGCAGGTCTCCGGCGCGAACACCCAGCCGATCGAGGCGAGCGCCAGGATGGCACCGCTGATCCCGAAGGCCCAGGCGAAGGACAGCTGCTGGGCGATCACCCCGACCCCGAACGACCCCACGATCGAGCCGAAGTCCGACATCATCTGGAATGTCGCGATCGCCGTGCCGCCGCGGGCTTTACCGATGATGTCGGCCACCGCCGCCTGCTGCGGCGAGTTGTAGACGCCCGAGGCCAACCCGGCCAGCACGGCCCCGGCCAGCAGCACCGGCAGCGACGGCGACAGACCCAGCACAGCGGTGGTGACCCCCGCCAGCCCCAGACCGGTGATCAGCAGCGGCCGCCGACCGATTCGGTCAGAGAGCCGGCCGCTGGGCAGCACCGCGACGACATTTCCCACCGCGAACGCGGTCAAGGCCAGGCCGGCGATCCCGGGGCTGCGCTGCAGGCCCTCGACGACGAACAGCGGAACCAGCGCGAAGCGCAGCCCGAACAACGACCATCCGGTGGCGAAGTTCGACAGCAACGCCGCCCGGTAGGCCCCGTGGCGCAGCGCGGACCGCACCGTCACGGTCGGATCGTCGCCGCCGGCCGGTTCGGCCAGTGCGGAGTGTCGAAGGCTGATCAGCACGATGGCCGCCGCGAACAGCAGCAGTGCGCCGTAGATGACGAACGGCGCGCTCAACCCCAGACCGGCGGTCAAACTGCCGACCACCGGTCCGACCACGGAACCCACCAGGAAGGCCCCGGAGAACATGCCCGCCACCCGGCCGCGGGCACCGGCCGGACTCATCCGGATCATCAACCCCAGCGCCGAGACGAAGAACATCGTCGATCCGATACCGCCCAGCGCGCGGAACGCCAGCAGCTGCCAGTAGGTATCGGCGAAGGCGCACGCCGCGGTGGACACCGCGACTACCAGCACACCGCTGACGTAGACCTTGCGCTCCCCCAGCCGCTGCACCAGCAGCCCGGTCGGCGGGGCGGCCAGGAGCCGCATCACCGCGAACGCGGTAATAACGAAAGTCGCGGCACTGATGCTCACCCCGAAATGCCGGGCCAGTTGCGGCAGGACCGGTGCCACCACCCCGTAGCCGAGGGCGATGATCGCGTTGGCGGTGATCAGAGACCACACCTCGCGCGGAAGCCGTACCTCCGCCGCCGAGGCGCCTTCCGCGACCGAACTCACGATAATGACTGTATTTGGACGGGACCTAGCGCTGTTCAACGCCCTGGTAGCAGCAGGTCAGGGACCAGCGAAAACCGCCTGTTATCCGTGAGTAA
>CAZGPT010000031.1:15255-24211 GCA_964527015.1 uncultured Mycobacterium sp. | reverse complement strand
GCGGAGAAGGCGATCACCGTCACCACCAGCCCGCCTGTCGAAGGGGCGTTCTACTGGCTGAGCAACCGGGAGGTCCGATGGCGCCCGCAGGACTTCTGGGAGCCGGGGACCTCGGTGACGGTCAAGGTGGACACCTTCGGAGTTGATCTGGGCGAGGGTCTGTTCGGCCAGGACAGCGTCGAGAGCATCTACAGCATCGGTGATCGGGTGGTCGCCACAGCCGATGACAGCGCCAAGATGCTCACCGTTCGGCGCAACGGTGAGATCGTCAAGACGATGCCGATTTCGATGGGCAAGAACAGCACCCCGACACCCCGTGGCGTCTATACGATCGGCGACCGCTATCGGGAGCTGATCATGGACTCGTCGACCTACGGCGTTCCGACCAACTCGCCGGAGGGCTATCGCCTGGAGGTCGACTGGGCCACCCAGATGTCCTACAGCGGGATCTACGTCCACTCGGCGCCGTGGTCGGTGGGCTCACAGGGCAGCGACAACGTCAGCCACGGCTGCCTCAACGTCAGCCCGGCGAACGCGCAATGGTTCTACAACAACACCAAACGCGGCGATATCGTCGAGGTGGTCGGCACCGTTGGTTCGACGTTGTCCGGCGTCGAGGGCCTGGGCGACTGGAACATCCCCTGGTCGCAGTGGAAGGCCGGCAACGCCAGCGCCTGACGGCGCCGGGTATCGACAGCACCCCAGACAGGCCGCCCGTTGGTGAACCGCGGACTCTCAGGCTATTCTCAGCTGCGGCGCGGCCGCACCGCCTGACCAAGCGGCCTGACCAACCCACCTGACCAAGCAGCCTGACCAAGCCACCTGACCAAGGGGAAGCCGCATGATCTCGGTTCGCTCGTACCTCACCGCCGGAACCGCGGCCGTTGTCGGAGCCAGCGCGATCGCGCTGAGCCCGGTCGCTCCGGGATCGGGGCCCGCTCCGATCGATCTGCCGGTGCCCGCCACCGCCGCCGTCGCGCTGACCGGCGTCACGCTGCCGCTGACCGACGTGATCGGGGTTCTGCAGACCCTCGGCGGTCTCGTTGGTTCCCTCACCGAGGTTCTCGGCGGTTTCCTTCCGCAGCAGTTCATCAACGACATTGTCGCGGAGGTTCTCAATCAGGCAACGCCGGTGCTGACCACCGCCGCCGGCGAAGTCGTCGGCTACCTCGGTACGGCGCTCACCGGTCTGCTGATCGGACCCGACTCGATTCCCGCTCGGGTCGGCGCCGCCCTGGTTGATGTCCCGGTGGTTCTGGCCAGCGCGGTTGAGGCGCTCAGTATCGGCGATATCGCCAGCGCGGTGGAGACGGCGACGACCGGCTTGTCCGCGCCGCTCACCGAGGTCGGGCAGACCATCGCGGATGCGGGCCAGGCCTTCCAGGAATTCCTGGTCGGCAAGCTCAACGAAACGGTCGGCGCTCTGCCCGGCATCCTGTTCGCGGCCATCGAGGCGGTCTTCGGCGACACCTTCCAGACCAGTCTCGACACTGTCACCGACGCGCTGTCGGGACTGTTCGGGGGACTGCTTCCGGCGGCCGACTCGGTGGACGTGCCCGCCGCCGCGGCGGTAGTCGTGGCCGGCAGCGAGACGTTTGCTGTTCGCAGTGCGGTGCCCTCACCAGATCCGGTGGCAGCAGAGGTCAAGTCACCCGCGCCGGTGACACCCCGGGCAGCCGCCGCGGAGCCATCCGGCCCGACTGCGGTCGCGCAAGAAGTGTCGCCGACGCCGGTGACCGTCCCGGCCGAAACCGTGACGCCGGTAAGCCGTCCGCGCCTGGCTGCCTCGGCGCATGATCTCACCGAGTCGGCGGCCTCTGCTGCGGCGACGGTGACCGGGCCCGGTTCGGCGGTGCGCGGCACCCGCGCGTCGGCCGGTAAGCCGACGGCCGCGGGGTCGACGCGAGCCGGCCGGAAAGCCGAGTAACTCTCGGTAGGCTCATCGGTTTTGCCCGTTGATGCAGAAAACCGCCCCTGATCTACTCAGGGGCGGTTTCCACTCGGGGTGGCTGACGGGACTCGAACCCGCGACAGCCAGGATCACAACCTGGTGCTCTACCAACTGAACTACAGCCACCATCGCCGCTTCGCGCAGCGATAAGAGTCTAGCGGCTTTCGGTCTCCGCGGCCGAATCGGTATTCCGATCCAGGCCGGCCTTAGCGTCCAACTCCGCTACCGTCGCGGCGATATCACCGGTAGACGGGCCGGGCGGGGTAACGAAGGCGGTCCGACGGTAGTACTGCAGTTCGTGGATCGACTCCTTGATGTCGGCTAGGGCGCGGTGGGCCAGACCCTTGTCCGGCTGTCCGTAGTAAATCCGCGGATACCAACGCCGGCACAGCTCCTTGATGGAGCTCACGTCGATCATGCGGTAGTGCAGGTAGTCGTCCAGCGTTGGCATGTCCCGGGCCAGGAAACCGCGATCGGTGGCGATTGAGTTCCCGGCCAGGGGAGCGGTCTTGGGCGCCTTGACGTGGCCGCGGATGTAGTCCAACACCATGGCCTCGGCGGTTGCGAGGTCGATAGTCGAGGTGCGAACCTCCTCAGTGAGCCCCGAGCTGCTGTGCATCCGGGCGACAACTTCGACCATCCCGTCCAAGGCGGCGTCATCGGCGTGGATCACCACGTCGATGCCCTCGCCGAGCACATTGAGATCGGCATCGGTTACCAACGCCGCAATCTCGATCAGCCGGTCAGAGCTCAGGTCCAGCCCGGTCATCTCACAGTCGATCCACACCAGTTCGTCACGCACGGAGTTCAACAGTAGGCCCCCCAGACCAAGTAGTGTCCTCAGCGGCTGAAGACCTCGACCACGAATACAGGAAAGGGCGCTCGCCATGACGGAATCCACCGCTACTGCGGCCCAGCAGATCGCCGCCGGCTACGACACCACCGGACAGGCCTTAGAGCTGGGTTCGGTGCTGGTGGGCGGTGAGGTCGATCCGGCGGCACAGGTTCGAATCCCGCTGGCGATGATGAACCGCCACGGGCTGATCGCCGGCGCCACCGGTACCGGCAAGACCAAGACATTGCAGGTCATCGCCGAGCAGCTCTCCGCCGCGGGCGTTCCGGTGGTGATGGCCGATTTCAAAGGCGATCTGTCCGGGCTGTCCCGGCCTGGTGAAGCCGGCGAGAAGATCGACGAACGGGCCAGGGACACCGGCGACCAGTGGGTCGGGACCCCGTTCCCGGTCGAGTTCGTGTCGCTGGGCACCGGCGGACTCGGCGTGCCGGTGCGCGCCACGATCTCCGCGTTCGGACCGATCCTGCTGTCGAAGGTATTGGGGCTCACCCAGACCCAGGAATCGACTCTGGGTCTGATCTTCCACTACGCCGACCAGCAGGGGTTGCCACTGCTGGATCTGAAGGATCTGCGGTCGGTGATCACGTTCCTGACGACCACCGACGAGGGCAAGGCGCAGCTGAAAACCCTCGGCGCGGTGTCCAGTCGGACCGCCGGGGTGATCCTGCGCGCGCTGGTCAATCTCGAGGCCGACGGCGGCGACACCTTCTTCGGTGAGCCCGAGCTCGACCCCGCCGACCTGTTGCGCGTCAACGCCGACGGCCGCGGCGTCATCACCCTGTTCGAGGTCGGCGAACAGGCCACCCGCCCGGTGATGTTCTCGACGTTCCTGATGTGGGTGCTCGCCGACTTGTTCAGCTACCTCCCCGAGGTCGGTGACGTTGACAAGCCCAAGCTGGCGTTCTTCTTCGATGAGGCGCATCTGCTGTTCAAAGATGCCTCCAAGGCGTTTCTCGATCAGGTCGAACAGACCGTCAAGCTGATCCGGTCCAAGGGTGTGGGGGTGTTCTTCTGCACTCAGCTGCCCACCGACGTGCCCAACGCGGTGCTGTCCCAACTCGGGGCACGGGTCCAGCACGGTCTACGTGCGTTCACCCCGGATGACCAGCAGGCGCTGTCCAAGACGGTGCGCACCTACCCCCGGACCGAGTTCTACGACCTGGCGGCGGACCTGACCGCCCTCGGCATCGGCGAGGCCATCGTCACGGTGCTCTCCGAGCGTGGCGCCCCGACCCCGGTCGCCTGGACCCGGTTGCGCGCGCCGCGGTCGCTGATGGACACCATCGGGCCCGAGTACATCAAGGCCGCCGCCCAGGCGAGTCCGCTGTTCCTCCAGTACGGACCGACGAAGGACCGGGAGTCCGCCTACGAGATGCTGGCCGCCAAGATGGAGCCGCCGCCAGCTGCGACGGGTGCAGGTGCCGGTTCCGGTGTCGGCGCCGAGCCGATGGATCTGCCGCCGATCCCGATCGGCATCGACGTTCCCCCGATGCCGGCGCCGGTGCAGAAGGCCGAGCCCAGCATGTTGGAGAAGATGATGGACAATCCGGCGTTCAAGAGCGCTCTTCGCTCGGCCGGAACGGTGATCGGCAGGGAAGTGACCCGCAGCATCTTCGGAACGGGTCGCCGGAGGCGCTGAGGGGCTGAAGACGCCGAGACCCCGGCGCGCCGGCCCGCTGGGTTGTCTCCTCGAGGGCGAGTGCACCTTTGCCCGGCTTTGAGCGACAGATCCATCGACTCCATCGATGCTGTGGTCGGAGTTGGCCGTTGTCGCTGCAAGGCGGGCAAAAAGCACCCACTCAGGATCGTGGCTAAAGGTCTGACCACTTGACCTGTTCCCATCGGAGTGCCACGCTGTTGGAATGGCTCTGCAGCCGGTCAACCGGCGCTCCGTTCCTGAGGAGGTCTTTGAGCAGATACTTGCCGAGGTGCTCAGCGGGGAGATGCAGCCCGGCGAATCGCTGCCCAGTGAACGCCGGTTGGCCGAGGTGCTGGGGGTCTCCCGGCCGGCGGTCCGCGAGGCGTTGAAGCGGGTCGCGGCGGCCGGGCTGGTCGAGGTGCGCCAGGGGGACGCCACGACGGTGCGCGACTTTCGACGTCACGCGGGTCTGGACCTGCTTCCACGTCTTCTGCTGCGCAGTCAGGGGCTCGATATGTCCGTAGTCCGCAGCATCCTGGAGGCCCGGCTGCACAACGGACCCAAGGTCGCCGAACTGGCGGCCCACCGGCGATCTGCCGCATTGTTGGAGCGGCTCGAGTCGGCGATCCGTGATCTGGAGGACGATGCCGATCCGGTCGGTCAGCAGCACCATGCGCTGGCCTTCTGGGATCACGTCGTCGACGGCGCAGACTCCATCGTCTTCCGGTTGATGTTCAACACGCTTCGATCCGCCTACGAGCCGGCGTTACCGGCGCTGGCCAACATGATGGCCGCCGAGGTCGGCCGCAGCGAGGCCTACCGGGCCCTGGCCGACGCGATAGGCGCCGGTGATTCCGACGCTGCCGAGGCTGCGGCCCGTCGACTTCTGGTACCCGCCACCAGCGCGCTGTTGGCGGCGCTGGACGCCATGGAGGGACAGAACGCCATCGAGGAGCTGACCGAAATGGAGGAGCAGGGATGACGCAGCCGCGAACACCGACACGAAACGCCGCGAAAGCGAACCGCCGGGGCACGACGCTGACCGCGGCGGCGCGCGAGTTCTGGCGTCACCCGACACCATGGCTGCTGGCGGGCGCTTTGATCGCCGCGGTCGTCGCGCGGATCGTGATCGGCGATTGGCGCTGGAGCGATGCCGTCCTGCCGCTGGTGGTGCTGGCGGTATTTCCGTTGGTGGAGTGGATGATTCATCTCTTCGTCCTGCACTGGCGGCCGCGCCGGATCGCGGGTTTGACCGTCGACCCGGTGCTTGCCCGCAAGCACCGCGAACACCATGTCGATCCACGAATCGTCAAACTGATCTTCATCCCGCTGCAGTCGCTTCTCGGCGCGTTCGTCGCCACCATGCTCGTCGGGCTGGTCATCATTCCGCGTACCGGGCTGGGCGTGACATTCCTGGTGACGGTGTTCGCGATCGGCATGGTCTACGAGTGGACCCACTATCTGGTGCACACCGACTACACGGCCAAGCACGCCCTCTACCGGGCGATCCGGCGCAACCACCGGCTACACCACTTCAAGAATGAGCACTACTGGTACGCCGTCACCAGCCCCGGGATCGCCGACCGCGCGCTGGGCACCTACCCGGACCCGCAGACCGTACCGACCTCGCCAACGGCCAGGAATCTGTTCCCGGGCGGTTAGTCGCCGCCGAGTTTCCGGTAGATCGCCCCGACGATCGGGGTCACGATGGAGCGCGGCGCATAGCCGCTCGCGACCGACATCGCCTTGGAGGTCACGCCGGGAACGACACGCATCTTGTTGCGCTCCAACCCATCCAGCGACAGCTGTGCGGTGTGCTCGACCGAGATCCACAGGAAGTCCGGGATCAGCCGGTCCACCAGCGATGCTTCGGCGGGGTCGGGCACCTCGGTGCGCACCGGCCCCGGTGCCAGCAAGGTGACGTGTACGCCGGCGTTCTTCACCTCGCCCCGGAGCGATTCGCTGAACGTGTTGGCGAACGCTTTCGACGCCGCGTAAGTGGCGTTATTGGGAATCGGGGAGTTACCCGCGGCCGACCCGGAAATCAGGATGCCGCCCGCGCGCCGGGTCAGCATCCCGGGTAGCGCCGCCAGCACCAGATCGTGCACACCCAGCACGTTCAGCTGGACCTGCGCCTTCTCCGCGGCCGGGTCCAGCTTCGCCACCGAGCCGAAGGTGGCGGTGCCCGCGTTGGCGCACAGGATCGAGATTTCCCGGCGGGCCAGCTCGCCGGACAACTCCGCGCGCTGCGGTGGGTCGGCCAAGTCGACGGCTCGCACTTCCACGGTCACCCCGAAGCGCTGCTGCAATCGCGCCGCGAGCGCGTCAAGCACCTCGGCGCGTCGTGCGGTGATGATCAGGTTGTGGCCACGGGCAGCGAGTTCGGTGGCCAGGGCCTCGCCGATGCCCTGGGATGCACCGGTGACGACGGCCCGGGCATCCGGGGACGGAGCGGGAACTGGCATGCGGTCATCGTAGGGGGATGGATAGGGTTGCCCGCATGAGCAGGTCGCGGCCGACCGCCGATGCGGGGCCGCCGCGGTCGAATATCGCTGATTGGGCACCGCGCTCCAAGATCGCCGCATGGGCGCTCTGGGACTGCGGTTCGACCGGGATGAACGCCATCGTGGCGACCTTCGTCTTCTCCGTCTACCTCACCGGGACGGTGGGTGCCGGTCTGCCCGGCGATACCTCACCGGCCAGTTGGCTGGGCCGGACGTTGACGATCTCAGGACTGGCCGTCGCCGTGCTGGCGCCGCTGACCGGGGTGTTGGTTCAAGTTCCCCATCGCCGGCGAGTCGCCCTGACGGTGTTGACGGCTCTGGCCGTGGCGTTCACCGCCTCGATGGCCCTGATCCGGGCCGACCCCCGATATCTGGCGGCGGGGCTGGTTCTGCTGGCGCTGACCGCGGCCTGCGGGGACCTGGCCAGCGTTCCCTACAACGCGATGCTGCGCCAACTATCCACGCCCCGGACCGCCGGGCGGATCTCCGGACTTGGCTGGGCGGCCGGCTATGCGGGCAGTGTCCTGCTGCTGATGATCATCTACACCGGCTTCATCATGGGCGACGGCCCGAACCGCGGCCTGCTGCATCTACCGGTCGAGGACGGCTGGAACGTCCGCATGGCGATGTTGATGGCCGCGGGCTGGTTCGCGGTCCTCGCGCTGCCGTTGTTATGGACTGCGCACAGGCTGGGCGACGCCGGCAGCCGAGTCGAAGTACCAGGTGTCTTCGGTGCCTATCGCCGGCTGTTCTCCGAATTGCGCACCGAATGGCGACGCGACCGAAACTTCGTCTACTACCTGGTGGTCAGCGCGGTATTCCGGGACGGGTTGGCGGGGATCTTCGCGTTCGGGGCTGTCCTGGGCGTCAGCGTCTACGGACTCTCGGCCGCCGACGTTCTGGTGTTCGGGGTCCTCGCTTCGACGGTGGCCGCGCTCGGCGCGATCATCGGTGGTCGTCTCGATGACCGGCTGGGGGCAAAACCGGTGATCGTGGCCTCGTTGATCGCCCTTATCGCGGTGGGTCTGGCACTGCTGGCGCTGTCCGGTTCCCTGGTGTTCTGGCTGTGTGGCCTGGGCCTTGCCTTCTTTGTGGGGCCCACCCAGTCGGCGGCTCGGACGCTGCTACTGAGGATGACGACCGACGGCAAAGAGGCGGTCGCCTTCGGTCTCTACACCATGACCGGCCGGGCGGCGGCACCGCTGGCGCCCTGGATGTTTTTCCTGTTCGTTGATCTCTTCCGGGCCGACCGGGCCGGACTTGCCGGTGTCCTGCTGGTCCTGATCGCCGGGCTTGCGGGAATGCTCGCGGTCCGAACGCCGGAGCATGTGCGCTGCTAGCCGGCGCCTGTGCAGATGGTCAACCCCCGGCCGGTGCGCTGCCTGACCTGGGCCCCGTTGACCGACACGCTGCACGTCACATCCCGTCCGATGTTGACGATGGCGACGCTGGCCGAGTTCTTGGCCGGAGCAGCGAGGCTGACCTCTCTGTTCCACGGCAGCGCCACATTGAACTCGGTCTGCATGATGCCGCCGGTGTCGACATAGGTGATGTTGATCGCCCGGCCCTCGCCGGTCACGTTGTAGACGACCGTCTCGGTTCCCGTCGGGCCCGGCGCGGTATCGGCCGGTGTGCGCGGCGGCGTGGCACCGGGTGTCGGCCGCCGCGTCGGGATCGGGATGGGCAGCGGTATCGGGGCCCGCGTCGCGGTGGGGCTGCGCGGCATGGGTGTCTGTCGCGGCGAGGTCGTGGTCGACTGGGGCAAGGGGGCCACCGTCGTCGATTCCCTTGAAGACGAACTTACGATCACCAGCGCCAGCACCAG
This sequence comes from uncultured Mycobacterium sp., assembly GCA_964527015.1. Taxonomy (GTDB): domain Bacteria; phylum Actinomycetota; class Actinomycetes; order Mycobacteriales; family Mycobacteriaceae; genus Mycobacterium. The sequence continues at coordinate 15,439 of CAZGPT010000031.1, read as the reverse complement.
ACCGGCGACCAGCAAGACTGCCGCCGCAGCGGCGATCCACAGCCAGCGCGGGGACTTGGGCGGAGGCGGAGGAGGCGGTGGCGCGGGGTACCCCGGCGGATAGCCGGCGCCCTGCTGCCAGTTGGCGGGCAGTTGTTCGGTCGGTTGCGTGATGGGCGCGCCGTAGCCCGAGCCGTAGCCCGAG
>CAZGPT010000031.1:0-15155 GCA_964527015.1 uncultured Mycobacterium sp. | reverse complement strand
CAGTTGTTCGGTCGGTTGCGTGATGGGCGCGCCGTAGCCCGAGCCGTAGCCCGAGTCGTAGCCCGAGTCGTAGCCCGAGCCGGTGCCCTGGTAGGGCGGTCCGCCTGGCCCCCAGTATTGGCCCGGGTAGTGCCCGGAATATGCGGGATCGGTGTTGGCTGGGTAATCACCGCCCGCTTCGGTTGCGTCCGGCCAATCGCCCTGACGTGGATCGCTCATGCCCGCCTCACCCTAAGGAGGTTACCGGCTGTCGGCCGACCGACGGTGCCGCGGATTCGGCCCCGACGGGGTTTGGTATTCAAGGCCCAGCGCGGCCGCCGTCATGGCCCGCAGCACCTCCCGCGACTCGGCCGACGCTGCGGTCGGGGTCTCCCGCACGCTGTGTGGCGTGGAATTGATCAGGCCGAACGCCGCGTGCGCCATCACCCGGGCGCGATCCTCGTCCAGGCCCGGGTTCAGCGCGCGCAGCACGGCTACCCAAATCTCGACATATCGACGCTGTGCCTGACGCACCTGACGTTGTGCCGGCACCGGAAGATTCGCCAGGTCGCGGTCCTGGATCCGGATCAGCTCGGGTTCGGTGAGCGCGAAATCCAACTGGAACTCGATGAGCCCGGCCAGTCCTGCGGCCGCGTCCGGAGCGTGCGCCACGACGGCGCGTCCGCCGTCGAGCAATCGTGCGCTCACCCCGGCCAGCAGCTCGACGAGCAGGGCCTCCTTACCGGCGAAGTGCCGGTAGATCGCCGGGCCGCTGACTCCGGCCGCCGCCCCGATGTCCTCGAGGCGCACCGCGAGGAATCCGCGGTCGGCGAACAGTTCCGCGGCCGCCGCCAGCAGTTGGGACCGCCGGTCGGACTTCTGCCGGTCGCGCTGGCTGAGCGGTGTCATGGCAGCCCTCCCGTGTACCCGCCGAACGTGATGCGTTAATCTCCGTTAACCTAACATCGGTTAGTCGCCATTAACCAAAGGTGAGTCCATGGCATCGCCCACCGCCAACCGCGAGGCGCATCTGGAACTGGTCCGCCGGCTTCGCGCGAAGCTGGCCGCCGCGGCCCTCGGCGGCCCGCAGCGCTCCAGGGACCGGCATATCGAGCGCGGCAAGTTGCTTCCGCGCGATCGGGTCGACGGGCTGCTCGACCCGGGCAGCCCGTTTCTCGAGATCGCCCCGCTGGCCGCCGACGGTCTGTACGGCGACGACTGTCCCGCCGCGGGGATCATCGCCGGGATCGGGCGGGTCTCCGGCCGGGAATGCATGATCGTCGCCAACGACGCCACCGTCAAAGGCGGCACCTACTACCCGCTGTCGGTCAAGAAGCATCTGCGCGCCCAGGAGATCGCCGCACAGAACCGGCTGCCCTGTATCTATCTGGTGGATTCCGGGGGGGCGTTCCTGCCCCGCCAGGACGAGGTCTTCCCCGACCGGGACCACTTCGGCAGGATTTTCTACAACCAGGCCACCATGAGCGCGGCCGGGATCGCGCAGATCGCGGCGGTGCTCGGCTCGTGCACCGCCGGCGGGGCCTACGTTCCGGCGATGAGCGACGAGGCCGTGATCGTCCGTAACCAGGGCACCATCTTCCTGGGCGGTCCGCCGCTGGTGAAGGCCGCCACCGGTGAGGTGGTGACCGCCGAGGAACTCGGCGGTGGTGATCTGCACTCCCGAACCTCCGGTGTCACCGACCACCTCGCCCGCGACGACCGCGATGCGTTGCAGATCGTGCGCCGGATCGTCGGCACTCTCGGGCCGCGCAGCGCACCGCCGTGGGAGATCAGGCCCGCTGTCGATGCGGTCGCCGATACCCGGGAGCTCTACGACGTCGTCCCGGTCGACGCGAAGGTTCCCTACGACGTCCATGAGGTCATCGCCCGAATCGTCGACGGCGGTGACTTCGACGAGTTCAAAGCCAACTACGGCACCACCCTCGTCACCGGTTTCGCCCATATCCACGGCCATCCCGTGGGCATCATCGCCAACAATGGCGTGCTCTTCGGCGAGTCCGCGGTCAAGGGTGCGCATTTCATCCAACTGTGTGACAAGCGGCTCGTTCCGCTGCTGTTCCTGCAGAACATCACCGGTTTCATGGTCGGCCGGGACTATGAGGCCGACGGGATCGCCAAACATGGAGCCAAAATGGTGACCGCGGTGGCCTGCGCGCGGGTGCCCAAACTCACCGTCGTCATCGGCGGATCCCACGGTGCCGGTAACTACTCGATGTGCGGGCGGGCCTACTCGCCGCGGTTCCTCTGGATGTGGCCCAATGCGCGCATCTCGGTGATGGGCGGTGAGCAGGCCGCGTCGGTACTGGCCACCGTCCGCGGCGAAATGACGCCCGAGGAGGAGGCCGAGTTCAAGGCCCCGATTCGCGCACAGTACGAGGAGCAGGGCGACCCGTATTACTCGACCGCGCGATTGTGGGACGACGGGGTCATCGATCCCGCCGACACTAGAACGGTTCTGGGGCTGGCACTCTCGGTGTGTGCGGGCGCTCCGGTCGAACCGGTCTCCTACGGCGTCTTCCGGATGTAGGCAAAGATGAGCACAGGTTTATTCGATACGGTCCTGGTGGCCAACCGCGGTGAGATCGCGGTCCGGGTCATCCGCACTCTCAAAGCGATGGGTATCCGCGCGGTGGCCGTCTACAGCGACGCCGACGCCGACGCCCGGCACGTCGCCGAGGCGGATATCGCGGTCCGCCTCGGCCCGCCACCGGCCCTGCAGAGCTATCTGGACATCGGCGCCGTCGTCGATGCCGCGGTGCGCAGCGGTGCCCAGGCGGTGCACCCCGGTTACGGATTCCTCTCTGAGAACGCCGCTTTCGCCGCAGCGCTGCACGAGGCCGGGGTGGTGTTCATCGGCCCGCCGGTGCCGGCCATCGCGACCATGGGCGACAAGATCGCTGCCAAGGCGGCGGTATCGGCGTACGGAGTTCCGGTGGTCCCCGGTATCGCCGAGCCCGGCCTGACCGACGAAGCACTGATCGCCGCCGCGCCGGGAATCGGCTTTCCAGTTCTGGTCAAGCCGTCGGCCGGCGGTGGCGGGAAGGGGATGCGCCGCGTCGATGACCCGGCCCAACTCGCGGCGGCGCTGGCCGGATCCCGGCGTGAGGCGGGCGCGGCATTCGGCGATGACACCCTGTTCCTCGAGCGTTTCGTGCTGCGCCCCAGGCATATCGAGGTTCAGGTACTCGCCGACGCCCACGGTGCGGTGGTGCACCTCGGCGAACGTGAGTGCAGTCTGCAGCGGCGGCATCAGAAGGTCATCGAGGAGGCGCCGTCACCGCTTCTCGACCGCGCAACCCGGGCGCGGATCGGTGCGGCGGCCTGCGACACCGCGCGCAGTGTGGACTATGTCGGCGCCGGCACGGTGGAGTTCATCGTTTCCGCCGACCGTCCCGATGAGTTCTTCTTCATGGAGATGAACACCCGCCTACAGGTGGAGCATCCCGTCACTGAGATGGTCACCGGCTGGGACCTCGTCGAATGGCAGGTCCGCATCGCGGCAGGGGAGCGACTGACCGCGGCGCAGGACGATATCGAGATGCGCGGCCACGCGATCGAGGCTCGGGTGTACGCCGAGGACCCGGCGGCCGGCTTCCTGCCGACCGGTGGACCGGTGCTGGATTTGGCCGAACCCCGGGGTCCCGGCATCCGCGTCGACTCCGGATTGTCCATCGGCATGACCGTCGGCAGTGACTACGACCCGATGCTGTCGAAGATCATCGCCCACGGCTCCGACCGTGCCGATGCACTGCACCGTCTTGATCGCGCCCTGGCCGGTACGGCTGTGCTCGGGGTGCGAACAAACGTCGACTTCCTAAGATTCGTGCTGGCCGACGGCGACGTTGCCGCCGGCAGGCTGGACACCGGTCTGCTTGAGCAGTTGGACTACCGCCCGGCCGAACCCGATGACGGGGAGCTGATTGCCGCGGCGGCGCAGCGCTGGCTGCAGCGCTGGCCGACCGGGTCGACGGATCTGTGGCAGGTGCCGTCGGGCTGGCGGATCGGTGAAGCGGCGCCGACCAGGATCCGGCTGCGTTGCGGTGACCGGACAGAACACGTCGACATCATCGGTGATCCCGAGGATGCGCGCGCCCGGGTCGGACCGGGAGCGTTCCATCGGCTGGCCGTGCGACAGCCGGATTCGGCTGCTGGACAGCTACTTTCACTCACCCTCGACGGGACGCGGCAGGAGTACGCCGCCGCGTCGGCAGGCCATGAGATCTGGCTGGCCGGTTCGGGCCGAACCATCGTCGCCGAGGAAGTGCGGGAAGACCCGGTGCGGCCGGAGGATCAGGTCAGCGGCAACGCCGATCTCGCCAGTCCGATGCCGGGAGCGGTGGTCGCCGTCGGCGTGCTGGACGGCGAAACGGTCGAGGCCGGTGCCGTTGTGGTCGCCGTCGAGGCCATGAAAATGGAGCACTCGCTGCGCGCCCCGGTCGCCGGGATTGTCGAACTGCTCGTCGCGGTCGGTGATCAGGTCAAGGTAGGCCAGCCACTGGCACGAATAATCCCAACCGGAGAGGAAATGCAACGATGACCGAATTCTTGTCCACAGCAGCTCTGCCCGACGAATATCAGCAACTCGCCAAAACCGTCCGGGACTTCGCCCGCGAAGTGGTCGCGCCGGTGGCGGCGAAACACGATGCCGAGCATTCCTTCCCCTACGAGGTGGTCGCCGGGATGGCCGAGATGGGCCTGTTCGGCCTGCCCTTTCCCGAGGAGTACGGCGGGATGGGCGGTGACTACTTCGCGCTGTGCCTCGCCCTCGAGGAACTCGGCAAGGTCGATCAGAGCGTGGCCATCACTCTGGAGGGCGGGGTGTCACTCGGCGCCATGCCGGTCTACCGATTCGGTACCGAGTCGCAGAAGCAGCAGTGGCTGCCCTCGCTCACCAGCGGTTCGGCGCTGGGCGCCTTCGGTCTGACCGAGGCGGGTGGCGGTACCGATGCCGGCGCCACCAAGACCACCGCGCGTCTTGAGGACGGGCACTGGGTGATCAACGGTTCCAAGCAGTTCATCACCAACTCCGGAACCGACATCACCAGGCTGGTCACCGTGACCGCCGTCACCGGCACATCAGGTGACCGGCGGGAGATCTCGGCGATCATGATCCCGGTTCCGGCAGCGGGTTTCACCGTCGAACCCGGATACGACAAAGTCGGCTGGAACGCCTCCGACACCCACCCGCTGTCCTTCACCGACGTCCGGGTGCCCGAGGAGAACCTGCTCGGGCAGCGCGGACGGGGCTACGCCAACTTCCTGCAGATCCTCGACGAGGGCCGGATCGCGATCGCCGCGCTGGCCGTCGGCGCCGCGCAGGGTTGTGTGGATGAGTGCGTCAAGTACGCCAAGGAGCGCACGGCATTCGGCCAGGCGATCGGCCGGTACCAGGCGATCGAGTTCAAGATCGCCCGGATGGAGGCCCGGGCTCACACGGCCCGGACCGCCTACTACGACGCGGCTGCGCTGATGCTGGCCGGCAAGTCCTTCAAGAAACAGGCGGCCATCGCGAAACTCGTCGCCAGCGAGGCGGCGATGGACAACGCCCGCGACGCCACTCAGATCCACGGCGGCTACGGGTTCATCAACGAGTTCCCGGTGGCCCGGCACTACCGGGACAGCAAGATCCTCGAAATCGGCGAGGGCACCTCCGAGGTGCAACTGATGCTGATCGCCCGTGAGATCGGCCTCGGGTAGGCCGACCCGCTCAAGCCTGCGGATACGGGGCCCAGCGCCGGTTGTAACCCAGTTGGCGCTGAGCGATCTGGGTCCGGCGTTGCTCGGCGGTGACGTAAGCCGTGGTCGGCGGCAGGACGGCCCCGAGACCGTCGAGCGGCACCAACACGGAGCTGACCTTCGGGGTGTCCGGCGACGTCCGGTCCAGATCCTGGAACCGGATGGAGATGGTGCCCTGGTTCAGGCCCCCAGTGGAGACCCAGTTGGCCACAGCGGGATCGGCCGGTGAGATGACGAAAGTGTAGGTGCCGTCCGGGTTGGCGATGGACTGGCCGATGTTCAGGCTGGTCTGCTCGTCCCAGTAGTTGCCGGTGATGGTCCAGACGTCGGTGATGGGCACAGTGAAGTACCGCGCGTTGCCCGGGTCGATGGTGACCACCAGCGCCTGGGAGTCGGCCAGCTGAAAGTAGCCCGGGCTCTGCAGCTGGGTCGCGAGGAATTCCGCGTTGCGGTCGGGATCGGTGAGCACGTTGGGTTCACGGCGTTCGCCGGTCGTGGGATCGGTGGTGGCCACCCCCATATATTTGTTCTCGCCGCTGATCCCGAGCAGCAACATGATCACGGCGGTCTCGATCTCTTTGACGAGTCGGCCCGAGGGCAGTGGCGGGATCAGCGAGACCAGCGAGGTGAGCAGCGGATTCCCGGCCACCAACTCTCCGATACCGGGGATCGCGAACCCGCCGATCTGGCTGAACAAACTCGGCGGGGGACCACTGACCCGCAGTACCGACAGGCTCATCGGTTCCTCGGAGTTCCAGTCCGCCAGGGTGTTCCGGGTGGTGATCAGGGTGGTCCCCGGAGCCAGCTGCAGGTGGTTGGGTTGACCCGGTGCCGCCGGGGCCGAACTTGCGGTGACGGTGAACGTCCCGTCCGGGTTGAGCACGAGGTCGCGGCCGCTGAGACTGTCCGCGGTCGTTCCGCTCAGGCCTGTCAGTACGGAGAAATCGGTATCGGCCGGCAGCGCGCCGTCAAAGCGACCGGAGATCACATACGACGAGGCGCTGTTGGCGCCGATGAAACGGTAGATGGTGTCGGGGTTGTCGTACCAGATCCGGGAGCCGGGGAAATCCTGCAGATACCAGTCGTGCGGCGGGGCCACCTGCTGGATCACCGTCGGGTTGGCGGAGTCGAGCAGTTGCACCTCTAACGCCGCCTGGATGGCGTATTCGTCGATCGCCCGGTCGAGACGGGCCATATTGTCGGCGTCGGGCCCACCGATCTTGGCGAAGTTGTTGTGCGCGGACAGGATCCAACCCGCTTTGAGAACCAGTTTGGCTAACTGCGCGATCGGCGAGCCGGCCAGTTCGACGGCCAGCTTCTCGGCGTTGAGCTGGTCGGTGGTGGCCAGCACGCTGGGCGGCAGGGGCGCGCCCGGGTTCTCCAGCACGGTCACGTTCTGGGTGGCGGTGTGGCCGCCGTTGGGGGCGAACGCCGTCGCCAAACCGTGCCAGTGTCGTGGGTTCAGGGGCCGGTCGTCGGCGTTGACGGTGAAGGTGTCGGTGCCGCCGATGGATGCGAATTCGGTTGTGGGCGCATAGGTGAAGGTGCCGTTCGAGTCGACCGCAACCGACCCGTTGGCCGGTGCGCCGGTCACCGTGTAGTCCAGGGCGTAGCCGTCGGCCTGGGAGCCGCTGAGTGTGCCGGTGATGATGCCGCCCGGACCCTGGACGTTCTGAGCAGCGTTGTAGGCCAATGCGGGTTTACGCGCGAAGAGGGTCGAACCCACCGATTGGGTGGCCGCAACGGTGCTCCGAGCCTGTTCGATCTCCCGTTGGGCCGAGGCGAGTAACTCGGGTACCGCTACCGGGGGCGGGACCGGCACGGTGGGCGCAGGAACCGACGATCCCGCCGACCTCGACGAGCGAACCCGAGCGGCCGAGGATACGGCGCGGCGCGGTGGCTGGGTGGAACGCTCCGCGGTCCCGCGCTGCGCCGACACCCCCGCGTCCGAGCCGGTGTCGGCGGCCGCGGCGGGACCGTTGGCGATCGCCAACCCCACGCCGAGGGCGAATGCCAGTGCGCCGACACGGCCGATCCGCCGCGCCGCGGGCATTCGTGTGGTGTGGGTCACATATCGACTGTAAGCGACGGGGCGAGCACGCTCGATCATTTACCAGTACTGCCGACCGCCAGAGGCGACGGCGGCCCGGTCGATCAGCGCTGCCGGGCGGCAGCGAGGCGAGCCCTGAACTCCGGGGATTCGATCGTGACGGCCTGCGGTCCCAACTCGATGTTCTTGGCCGCATCGTGGTGGTCGGCGTCGTTGAAGCCGGGGACCGCGGTGGCCCGCATCGAAGCCTTGGTGGCCAGCACGACCTCGCGGGGGGCCGCTGCCGGGCCGGCCGCAAGCTCGAGGGCGGCCGCGACGGGATCGTCGGCGATCTGGAGCGCCAGACCGTGACGCACTGCCGCTTCGGCGTCGAAACGCATGCCGAACAGCAGGGCCGCCCGGGCAACCTCAGGTCCGGCTGCGCGGTTCAGCATCCAGGTGGCACCCCCGCCGGGGTGGATGCCGAGTTTCTGGAAGCGCGGATCGAATATCGCATGTGGCCCGGCGATGCGAACGTCGGCGGCCAGGGCGAGGTTCATCCCGGCCCCGACCGCGGCGCCGTTGACCGCCGCGATGGTGGGAAGCGAGCAGCGTCCGAGCGCCATGAAGCCCGCGTAGAGGCGTTCCAGACCATCGGTGGCCGCCTCACCGAGCGCGGACAGATCGGCCCCGGCGCAGAACGCCTTACCGGCGCCGCTGACGACGACGGCGTGCACTCCCGGGTCGTTTTCGGCGCGCTCGACGGCATCGCCGAGCAGTCCGGAGGTGACCTCGGTCACCGCGTTGCGTCGCTCCGGGTCATTGACCGTGATCATCGCTACCCGGTCGATCACCTGGAACAGGATTGGATCCGCCACAGCAGCCGAGGCTAACAGCGCCCTTAACCGCGCGAGGCGAGCGCCTGCCCGGCGATCATCCCCAACACCGGAGTCAGGGTCCGCGCGAAGGAGACCGTCACATGGTTGTCGTCCCGGAAGACCAGATCGCTGCCCAACACCACCGGACAGACTTCGGCGTCGCAGAACAACTGGGACAGGTCGGCGTACTGGCCACCGCCCGCACCGGTGGCCTTCGATTCGGCGGTGAGCCCGGCACCGTTCAGGCCCGCGGCGCGGTCCGGGGCGCAAGCGAGGGCGTCGCCGAGATGCGCCGACAGACAGACCGGCACGTTCGCGTGCGGGTCGGGGACCGGTCCGAGCACCAATACCCGTGCACCGGTGGTCGCGCGCAGATCGCTGACAAGGTCGGTAAGACTCTCAATCCACGCGGGGTCATAGCTGGTGAAGCCGAAGTCGGCGCCGTAGCGCCGCGACATGCTCAGCACCACCAGGGCCGGGCGTTCGGCCGCGAGCTTGGTCAGAACCTCGGTGCGCCACTGTTCGCACTCGGAGTAGGCGCGTCCCAGGTAGGGACTGGTGATCGGCAGATCCTGCAGCGGACAGGTCACTTTAGCCATCGTCACCAGTCGCCAGCCATGCTGTCGGGCAACGGGTTCCAGCGCCGGTTGCCACATCGCGGCGTGGGAATCTCCGACCAGGGCTACCGAGGTTTTCCCGTCCGGATCGCCGGACACACAGTCCGGCACGCCGATTTCGAGCCATGTCCGCACGCACCCGTTGCGGAAAATCTCCGGCTTGTCAGCGGATGCGGCGTTCAGCGGGGGAGTCAAGTCGGCCGGAATCGGGGCGTGTTCGGTGGAGGCGGAGACGGCGGCTCGTGCCCGGGCCAGCGCACCGACAAGCGGGTCGGTCGGCCGCGCGGCGGCGTGCACGACGGAAGCGGTCGCCGGCTCGCCGTGACCGGCCGGAACCGGCACCACTATCGGCAGGATCAGCGCGGCGCTGACGGCGGCCGCGGTGACGACACTGCCCAGCGCCAGGCTGCGGCCCGGGGAGCGTCGCAGTGGCCGCGAATAGCGGATCGGGTGTTCCACATACCGCAGCGTGAGGCCGGCCAGCACCAATGATGCGGCCACGACGCAGAGACGACCGGGCCATCCCAGCGGGTGGCCCACCAGCATCGGGGCAAACAGCAGCAGCGGCCAGTGCCACAGATACCAGGAGTAGGACAGCCGCCCGACCGCCCGCATCGGCGGTACCGACAGCCATCGGCCGGCGCCGGTGGTCGGCGTCGCGCAACCGGCGACGATCACCAGGACCGTGCCGATCACCGGTAGCACGGCGGCCGTCCCGGGGTACGGCGTCCGGTCGTCGAGGTGAGTGGCGGCCCAGGCGATCACCCCGAGTCCACTGAACCCCGCGATCGCCGCGAAACCGGCGGGCACCCGGCGCCACAGCGGTGCGGTCAGCGCGACCACCCCGCCGGCGGCCAACTCCCACGCCCGGGTCGGCAGCGAGAAGAACGCCCATGGCGGAAAGGAGTGGGTCCACGACACCGACAGCGTCAGCGATGCCGCGCCGACGACGGCGAGCATGACTAGGTACGGCCCCGGCGACGGGCGCTGCGCGCGCCGTCGCCGCTGCCAGAGCCATCCGGTCAACAGCAGCAGCGCCGGCCAGAGCAGGTAGAACTGCTCCTCGACACCCAGTGACCAGTACTGCTGGAACGGCGACGGGGCACTGTGGGCCAGGTAGTCGGTGCCTGTTGTCGCGAATCGGTAATTGCCCAGGTAGAGCGCGCTGGCCAGGCCGTCATCGAGAGCTGAACGCGCCTGCAAGGGAGGGAGTAGCGCGACGGTCGCCACCGCCGTGGCCACCAGCACCGTGGCGGCCGCCGGGAGCAGACGACGGGCCCGGGCGGCATAGAACCGGGTCAGCTTGACCCGGCCGGTGGCGGCGAGCTCCATCCACAGCATCCGGGTGATCAAGAACCCTGAGATGACGAAGAAGACGTCCACGCCGATGAAACCACCGTCGATTGCACCGGCATGGAAGGCGACGACGGCGAGCACCGCCACTGCGCGCAGTCCTTCGATATCGGGGCGGAACTCGGTGCGTACGCGCCGGGGGAACCTGGTTCGCCGCGCTCCGTGCCGCACGTCGATATCGGCTGAAGGCACGGTTTCGGGCTTTCTGGGCGGGGGAATGCGACTGAAAAATATTCTGGTCGCAACCACCGCCCCGGCGGAGTTGCCACGCCTGCGGAGGCGGGTCTTTATCGCTCCCGGGGGGATTCGTCCCCGGCCACGACGAGTCGATGCAGGGGCCGGCCGGCCCCACTCCCGGCGCGTTGAGTGAGGGCCCTGGAGTGCGCCGGGACAAGAAGCGTCAGAACAACCAGCGCTTCGGTTGCCGAAAGATCGTCCGGTGTCACGCGGCACAGGACCTCATGCAACCGGCGCAATCGCGGGACCACTTGCACGACCGTTCGGGCGCTGTTGGTTGAAGCACCGCCGTCGACGTCTGCCCCGATCGTGCGTAGGTAAGCCGGGCTCAGGGCCCGGAGCAGCTCGGCGGCCTCGTCGTCGGTGAGATCGGCCGGGGTGATTTCACCGAAAATGAGTTCCAGGTAGCGCCATACCGATGCCTGTCGGACTTCGGCATCCTTGGTGGACAACAGGAATTCTCGTGCGGCAATGCTGACCGTTGACCGATGTGTCAGTGCCACCCCAGCGACCCCCGTCGTAGTCTCGCGTCGCTCGCGAGTCCAGTGGACCCGGAGTCACTCCGGCCGGGTCATTGGGATGATTTTGACAGATAATCGTTGCTTGGGCAGCACATTGACAGCACGCGCTTCCTGGCCGGATCCGACGTCCAAGTCGCTGAGACCGATGATGCCGTCCTCGATTGCCCTGGCCAGGAGCGCGGATTTGGTCGATGCGGTGCGGCCGACGGCAGCGTACTTCGCTCGGACGCGCTGCAGATGTGTCCGTACCGTCGCTGGGGCGATACGCAGACGCCGGCCGACGTCGTCCTTGCTCTCCGTCTGAAACCACGCTGCCAGGACTTGTTTTTCGCGCTCGGAAAGGTTGATCCGCCCCCCGGATGTGCTGCGGTTCAGCGCTGCGGCCATCCGCGGGCTCTGGTAGGCGCCCCCGTCGGCAACGCAGCGCAGGGCCGCGAGCAGGTGTGCCTTGCCGTCGGCCTTGGCCACATATGACGCGGCACCGTTTTCGAGGCTCGACAGAACCACCTCGTCCGAGGCGATCCGGGAGTAGACGATCACCGCCGCAGCCGTCGCGCAGAGGACACGCAGCCCGGCGATATCGGGTGCGTGGGTGCCCCATTGGATTTCCGTGACAACGACGTCGACCTCGAGGCCCGACGACCGCCGGGCCAGATACCCTGCATAGTCGGAGAAGGTCTCCGATGCGGTCAACTGCGGATGATCCGCGGCCAGCCAGCACTGCAGACCGGTCCGCGCGATGTCGTGTTCGTCGATGATGGCCAGTTGTAAGCCCGCATCGAACGCATCGCGCCCCACCGAAACCCCCAAGTATCCGGAACCGGGGCCCGGCCGTCAGCGCGGCAGTAGCCCGCGTATCAACATACGCGTCCGGATATTCGACGGGCCGTGCCGCGGGGGTAGCGTGCCGCGAGGGTAGTGTCGGGTATCTGATGAAAGAGACTTGGGCCGACTACATGCGTCGGGTTGCCGGGGGCGACACCCAAGCCGAAATAGCGGCCCGTGCCGGAATCGAACAGTCCTCCATCTCGAGGTGGCATCAGGGGCGTAACACGCCCCGAGCCGAACTCGCGGTGGCGTTCGCCCGGGCCTACCAGCGCAACCCCGTGGAAGCTCTGATCGTCGCCGGTTACCTGAACCGGGACGAGGTCGGGGGGGTCATCGAGTTGGAGACGTCGCTGTCGTCGGTACCCACCGCTCATCTCCTCGACGCCCTCTGTCGCAGGATCAACGAACTCGAGCGCACCGCCGTCGACGCGGGGACCGCGCTGCAATGGCCGGCTCACTGGGTCCGTGGCGCGGAGTACCGGGCCGACCGAACGCGTTCGGGAGAGCCTGATCGCCACGATGCGACGGGTATCTGAAGGCGGTCAACCGGGTGAGCGGTCTGGGCGACTGGCCTGGCCCGCCTGAACTGGGTTGTCACTTGCGCCCCCGGCAGGACTCGAACCTGCGACCTAGGGATTAGAAGGCCCTTGCTCTATCCACCTGAGCTACGGAGGCAAGCGCCACAGAGTCTATCCGGGTTCTATCCGGGTTCTATCCGGGTCCTATCCGAGTCCTATCCGGGTCTATCCAGGACTATCCGGACGTGTCGGGGTGGCGAATTTTTTGGCCGTGGACTGGGGAAACACTCGTCCTGGGGCGCGGTCACACCGAAATCCCGGTCGCGGCCGCGTGGATTCGCTAGCGTGACCCGTCGGGCACCTCGGTGCCGTGTGCGGGGGACCGAGCCGGGATGTCTCAAGGGAGCCGACAGGCATGAGCAGCGCGATCGACGAGGTCAGCGCCCGATGTATTCGAGCGGTGCAGGCCGGTTCACTGGTTTTACGCGGATCCCCTGCCGCCGCCGGCTGGGTTGCGGGCTGGCTGGCCACCGAGTTCGCCCCGCACGTCGTCACCGGCCACGCGCTGGCCGCGCTGCCGGCACCGGTGGAGCGGGTGGCCCGCGGACTGGCCGGTCAACGCGCCGACGTCGTCCTGGAAGCGGCCCTGACCGCGACCTTCGGCGCGGACTACCTGGCGGCGGTGCATCACCCACTGGAGCCTTACAGCACGCGTCAGCCGAAGCTCGGCGGCCTAGTCGAGGCGATGCGGCACCGGAAGCGCTACGCCGCGGCGACCACAAATATCTCCTACGGCCCGGGCGGCCGAAGCAATCTGCTCGACGTGTGGCGCCGCCCGGACCTGCCCGCCGGCCGGCGGGCTCCGGTGCTCATCCAGGTTCCCGGCGGCGGCTGGTCGGTCAATGACAAACGCGGACAGGCCTATCCGCTGATGACGCGGATGGTCGAACTCGGCTGGATCTGCGTTTCCATCAATTACCGCCGCAGTCCGCGAAACGCCTGGCCGGCTCATATCGTCGACGTCAAAAGGGCGATCGCCTGGGTGCGCGCCAATATCGCGGATTTCGGTGGCGACCCCGACTTCATCGCTGTCACCGGCGGCTCGGCCGGTGGACACCTCAGCTCGCTGGCCGCATTGACCCCGGGTGACGACAGCCTCCAGCCGGGCTTCGAAGATGCCGACACCAGCGTGCAGGCAGCGGCCCCCAACTACGGCGTTTACGACTTAACCGATCACGACCGTATGCACCGGCTGACGCTGCCGCTGCTGGAAACCCTGGTGATGCAGCGTCGGCTGACCGAGGACCGCTCCGTGTTCGAGGCCGCATCACCGACGCTGCGGGCACATCGTGACGCCCCACCGTTCTTCATCCTGCACGGGGAGAACGACGCCATCGTCCCGCGCTCCCAGGCCGAGGGTTTCGCGGCTGCCCTGCGCGATGCCGGTGCGGCCACGGTGGCGCACGCCGAGATCCCAAACGCCCACCACGCTTTCGACGCGATCGCCACCATGCGTTGTCAGATGACGGCCGAGTCGGTGGCGGCGTTCCTGGGCATCGTCTACGGGCGCCATGTCGAGGCACGCGATAGCCGCGACAGGGTCGCCGTCCGTTCGGCAGGTTGATCCGCGCCGCGTCGGCAATCGCCCTCGCGGTGTCGGCGCTCGGACTAGCCTGGTGAATCGGACGGGCGGGTCTGGCGCCGGGCGACGCGGTCACACGATGAGGAGGTAGTCGATGAGCGGCCCCGTGGATGCCTCCGGGCTGCCGTCTGAACTGGGGGCCTTCGATCTGCTGATGCATCGCGGGGAAGCCAGCCCGCGGACACGCTCCGGAATCATGGCACTGGAGATTCTCGACACCACACCGGACTGGGAGCGATTCCGCGGCCTGTTCGAGAACGCGTCCCGCAAGGTGCTGCGGTTGCGGCAAAAGGTCGTCATGCCATTTTTGCCCACCGCTGCCGCCCGTTGGGTGGTCGACCCCGACTTCAATCTGGACTTCCACGTGCGACGTGTGCGGGTGCCCAAGCCCGGTAGGTTGCGCGATGTCCTGGACCTGGCCGAGGTGATGCTGCAGTCGCCGCTGGATATCTCCCGGCCATTGTGGACCGCCACTCTGGTCGAAGGGCTCGAGGGCGGAAAGGCCGCGACGCTTTTGCATCTGAGCCACGCCGTCACCGACGGGGTGGGTGCGACGGCGATGTTCGCCGAGATCTATGACCTTGAGCGGGACGCCCGACCTCGGCCGACTCCGCCGCTACCGGTCCCGGAGGACATCACCGGCGCGGACCTGACGCGCGAAGGTCTCAACCATCTGCCGGCTGCGATCCTCGGCTCCATCGTCGGCGCGATGAGCGACGGTCTCGGGGTGGTGGGCAGGGTGGTGAGCAACCCGGCGTCGGCACTGTTCGGGACCATCGAATACGCCCGATCCGGA
>CAZGPT010000030.1:0-24285 GCA_964527015.1 uncultured Mycobacterium sp. | reverse complement strand
GACCTGATCGGTCAGGCCCGCACCGGCATGGGCAAGACCTTCGCCTTCGGCGTGCCGCTGCTGGACCGCATCACCGCCGCGGGCGAGCCGCCACTGGACGGCACCCCGCGCGCGCTGATCGTGGTGCCCACCCGCGAACTGTGCCTGCAGGTCTTCAACGACCTGACCGGCGCCGCGAAACACCTCAAAGCCGGTCAGGACAACAGCCGGGCCCTATCGGTGGTGTCCATCTACGGCGGCCGGCCCTACGAGCCGCAGATCGAGTCGCTGCAGAAGGGCGCCGACGTCGTCGTCGGCACCCCGGGCAGGCTGCTCGACCTGGCCCAGCAGGGCCACCTCCGGCTCGGCGGACTGTCGGTGCTCGTGCTCGACGAGGCGGACGAGATGCTCGATCTGGGCTTCTTGCCCGATATCGAGCGCATCCTGCGGCAGACCCCCGATACCCGGCAGTCGATGCTGTTCTCGGCCACCATGCCGGACCCGATCATCACCCTGGCGCGCACCTTCATGAACCAGCCGACCCACATCAGGGCCGAAGGGGTGCAGGGGGCGGCCACCCACGACACCACCGAGCAGTTCGTCTACCGGGCGCACGCGCTTGACAAGGTCGAGACCGTCGCGCGGATTCTGCAGGCCGACGGCCGGGGCGCCACGATGATCTTCACCCGCACCAAGCGCACCGCCCAGAAGGTGGCGGACGAACTGGCCGAACGCGGGTTCAAGGTGGGGGCCGTGCACGGTGACCTCGGCCAGATCGCCCGGGAAAAGGCGCTCAAGGCCTTCCGCGGCGGTGACGTCGACGTGCTGGTGGCCACCGACGTCGCCGCCCGCGGTATCGACATCGACGACATCACCCATGTGATCAACTATCAGATCCCCGAGGACGAGCAGGCCTACGTCCACCGCATCGGGCGCACCGGGCGGGCCGGCAAGACGGGCATCGCCATCACCCTGGTGGACTGGGACGAGCTGGAACGCTGGTCGATGATCAACACGGCCCTGAAGCTGGAATGCCCGGACCCGGCCGAGACCTACTCGAACTCCCCGCACCTCTACACCGAACTCGGTATTCCGGCCGATGCCGGCGGCAGGATCGGTACCGCACGCAAGCGTCCCGACCCGAAGGGCTCCACCCGGATCAGCTCCAAAGACTCCAATTCCGACCGACCGGCCCGCAACCGGTCGAGGCGTCGCACCCGCGGCGGCCAGGGATCCGACGGTCATAACGGAACACCCTCGGCCACAGCATCGGCCAGGACGCCTTCGGCCAAATCCGAGGACTCACAGTCGAGCGAGGGCGGCTCCGGCCGGCCCCGTCGGCGTCGCCGCCGCGGCCCGCGCAAGGCGGCCGAGGCGGGCGCCACTTCCGATTGAACCGATGATCCGCCCGGAGCGCCGCAGCAGAAATGATCTGATCGCGGCAGCGGCGATCGCCGCCGTGGTGATGCTGATCATCAGCTTCTTCTGGTGGCGCAGCACCGCCCGGCACACGATCAGCCATCCGGCCGCTGAGCCCGCCACGGCCGTCGCCAAAGCCGAGTCGGTGCCGGCGGCATTCCAGCAGCGGTGGACCGCGCCGAGTTCCCGCACCCTGGCCCCGGTGGTGGTCGGCGGTGTGGTGGTCACCGGCGACGGCCGCACCGTCGCGGGGCTGGACCCGCAGACCGGCCGGCAGCACTGGAACTACGCCCGCGACAGCGACCTGTGCGGGGTGTCCTACGTTTACAAGATCGTCGTCGCCGTTTACCCCGACGGTCGGGGCTGCGGTCAGGTGACCGGCCTGAAAGCGCCCACCGGCCAGCGCGGACCTACCCGCACCAGCTACGCCGACCGGGTCGTGGTGGTGACCTCCGACGGCAATGCGGTGCTCTCGGCCGGTGCGACCAGGCTGGAGCTGTGGCGTTCGGACCTGATCCGGATGCTGTCCTACGGCGAGATCGACGCGCCGGTCAAACCGGTCAACACCAAGCTGGGCGCAGGTTGCACGCTGATGTCGGCCGCCGGCGGCGAAAGTACCGTCGGCGTCCTGGAAGCCTGCCGTGGCGAGGAGGATCTGCGGCTGACCCTGCTCAAACCGGCCAAAGAAGAGGACGAGCCGGACGTCAAGCACGTCCCGCTGCCCGGGGTAGCCATCGACGCCGAGGCCCGAGTGCTGGCCGCCGCCGGCACCACCGTCGCGGTGTACCTGCCCACCCCCGGGCCGCAGGTGGCGGTCTACGACGACACCGGCACCAAGGTTTCCGGAACCGATCTGCCCGCACCGCCGGACCTGACCGGCGCGGCACCGGCCGTCACCAGAGCCGGTGACCTGATCACCTGGTGGACCGGCAGCACGGTCATGGTGTTCGGCAACACCCTCGACTACCGCTACACCCTGGACGCCACCGGGCCGCTGGCGCCGCTGGGTCCGGCCACGATGATGGCCGGCCGGCTGCTGGTCCCGGTGGCCGCCGGCCTGGCCGTGTACGACCCGGCCGGCGGCCCCGAGGAACGGGTGATCCCGCTGACCCATCCGCCCGGTACGGCGGCGGTGATGCCCGCGGTCAGCGGGTCGGCGGTGATCGAGCAGCGTGGCGGGGTGATGACCGGTTTCGAACCGGCCTGACCGGTATCGGTCAGCTCTCGGCGCCGAAGGTGGGCAGCGCCGTGCCGGAGCGCCAGTGCCGGAGCAGGGAGTGAGCCAGCTCGCGGTAGGCAACGGCACCCTTGTTCTTGCGCCCGGCCAGCACCGACGAACCCGACGCGCTGGCCTCGGCGAACCGCACCGTGCGGGGGATCGGTGGTGCCAGAACCGGCAGGTCGTAGCGGTCGGCGACGTCGAACAGCACGTCACGGCTGTGGGTGGTGCGCGAGTCGTAGAGCGTGGGCAGCGCCCCGAGCAGCTTCAGGTCCGGATTGGTGATCTGCTGCACGTCGGCGACGGTGCGCAGAAACTGGCCGACACCGCGGTGGGCGAGGGTCTCGCACTGCAGGGGCACGATCACCTCGTCGGCCGCGGTCAGTCCGTTGAGGGTGAGGACGCCCAGCGACGGCGGGCAGTCGATGATCACAACGTCGAATTCGCGGCCCGCTTCATCGGCGGCGGCCAGTTTCGCCAGCGCCCGCTTGAGCGCGTACTCGCGCCCGGCCCGCATCAGCAGCATGGCCTCGGCACCGGCCAGGTCGATATTGGCCGGAAGCAGGCTCATCCCCTCCGGTGTCTCCACCACCGCCGCGTCCGGTTCCACCTCGCCGAGCAGCACCTCATGCACCGACATCGGTAGTTTGTCCGGATCGGTTCCCAGCGAGAACGTCAGGCACCCCTGGGGATCGAGATCCACCAGCAGCACCCGCTTGCCCTCGCTGACGAACGCCGCCCCCAACGAGGCAACCGTGGTCGTTTTGGCCACCCCACCCTTTTGGTTGGCCACTGCCAGTACTCGCGTCACGCCGACCATCCTTACAGGTTCGGGCAGAATCGGTGAGCGTGAGCGTCGGCAACCATCGTCTTATCCTTCTCCGGCACGGCGAAACCGAATGGTCGCTGAGCGGTCAGCACACCGGGCACACCGATATCGAACTCACCGACCATGGCCGCGAACAGGCCGAATTGGCCGGACTGACCCTCAAGCGCCTTGGTCTGGACAACCCGATGGTCATTAGTAGCCCGCGACGGCGCGCCGTGGACACCGCCGAACTGGCCGGACTGCGGATCGACGAGATCTCCCCGTTGCTCGTCGAATGGGATTACGGCGATTACGAGGGCCTGACCACCCATCAGATCCGGACCGAAACCCCGGGCTGGCTGCTGTGGACCTACGGCTGCCCGGGCGGGGAGAGTGTGGATCAGGTCAGCATGCGGGCCGACCAGGCAGTGTCCTACGCCCTGGATCACATGCCCGATCGGGACGTGGTGTTCGTCAGCCACGGCCACTTCTCCCGATCGGTGATCACCCGCTGGGTGGAGCAGCCCCTGCGGGAGGGGGCGCGGTACGGATTCGGCACCGCCGCGGTATCGGTCTGCGGATTCGAGTACGGCCTGCGCCAACTCTCGGCACTGGGTCTGACCAGCCACCCGGCCGCCAACGCGTGAGGCCGGCCCCCTCCTTCGTGCTGACCGGACCGGCCGGGACCGGCCCCGGTAGAGCCCCTGGCGCCCCTCCGGGCGCCCCCCTGGTCGCCCCTCTTGTCACACGGGGTATCCGGACCGGATACCGCGATGTCGCCGCCGCGGCGGCCGCATTGCGGAACGGCTCCGCCGATCTGGTGGTGGGCGCCCTACCCTTCGACATCCGGGCACCGGCGGCTCTGCTGGTGCCGGATCATGTCGGCGCGGCGCTGCCCCGGGGCGATACCGCGCCGATGCCGGCGGTGCGGATCGCCGAAACCAGGCCCGACACCGCCGTGCACCGGTCCCGCGTCGAGGCGGCGCTGGCGGAACTGCGCGACCCGGGCAACCCGCTGCAGAAACTGGTTCTCGCCCGGGCGTTACGACTGGTCGCCGACGGCCCGATGGACCCGCTGGCCGTCCTGCACCGGTTGATCGTCTCCGATCCGGAGGCCACCGGGTATCTGGCCGACCTCTCCCCCGCCGGCGGTGAATACCTCGGCACCGTACTGGTGGGGGCCAGCCCCGAGCTGCTCGTCGCCCGGACCGGTGATCAGGTGCTCTGCCAGCCGTTCGCCGGATCGGCCCCGCGGTCCGCCGATCCGGCAACCGACGCGGCCAACGGTGCCGCCCTGGCCGCGTCCGGCAAGGACCGCCACGAGCACCAGCTGGTGGTCGACACGATGCGGACCTGTCTGGAACCGTTGTGCAGCAGCCTGGACGTGGCCGCCGAGCCCCGGCTCAGCAGCACCGCCGCGCTCTGGCACCTCAACACCCCGATCCGCGGCACGCTGCGCCACACCCGCACCACCGCACTGGATCTGGCGCTGGCACTGCACCCCACCCCGGCCGTCGGCGGGGTCCCGACCGCCGCCGCCGTCGAGACCATCGCCGCGGTCGAGGACGGCCGCGGCTTCTACGCCGGGGCGGTCGGCTGGTGCGACGCCCGCGGCGACGGCCGCTGGGTGGTAGCCATCCGCGGCGCCGAACTGTCGGCCGACCGCCGCAGCGCATTGGCGCGGGCCGGCGGCGGGATCGTCGCCGAGTCGGATCCGGATGCCGAAGTCGCCGAGACCACCACGAAATTCCGCACCATTCTGACCGCTCTGGGGGCATGACCATGCAACGTGAACCGACCGCGCAGATCCGGCCCGCCCGCCCGGCGGACGTGGCCGCCATCGTCGCGATGATTCACCGGTTGGCCGACTTCGAGCACGCATCTGATGCGTGCACGGTGACTGAAAAGCAGATCACCGCAGCACTTTTCGACGACGACGCGGTGGCCGGGTGCCACCTCGCCGAGGTCGATGGCCAGCCGGCGGCGATGGCGCTGTGGTTTCGCACCTTCTCCACCTGGGACGGCGTGGCCGGCATCCACCTCGAGGACCTGTTCGTCGGGGAGGCGTTCCGCCGCCGCGGCCTGGCCCGCGCGCTGCTGTCCACGCTGGCGGGCGAATGCCTCCGGCGCGGTTACAGCCGGCTCAGCTGGGCGGTGCTGGACTGGAACACCGACGCGATCGCGCTCTATGACGCAGTGGGCGGGAGACAGATGTCGGACTGGATCGGCTACCGGGTATCCGGTGCCGAGTTGTCGGCGCTGGCCGAGTCGTAGACCAACCAGCGCAGCGTGGCGGGCACGAACAACAGCACCAGCGCCGCGGCCGCGACCATGGCGATCGGGATCCCGTAGAACCAGCGGTGCGAGCCGACGGCGACGTACCAGGTCACCGGTAGCAGCAGCAACTGGGCGAATACCGCTATACCTCGTCCCCAGCGCCGCCCGGTCCACAGCGCCCAGGCGGCCGTCAGCAACGCCGCGCCGATCACCACGAACCAGGCCGCGTTACCGAACCCGTTGACGATTTGACGGTCGGCCCCGGTCAGCCCGCGGACGAGGAACACCACCGCGGCCACAACACCGGCGGCGCCCTCCAACCCGACCAGTGCGGCGGCGGCCCGCACGGTCGTCGGGGGCGAGGAGCTCATACGCCGAGCTTAAATGGTGCGCTCGGGCGATGGACCTGCGCGGTGAGCTCAAGCCGCCGTGACCCGCCCGGTGATCTGCTGCAGTACGGCGGTGGCGATCCGGTCCGAGTCGCCGAATTGGGCGGCCTCGACTCCGATCAGCACCGGCCCGGCCGCCCGATAGAGGCTGGCACACTGAGCCTCACATACCGCGAACGTCGTCCGGTCGAGAACCTGCGCGGTGATCGCCATACCGGGCACCGCCATTTCCGAACAGGCATTCAGCGCCTTGCCAAGGCGTGTCAGGGCGGCCCTGGCGGCCGCCGAGTTCGGATACACCGCAACGGCCTGGGTGACGGCACGGTTGGCGGGCCCGGCATAGGAGACCGACCGGAATTGGTTGTAACCGCCGCCGAAGGCGTCATCCTGGTTGTAGACACCGTGGCATTGGCTCGGGTACTGCGCGTCGTACTGGTGCTGGCCACCCGGCCGGTCCACCGGCTCCGCCGGCGCCAAATCGGCGTTACCGGCGATTGCGCGCACATCCTCGACGCTGAGCAGCAGCGGGTCCACGGCGACTCCGGGGTCGGCGGTGGCGACCGGCGCCGCGGCGAGATGCAGACCGGCGGCCAGAACTGCCGTCGTGATCAGCACGCGAATGCGGGCCGTCGCGTTTCTGACTGTCACCAAGTCACCTCCCTGGTCACCTCCCTGCGGACCGCCCCGAGTGTAGTTGTACCGCGACCGGGAGGTGATTCACTAACCGTCGATACCTCACTAAGCTCGGCACCCGTGCGTGCCGTGCTGATCGTCAACCCGAACGCCACCTCCACCACGCCAGCCGGCCGCGACCTGCTCGCACACGGGCTGGAGAGTCGGCTGAGCCTTTCGGTCGCCCACACCGACCACCGCGGGCACGCCATCGAGATCGCCGAGGCGGCCAAGCGGGACGGGATCGACATCATCATCGTGCACGGTGGCGACGGGACGGTGAACGAAGTGGTCAACGGCCTGCTGGGTACGCCCGGACCGGGCCGGCCGGCCGCCGACACATTGCCGGCCGTCGCCGTGGTCCCGGGTGGTTCGGCCAATGTCTTCGCCCGCGCCCTGGGGATAAACCCGGATCCCATCGAGGCCACCAATCAGCTGATCGACCTGCTCGGCGGGCACCCCCGGGGAGGTTCCTGGCGCCGTATCGGCCTGATGGACTGCAACGAGCGCTGGTCGGTGTTCACCGCGGGACTGGGTGTCGACGGCGATGTGGTGGCCGCCGTGGAGGCCCAGCGGGCCAAGGGCCGCAAGGTGACCGCCGCCCGATATATCCGCATCGGCGTGCGCGAGATGCTCGGCAGCGCCCGGGCCAAACCCCTTCTGACCTTGGAGTTGCCCGATCGAGAACCGGAGGCCGGGGTGCATTTCGCGTTCGTTTCCAACTCCAGCCCCTGGACCTACGCCAACAACCGGCCGGTGTGGACCAATCCGGGTACGACATTCGAGGGCGGCCTCGGCATTTTCGCCGTGAACAGCATGAACGTCATCGCGAACCTGCTGGTGGTACGCCGCATGCTGGCCCGACGGGCTGAGATCAAGGGCCGGAACCTGATCCGCGCAGACGATGTGGCCTGGGTGCGGATCACCTCCGCCGCGCCGATCGCCTGTCAGGTGGACGGGGATTACATCGGAACCCGGACGGAAATGACTTTCACGGCCGTTCCGGACGCGCTGATGGTGGTGGCGCCGCCCGTGGACCGCAGCTGAACGGCGATTCCCCGCCGCCGACGCAGGGATGCTAGTACACTCGGAATTCGGTTCGCACACCGGGCCGGAAAGTGACATTGCCCACGGTTCAACCGAGTCCCATTGACTTCCGTTGAGCCTGTGACAACATCAAGGTAACAGAGCAACAACATTTGTGTGTGCGCGGGTTAACAACCGAGGTCTCCGGGGCATCCGCCCCGGTCTTTTGGTGCGCACCCAGAGAGAAGGAGTAGCGACAGATGGATTGGCGCCACAAGGCGGTCTGCCGGGATGAAGACCCGGAGCTGTTCTTCCCGGTCGGCAACAGCGGTCCTGCCCTCGCTCAGATCGCCGATGCAAAGCTCGTCTGCAACCGCTGCCCGGCGGTCACCGAGTGCCTGAGTTGGGCACTGGAATCCGGCCAGGACGCCGGCGTGTGGGGCGGTATGAGCGAGGACGAGCGTCGTGCCCTCAAACGCCGCAACGCCCGCACCCGGGCGCGCACCGGCGTCTGAACCGCGTCCACCTCATCGCGGCCCCGGGCTCAGCCCGGGGCCGCGATCCTTTTGCGGCCGATCGGCACCCGCAGTAAGGCATCGGTGCCGCCGCCGGGGGATCCACGCATCACCAGCGAGCCGTCCAGTTCGGCCGAGACCAGGGTCTGGACGATCTGTAGGCCCAGCCGGTCGGAGTTCTCCAGACTGAATCCGGCCGGCAGGCCGCGGCCGTCGTCGTGGACCACGATGTCCAGCGACCGCGCCGAGCGGTCGGCGCGGATCACTACCCGCCCGCGCTCGGCCCCGGAATCGGGGGCGTGATCGAACCCGTGCTGGACGGCGTTCTGGACCAGCTCGGTGACCACCATGACCAGCGCGGTGGCCCGCTCGGCGTCGAGTACCCCCAGGGAACCCTCCCGGTTGATCCGGATCGGGCTGCCGAGTCGGACCACATCGTTCATGACCGGCAGAATGCGGTCCACCACCACGTCGAGGTTGACCTCCTCGTCCACCGACATCGACAGCGCCTCGTGAACCTCGGCGATGGCCGCCACCCGCCGTACCGACTCCAGCAGGGCGTCGCGACCCTCGGCATTGGTGGTGCGCCGGGCCTGCAGCCGCAGCAGTGCCGCCACGGTCTGCAGGTTGTTCTTGACCCGGTGGTGGATCTCCCGAATGGTGGCATCCTTCGACAGCAGCGCCCGGTCGCGGCGTTTGACCTCGGTGACATCGCGAACCAGCACCGCGGCTCCCGCGGACACGCCACCGACCATCAGCGGCAGGGTGCGCAGCAGCACGGTGGCGCCGCCCGCGTCGAACTCCAGTCGCATGCCGGGTCCCCCGGCCAGCGACGCACCGATATGGTCGGCCAACTCGACCGCCTCGAACGGGTCGGAGATCAGCGGTCGGGTCGCGGCAAGCAGGGTGCGACCCTCGAGTTCAGCCGTCAGGCCCATCCGGTGATAGGCCGACAACGCATTCGGGCTGGCGTAGCCGACCACCCCGTCGACATCGAGCCGGATGAAGCCGTCGCCGACCCGGGGACTAGACCGCGACACGGCCAGCTGACCGATATTCGGGAAGGTGCCCTCCGAGAGCATGTCCAGCAGGGTCGCGGCACAGTCCAGGTAGGCCGACTCCAGACGGGATGACGTCCGTCGGCCATCTCCCGCTGTCTGTCGGGTGAGCAGGGCGACCAGGTTGCCGCCGCAGCACACCGGAACCGTCCCGACCAGCCTCTGCTCTGGCAGCACCGTGCCCACCGCGTCGGTGGTCAGCATGGTCGGGGCGGTATTGGGCCGGCACTGCGCCACACACACCACGGTGCCGTCTTCACCCTCACCGCGCCGAACCCACATCAGCAGATCACCGAAGGACATATCGGCGAGCAGTTGCCACTCCCCCACCACGGCATGCAGGTGGTCGACCACACTGCCCGGCAGATCTGTGTGCTCGGCGAGCAGCGCACCGAGGGTCGACATCCGCCGTTAGTCGTCTGCCGCTAGTCGTCGATGACGGCGATCAAGTGGCCGGCCTGGATGACTTCGCCCACCGCCACATTGACCTCGGTCACGGTGCCGGCGATCTCGGCAAGCACCGGGATCTCCATCTTCATCGACTCCAGCAGAACCAGGATTTCCCCGGGACCGATCTGGTCGCCCTTGCTGACCACGACCTCCAGCACACTGGCCACGATCTCCGCGCGCACGTCCTCGGCCATGTCACCCTCACTCCAAAGCTCCGCCCTGTGGGTCTATCGAACCACAAGACCGGGTCACCGACGCTCCGCCGCCGTGAGACAATAGCGAGAAATCCTGATCACTCGGAGGTAGAACCATGGCCAAGCGCGGCCGCAAGAAGAAAGACCGGAAGCACAGCAAGGCCAACCACGGTAAGCGACCGAATTCCTGATCCGGGTCCCTGCACCAGTTACCGGTACCGCCGATCAGCCCCGTCGGATGATGGTGGTGCGGCTGATTTCCAAACGCACCCGTTCGACCAGATAGGTCGGGGCCCTTTCACCACTGCACTTGGTGGCGATCAGCTTCTTGATCCGTTCCTCCACCCCGTAGTGCCGCAGGCAGGCCGGGCACTCCTCGAGATGGCGCCGGAGCTCGTCGCGGCTGCCGTCGTTGACCTCGCCGTCGAGCAGGGCCCAGACCTGGCGGATGACGAGCGCACAGTCGGCGTGGCCGGGATCCGGGTCGACACCGGGCTCAAGATGGGGCTCAAGAGGGGGTTCATTGCTGCTCACGGGGTCGCCCCCTGAGGCTGCTGCCCCTGGTCCCCACCCCGAATGAACCCGCGGTCGCGGGCGACATCGGCGAGTAGGTCCCGCAGCTGACGTCGGCCCCGGTGCAGGCGGGACATCACGGTCCCGATCGGTGTTTCCATGATCTCAGCGATCTCCTTGTACGGCAGGCCCTCGACGTCAGCTAGGTACACCGCGAGCCGGAACTCTTCTGGTAACGCCTGGAGCGCCTCTTTGATTTCGCTGTCCGGCATATTTTCCAGTGCCTCGACCTCCGCCGAGCGCAATCCGGTCGATGAGTGCTCGGCGTTGGCGGCCAACTGCCAGTCGGTGATCGCCTCGGTGGGGTACTCGGCGGGCCGGCGTTGCTTCTTGCGGTAGGTGTTGATGTAGGTGTTGGTCAGAATCCGGTACAGCCAGGCCTTGAGGTTGGTGCCCTCCCGGAAGGACCGGAACGCCGCATAGGCCTTGACCATGGTTTCCTGCAGCAGGTCCTCGGCGTCGGCGGGATTGCGGGTCATCCGCAGGGCGCCGCCGTACAGCTGGTCCATCAGCGGGATCGCGTCCCGCTCGAACCGTGTGGTCAGCTCCGCATCGGATTCCTGGCGGCCCTCGTCGGCGGGCTCCTCGTTTTCATCCATTGGACACTGATCCTAGGCTGTGGGGCATGGCAACGTTCACCGGCAAGACCATGTTCATCTCCGGCGCCAGCCGCGGTATCGGCTTGGCGATAGCCAAGCGCGTCGCCGCTGACGGCGCGGCAGTCGCCCTGGTGGCCAAGACCACCGAACCGCATCCCAAACTTCCCGGGACCATCTACACCGCCGCCAAGGAGATCGAGGAGGCCGGCGGTCAGGCACTGCCGATCGTCGGCGATATCCGCGACGGCGACTCGGTGGCCGCCGCGGTGGCCAAGGCGGTGGAACAGTTCGGCGGTATCGACATGTGTGTCAACAACGCCAGCGCGATCAACCTCGGCTCCATCGAGGATGTCCCGCTCAAGCGGTTCGACCTGATGAACGGCATCCAGGTCCGCGGAACCTACGCGGTCTCCCAGGCCTGCATCCCGCACATGAAGGGCCGCTCCAACCCGCACATTGTCACCCTGTCCCCGCCGGTGCGGCTGGAGCCGAAGTGGCTCAGGCCGACTCCGTACATGATGGCCAAATACGGGATGACGTTGTGCGCGTTGGGCGTTGCCGAGGAGATGCGCGATGCGGGGATCGCCTCGAACACGCTGTGGCCGCGCACCCCGATTGCCACCGCGGCAGTGCAGAATCTGCTCGGCGGCGACGAGACGATGAAGCGGTCCCGCAAACCGGAGGTGTACGCCGACGCCGCGTACGCGGTGATGAGCCGCCCGGCCCGCGAGTACACCGGCCACACCCTGCTGTGCGAGGACGTACTGCTGGAGGCCGGCGTCACCGACCTGTCGGTCTACGACTGCGTACCGGGTATTGAACTCGGAGTGGACTTCTGGGTGGATAGCCCCAACCCGCCCGGGTACACCCACCCCTGACTCAACACCGACTCGATCCCGCGGGGCTCGACCCGCGGCGGCTCAGCCCCTGCGGCCGAAACGCCGGCGACCGTGACCGGAGAACGCCCGCATGACAGCCAGCGCGAAACGACTCTGGGTCTTCGGCGAGGAATACCACAGCAATTCCGAGCGCTGGGCAGGCAGTCGCGGAGCGGTGATGGCCTGCTGGCGGCAGAACTTGATCAGCCCGGCGGCGCCGCCGCCGCGGTAGCCGATACCGGAGTCCTTCCAGCCGCCCATCGGCAATGCGTGGCAAAAGACGTTGGACATCGCATCGTTGACGTTCACCGCACCGGCCTCCAACCGGCGGGCGACCCGCTCACCGCGTTCGGTGTCCCCGGTCCACACCGAGGCCGACAGCCCGTACACCGAATCGTTGGCCAGCCGCACCGCCTCGTCCTCGTCGGCCACCCTGACCACCGGCAGGGTCGGCCCGAAGGTCTCCTCGGCCATACAGGCCATCCCCGGGTCCGCATCGGCCAGCACCGTCGGCTGGAAGAAGGTGCCGACGCCGGTGGGCTCGCCACCGGCGACCACCCGGGCCCCGGCGGTGGTGGCCTGCTGGACATGCCGCTCGACGATGTCGCGCTGCGCCGGGGTGGCCATTGCGCCGGTGTCGTAGCTGTATCCGGCACCGGACTCCTGGCCCTGGGAAACGGCGCGCACCCGCTCGGCCAGCTTCGCGACGAACTCGTCGTAGATCGGCGATTCGACGAAAACCCGTTCCACCGAGATGCACACCTGACCGGAGTTGAACATGCCGCCCCAGGCGATACCGTTGGCGGCCCGCTCGAGATCAGCGTCGGCCAGCACGATCGCCGGATCCTTACCGCCCAATTCGAGGCTGCACGGGATCAGCCGCTCGGCACAGGCAACCGCGACCTTGCGCCCGGTTGCCGTCGAGCCGGTGAAGTGGATGAAGTCGGCGTGCTCGATGACCGCGGCGCCGGTGGCGCCGTAGCCGGTGACCAGCCCGAGCACCGGCGGTGCACCGATCTCGGTCCAGCCGCGGACCAGCTCGACCGCCGACAGCGGCGTGACCTCCGAGGGTTTGAGCAGCACCGCGGCGCCGGCGGCCAGTGCGGGAACCAGGTCCAGTGCCAGCATCGCCAGCGGGAAGTTCCACGGCTCGATCATCCCGACCAGCGGGTAGGGCCGGAAGGCGGTGGTCAGCTTCTTGACCCGGAACAACGGGCTGTGGGCCTTGGGGTGACGGTCGGCGAGAAACTCCTCGGCGTGGCCGGCCCAGTAGTTGATGGAGTCGGCGAGGGTGATCGGCTCCAGGGCGGCGTCGATCCGGGATTTGCCGGTCTCCGACATCAGCACGTCGGTGAGGTGGTCGGCGTTGTCCAGGATCCAGTCCTGCCATTTGAGCATCCAGGTCTTGCGGCCGCGTGGGCCGATGGCCTCCCATTCGGTCTGGAACAACCGCAACTCCCGCGCCCGAGCGGCCACCGTGTCCGTCCCGTCGATGGGCGCCGACCCGGTGATCCGGCCGTCGGCGGGGTTGTGCACCGTGATCGTGTCGGCCTTCGGTTCAACTGCGGTCATCGCGCCGGTCCTCTCGCTGGTCAGCCTGATACCGATGCTATCCCCACCCGGACCACTAGAACAGACCGACCGGTTGGTTGCCCCGGTCGGCGGGGGCGATCAGCTCCGGTCCGTTATTCGCCACTTTGTTGACCAACGTCGAGACCTCCCGCACCGCGATACCGCCGACGTCCGGCGCCGCGGCCAGCAGGTCCGCCGGGGCCGGGGCATCCGGATCCAGCCAGCGGTCCCAGTCCGACTCGGCGATCACCAGCGGCATCCGTCCATGCACCCGGGCCGGTTCGCCCACCGCGTCGGTGGTGACGATGGTGGCGGTCAGCACCGGCGCCGTCGCACCGGGATCTGACCGGTCCGGTCTCCACACCGACCACAGCCCGGCCACCAGCAGCGGCCGGCCGTCGGATCCGTACATGTAGTACGGCGTCTTTCCAGGTCGATCGGGGACCCGCATCCACTCGTAGTAACCGTCCATCGGCACCAGACAGCGCGTGTGTCGGGCCGCCGATCGGAATGCCGGAGAGGTGGTCAGCGTCTCGGCGCGGGCGTTGATCAGCTGGGTCTTCACCACCGGCCGGCCGTCGGCGTCCGGTTTCACCCACGGTGGTAGCAACCCCCAGCGCATCAGCCGGATCCGCCGGGCGGCTGGGTCCTCGGGCTCATCGTGGCGGGCCACCACCGCAGCGATAGCGGTGGTGGGGGCGACGTTGTAGTTCGGCTCCCAGGCCGCTGCCCCGGTCTCGTCGGCGGCGTTGATCTGCGAGGCCAGCCGGGCCGGATCGGTGGTGACGGCGAAACGTCCGCACATGACTCCATGGTGACAGGGCAGGATGTACTTCTGTGAGCGCGCATCTGTGGACGGCACCCCACGCCCCGACCGCCGTGCACGCCCGGGTCACCATTCCCGGGTCGAAGTCGATGACCAACCGCGCGCTGATCCTGGCCGCGCTGGCCGTCGCGCAGGGTGACCGGCCCTCGCGAATCGACGGTGCTCTACGCAGCCGGGATACCGACCTGATGATCGGCGCCCTGCGGGGCCTCGGCTTCGCCGTCGACGGACCGAGCACCGATCTGACCGTGGGTGCCGCACCCGAGCCGGGCCGGAAAATCCGCATCGACTGCGGGTTGGCCGGCACGGTGCTGCGGTTCGTGCCGCCACTGGCCGCGCTCGGTAGCAGGGAGGTGCTCTTCGACGGTGACGCCCAGGCCCGCGCCCGGCCCATCACCCCGCTGCTCGACGGCCTGCGCGGCCTCGGCGTGGATATCGACGGCACCGGGCTGCCGTTCACCGTGCACGGTCGCGGCGGCGCGCCGGGCGGCACGGTGCACATCGACGCTTCGGCTTCCTCCCAGTTCGTCTCCGGGCTGCTGCTGTGCGGAACGGCGTTCCGCGACGGGCTTACCGTGGTGCACACCGGAACCTCGGTGCCCTCGGCCCCGCATATCGCCATGACGGCGACGATGCTGGCCGAGACCGGCGTGCCGGTCGACGACACCGTCGCCAACCGGTGGCGGGTGGCGCCGGGACGGGTGGCCGAGCACGACTGGGCGATCGAGCCGGATCTGTCCAATGCGGTGCCGTTCGCGGCGGCCGCGGCGGTCACCGGTGGTGCGGTTCTCATCACCGGATGGCCGACGATCAGCGTCCAGCCCGCCCCGATCATCCTGTCGATCCTGCGTCTGCTGGGATGCACCGTGGCCCACGAGGACTCGGGGCTGGCGGTGACCGGACCGGCAAGCTACCCCGGCTTCGATATGGACCTGCACGAGGTCGGCGAGCTGGCCCCGTCGGTGGCGGCGCTGGCGGCGCTGGCCGAGCCGGGTTCGGTGTCACGGCTGACCGGCATCGCTCATCTGCGCGGCCACGAGACCGACCGGCTGGCGGCGCTGAGCGCGGAGATCACCGGCCTCGGCGGGAACTGCGTGCAGACCGACGACGGCCTGGTGATCACCGCCACGACCCTGCACGGCGGTGTCTGGCATTCCTACGCCGACCACCGGATGGCCACCGCGGGGGCGATCATCGGGCTGCGGGTGCCCGGGGTGGCGGTCGAGGACATCGCCACCACCGCCAAGACGCTTCCGGACTTCCCGCGACTGTGGGCCGGGATGCTCGAGGCCCGCGATTGACCCGCCCGCACCGGCACCGCGACTACGACGAGTCCGATGTGCACATCCGGGCCGGCCGCGGATCCCGTCCGCGGACCAAGACCCGGCCCGAGCACGCCGACGCCGAACGGGCGATGGTGATCACGGTGGACCGCGGCCGGTGGGGCTGCATGCTCGACGGCGACCCGCCGCGGGTCGTGACCGCGATGCGGGCCCGCGAACTGGGTCGCACCCCGATCGTCGTCGGCGACGAGGTCGAGGTGGTGGGCGATCTGTCCGGGCGCCCCGACACCCTGGCCCGGATCGTGCGCCGCAGCACGCGCCGGACGGTGCTGCGCCGCACCGCCGACGACACCGACCCGACCGAGCGCGTGGTGGTCGCCAACGCCGATCAGATGATGGTGGTGGTGGCGCTGGCCGACCCGCCGCCGCGCACCGGGTTCGTGGACCGGTCGCTGATCGCGGCCTACACCGGGGGCCTGCGGCCCATCCTGTGCCTGACCAAGACCGACCTGGCACCGGCGGCGCCGTTCGCCGACCAGTTCGCCGAGTTGGACCTCACCGTGGTGACCGTCAGCCGCGACGAGCCGGTCGACGGAATCCGCGATCTGCTGACCGGCCGTGTCACCGTGCTGCTCGGCCACTCCGGGGTGGGCAAGTCCACCCTGGTGAATCGGCTTGTGCCGCAGGCCGACCGTGCCATCGGGACGGTATCTGGGGTCGGCAAGGGCCGGCACACCTCCACCCAGTCGGTGGCGCTGCCACTGCCAGGCGGCGGCTGGGTGATCGACACCCCCGGCGTCCGGTCGTTCGGCCTGGCCCATATCAGGTCCGATGACGTGATGCTGGCATTCTCGGATCTGGGTGAGAGGATCACCGACTGTCCGCGCGGCTGCGGACACCTGGGACCGCCGGCGGATCCGGAGTGCGCCCTCGACGAACTGACCGGGCCTCCGGCGCGCCGGGTGGAGGCCGCCAGGCGCCTGCTCGGGGCGCTGGCCGAACAGATCGGCTGAACAGACCGCCCGAACAAAGGAGAAACACGTGAACACGACCGTCGGGAACGTCCCACTGATCACCCTCAACGACAGCAACCGCATCCCGCAACTGGGCCTCGGGGTGTTTCAGATCCGCCCCGAGGAGACCGCCGCGGCGGTGCGCAGCGCGCTGGAGGTCGGCTACCGCCATATCGACACCGCGCAGATGTACGGAAACGAGCAGGGCGTCGGGCAGGGCATCCGCGAGTCCGGCGTCGACCGCGCGGAGGTCTACATCACCAGCAAGCTGAACAACGGCTACCACCGGCCCGACGACGCCCGCCGGGCCTTCGACGAGACACTGCGCGAACTCGGCACCGATTACGTCGACCTCTTCCTCATCCACTGGCCACTACCGACCCGCTACGACGGCGACTACGTCTCCACCTGGAAAGCACTCGAGGAGTTCAAGGCCGACGGCCGGGCCCGCAGCATCGGGGTGTCCAATTTCCAGATCCACCATCTGCAGGAACTCGCCCGCGAGACCGCGACCACCCCGGCGGTCAACCAGATCGAGGTGCACCCGTATTTCGGCAACGATGAGGTGCGCGCCTACGGCGTCGAACATGACATCCTCACCGAGGCCTGGTCACCGATCGCCCGGGGCAAGGTCCTCGGCGACCCGGTGGTGGCCCGGATCTCCCGCGCCACCGGAGCCCATCCGGCCCAGGTGGTGCTGCGCTGGCATATCGAGCGCGGCGACATCGTGTTCCCGAAAACGGTTCACCCGCAACGGATGAAGGAGAACTTCGAGATCTTCGACTTCGAGATCAACGATGAGGAGATCGAGGCGCTGACCGCCCTGAACCGGGGCGAGGCCGGCCGGCTCGGGCCGAACCCGGACACCTTCGACATGATCCCGACCTGAGCCGGCGAACTTCGCAACAGCCCTTCCGGGACTGTCTTACACTGGCGCCGGGGCACCTGTAGTCACAGTGCCAGACACGCGCGCGAAACCGCGCCATGAAAGGAGGGGCCCATGTCAACTGTTCCGGAACGCCACCTTGCCGAGCACAAGGAAATGATGGAGCGCCATCTCGATGATTTCCGTGACCAGTTCGAGAAGCATCAGGCCGAGCACAAGAAACTAGCTGAGCGGCATCAGGCCGAGCACAGGGCGCTGGCCGAGCGTCATATCGCCGAGCACGGCTAGTCAGCCAGTTCGCCGGCGCCGTCGCACGGCGGCCATCGCACTCCTGAGCCCGCGCCCGCGGTCCTGCGGGGCCAGCCCGTCGAACATCCGCTCGCTGTGGGTCTCCGGGGCGTCGTCGGCGGTGGCCCGCAGGAACCGTTCCGGCAGTGACAGTTTCGCGATGGTGCGCCAGGCCTTGGCGTACTGCACCAGCATCGGACCGGTGGTGTAGGGCAGGTCGTATTTCTCGCACAGCTGCCGGACCCGCATCGAAATCTCGGCAAGTCGATAACTCGGCAGGTTCGGGTAGAGGTGATGCTCGATCTGGTAGGACAGGTTGCCGGTCATGAAGGCCATGGCAGGACCGGCGTCGATATTGGCGCTGCCGAGCATCTGGCGCAGATACCATTGCCCCCGGGTCTCGTCGTCGAGGTCGGCGTTGGTGAACTTCTCCGCACCGTCGGGAAAGTGCCCGCAGAAGATGACCGCATTGGCCCAGATGTTGCGGATGACGTTGGCCACCAGGTTGGCCCTGACCGTGGAACCGAACCTCCCCGCCGGCGACATCGCGGTCAGCGCCGGGTAGACCAAATAGTCCTTGGCCAACTGGCGGGTGACCTTGACGGAGAACTCGCGCAGCCGCACCACTGTCGCGGCGCGGGTCTCGGGCCGCAGGATCTTGCGGACTTCCAGATGCTGCATGCCGATTCCCCACTCGAAGCCGGCAGCCAGCACGGTGTTGATCGGCAGGTTCAGGACATTGCGCGGCTTCCACGGCTCGTCTCGGGTGACCCGCAGCACCCCGTAGCCGACGTCGTCGTCCATGCCGAGCACGTTGGTGTACTTGTGGTGGGCCACGTTGTGGGTGATGCGCCAGTGCTTGGCCGCTCCCACCATGTCCCACTCCCAGGTCGAGGAGTGGATCTCCGGATCGTTCATCCAGTCCCACTGGCCGTGCAGGACGTTGTGCGCAAGCTCCATATTCTCGACGATCTTGGCCACCGCCAGCGTGCCGGTACCGGCCCACCAGGCCAACCGTTTCGATCCGAACGCCAGCAGCAACCGGCCGACCGATTCCAGGGCGCGCTGGGCGACGATGACGCGGTGGATGTAGCGGGCGTCGCGTTCGCCCAGGGAGTCCTCGACATCCCGCCGGATGGTGTCCAGTTCGGCCGCCAGCGAGTCGATATCGCCGTCGGTCAGGTGGGCGAACGCCTCGACATCGGAGATGGCCATCAGATATCCACCACACAGTCTCCACTCGGTGCCGTCACACAGGACTGAACCCGGCTTCCCGGCTCATACTCGGTGCCGGTCCGCAGGTCGCGGACCCGGCCATCCAACAAGCTGACCACACAGGTGTGGCAGATGCCCATCCGGCAACCGAACGGCATGAGAACACCTGCCTGTTCGCCGGCCTCCAGCAGGGAGGTCGCCCCGTCGCAGCGGCGCGTGGTCACGCCGCGGGCGAAGGTGACGGTGCCCCCCGTTCCCGCGTCGGCCGAACGTTTTGCGGCGAACCGTTCCAGATGCAGCCGGTCACCCAGGTCCGCGGCGCTCCACTGATGTTCGGCGGCGGCCAGCAGACCCTCGGGCCCGCAGACCCAGGTGTCCCGGTCCCGCCAGTCCGGCACCTGAGCGCCGATACCGGCCACGTCGAGTCGGCCCTCGGTGCGGGTGGCTCGGACGGTGAGCCGGTATCCGGGCTGCTCGCGGCCCAGGGTGGCGAGCTCGCCGGCGAACATCACGTCGGCGACCGTCGGCACCGAGTGGATATGCACGATATCGCCGATGGTCTTGCGGCGCCGCATGGTGCGAAGCATGGACATCACCGGGGTGATCCCGGAGCCGGCGGTGAGGAAGAGCACCGACGCCGGCGGCGGATCGGGTAGCACGAAGTTGCCCATCGGGGCGGCCAACCTGATCACGGTGCCGGGGCGGACACCCCCCACGAGGTGGGTGGACAGAAACCCCTCCGGCATCGCTTTGACGGTGATGGTCACGGTGCGCGAACCGCCGGCCCTGGTGTCGGTGCACGGAGCAGAGGTCAGCGAGTAGGACCGCCACCGCCAGCGGCCTTCGACCAGCAGCCCGATTCCAATGTACTGCCCGGGCCGGTGGTCGAAGCCGAAGCCCCAGCCCGGTTTGATGACCAGGGTCGCCGAGTCCGGGGTCTCGGGCCGGACCTGCACGATCCGCCCGCGCAGCTCCCGCGCCGACCAGAGCGGATTGAGCAGTTTGAGGTAGTCATCGGGTAGCAGCGGCGTGGTGGCCGGTCCGAGCAGCGCCCGCATCGCGGTGCCGAGACTGACCCGGGTCTTCACGTAACCGACGGTACCGCAAACCGGCCCGGCATCGCCTCAGAGCAGCTCGAGCAGGAACGGCAGTTCCTGGGTCGCGTACCAGGCCAGGTCATGATCCTGAGCGTCGCCGACGGTCAGTTCGGCATCCTCGTCCCCGAGATCAGCCTGGTCGATCACCGCGATGGCGGCCCGCACCGCCGGCTCGGCTGCGGCATTGTCCACGTAGACCGCCGCCACCCGATCCAGGCTCACCGGCCCGCTCAGCCGCACGACGGCATCGTCGAGATCGGGACGCGGGGTCGCGGTGCCGGCCGAGGCGTCTGCCACCAACACCGCCCGGCGCAGCGGCGCGGCGGTGGCGGCGGACGGTCCGGCATTATCGGCCAGGGCGGAGAGCAGCCGCAGGGACGCCCGGGCCGCCTCGCCGATGGCCACCTCGGCCAGCTCCTCCTCGTTACCCTCGGCATAGGACTCCCGAAGGGTCGGGGTGACCGCGAACGCGGTGCCACTGCGCGGTTGCAGGGAATCGGCGGCGACCAATTCGGCCAGCATCGGCAACGTCGCCGGGATATAGACCCGCATCGGGTCAGACTAGCGGCCGTCCTCGCGGTCGCCCACCAGTGTGACGGCGACGTCGGGCACGTAGGTCGCCAAGTCACGCGGCGGCCGCCGGTAGTTGCCGATTTGCGGACGCTTGGGCAACTCGACCTTCTCCAACTCGACATCCGTGTAGGGGATGCTGGACAGCAGGTGCGAGATCATGTTGAGCCGGGCGTGCTTCTTGATCCGGGACTCGACCACGAACCACGGACTGGCCGGGGTGTCGGTGTGGACCATCATGTCGTCCTTGGCCCGGGAGTAATCCTCCCACCGGTAGATCGACTCCATATCCATCGGGGACAGCTTCCAGCGCCGCAGCGGATCGTTCATCCGCGACTTGAACCGGTTCAGCTGCTCATCCTCGGAAACCGAGAACCAGTACTTGCGCAGCAGGACCCCGTCGTCGATGAGCATCTGCTCGAAGATCGGGCAGTGCCGCAGGAACAGCGCCTCCTCCTGCGGCGTACAGAATCCCATCACCCGCTCGACCCCGGCGCGGTTGTACCAGGACCGGTCGAACAGCACGATCTCGCCCTTGGTGGGCAGATGCTCGACATAGCGCTGGAAGTACCACTGCCCCCGCTCCCGTTCGGTCGGGGCGGGCAGTGCGGCGATTCGAACCGCGCGAGGGCTCAGGTACTCGGTGATCCGCTTGATGGTGCCGCCCTTACCCGCGGCGTCCCGGCCCTCGAAGATCACCACCACCCGCGCGCCGGTGGCCCGGACCCATTCCTGCAGTTTGACCAACTCGATCTGCAGCCGGAACAGCTCCGCCTCGTACACACCGTTGGGAATCTTGTGGGTCTTCGGCTTGGCCGACGCTTTCTTCGCCATCGGCGCATCGTACGACGGGCGGCGGCGACTACGCCGTCTCGGTGAACTCACCGAGGGATTCGGCGAGCAACTCGGGAAACACCTCGACATCGGTCATCGCGTCCCGGTCGGCGTTGATACCGAAATACACCATCCCGCAATAGGACGTCACCCCGATGGCCAGCACCTGATCGTGCAGCAGCGGCGGGACCGCGTACGTTTCGAGCAGTTTCGCCCCGGCGATGTACATCTGCGACTGCGGCCCGGGCACATTGGTGATCAGCAGGTTGAACTGCCGCGGCGGGTACTGGGTGGCCACCCGGGTTCCCATCGCATGCAGAGTGGGTGGCGGGAAGCCGGACAGCGTCACGATGGTACGGGCGTCGACCAGGCTGGCGACCGCGGAGTGCGACTCGGTGGTGTGGGCGATCTGGGAGAGCCGCACCACCGGGTTGCTCTCGCCGACCGGCAGGTCGATCAGAAAGGGATCGACCTCGCTGATCGCCTGTCCGGGGCCGGTCGGGAACTCGTCCTCCGGATAGACCGAGGTGGGCGCCATCGCGCGTACGGTCAGGCTCGAGGACACCGGCTCGGCCCGGGACAGCAACCAGTTGCGCAGCGCCCCGGTGATCACCGCCAGCACCACATCGTTGACATCGCAGTCATAGCGAACCCGCAGCCGCCGAAAGTCGGCCAGCGGAGCGGACGCGACGGTGAAGCGGCGGTGTCGGGAGACCGTGGTGTTCAGCGGACTGTCCGGCGCGCTGCGCCGGGCCGCCCGCCGGGCCATATCGGCGGTCCGCCGGGCCAGCTGCGCCAGTTCACCGCTGTTTGTCGCGATATCGACCGCGGTCGAGCGCAGCGCCCGCAGCTCCTGACCGGGGCGGGCCAGCCAGTCGGCGAGCGCCTCGGCGATGAGACGGCCGTCCGACGGCTCCCCGGCCGGCAGCCAGATGTCCTCGCCCACTTCGGCCGGCCGGCGAGTGCGGTCGGCGATGACATGGCCGATCTCGCAGG
Source organism: uncultured Mycobacterium sp. (assembly GCA_964527015.1). Classification (GTDB taxonomy): domain Bacteria; phylum Actinomycetota; class Actinomycetes; order Mycobacteriales; family Mycobacteriaceae; genus Mycobacterium. Next base: position 1,649 of record CAZGPT010000030.1, on the reverse strand, counting down.
CCGTCATACCGTTGATCAGCGCCTGATGCGACTTGATGAACAGGGCCAGCCGGTTGCGCTCCAGACCCTCGATCAGATACATCTCCCACAGCGGCCGGGTGCGGTCCAGCGGGCGGCCCGCCAGCCGCGAGACCAGGTCGTGCAGTTGGGCATCGGTTCCCGGGGACGGCAACGCCGAACGACGGACGTGGTAGGTGATATCGAAGTCGGGGTCATCGATCCACACCGGCCGGGCGATGCCCAGCGTCACCTCGCGCACCTTCTGCCGGTACCGCGGAGTCTGCGGCAGTCGCCGCTCCACGGTTTCCAGCAACGCCTCGTAGCCCAGCCCGCCGCGGGGCCGGCGCAGGATCGACAGCGATCCCACGTACATCGGCGTCGCGGTGGCCTCCCGCTGGTAGAACGCCGCGTCTGAGGGCGACAGCCGATTGACCACGGTCGTACGTTATCGGTGCGAGGCACGACTGCCCAGGGGTCGGGCCGCCCCGGCGGGCTCTGGCTATAGTAACTTTCGACACATTTCCGGGGAGGGACGGTCGTGACCAGCACCTCAGGCGATGTGACCATCTCCGTCGTCGTGTGCGCCTACACCGACGATCGACGGCAGTTGCTGGACAACTCCATCGAAGCAGTCCTGGCCCAGCTCCGCCCGGACGATCAGCTGGTCGTTTCTATCGACTACAACGACGACCTGCTGCAGCGGGTTTCGGCTCAGTACGGGACGCGGGCCACGGTCGTGGCCAACAGCAACGAACAGGGTATTTGCGGCGCCCGCAATGCGGGTATCGGGGCATCCACGGGCAGTGTTGTCGCCTTCGTCGACGATGACGCACAGGTACAACCAGGTTGGCTGGAACGTCTACGCGCCGACTACCGGGACCCCGCCATCGCCGGCGTGGGAGGCAACGCGCAGCCCGTCTGGCCGGGTGAGCGGCCGCCGTGGTTTCCCGCCGAATTCGACTGGGTGGTGGGCTGCAGCCACCGCGGCCTGCCGGTCGAACCGGCGCCGGTACGAAATCTACTGGGCTGCAACATGTCGTTTCGCCGGGATGCTCTGGAGACCGTCGGGGGCTTCAACTCCGAGATCGGCCAGGTGAACGGCAGCCTGATGCGTTGCGACGACACCGAGATGTGCATCCGGCTCAACCAGACTTCGGGGACGACCCTGCTGTTGGATCCGGAGGTCAAGGTGCGGCACTGGGTCACCGACGACCGCACACACTTCTCCTACTTCTTGCGCCGGTGCTTCTGGGAGGGCGTGTCCAAGCAGCAACTCGGCACGATGGTCGGGCGTTCGGATGCGCTGAGCGAGGAACACAGGTTCGTGTACGCGGTTCTGCCGGCGGCCTTCGCCCGGGGACTCGTCGGCGGTATCAGATCTCCGGGGCAGCGGTTGGCCCACCTCAGCCAGAGCGCGGCACTGTTCGCCGGACTGGCGGCAACGGCGTACGGCTACGCATACTCGCTGTTCACAACGAAATTCCGCAACCGTTGAGTGGGCGAGGTGATACCGCCGCCTTCGGTAGGGTTCGGCTGATGAAAGCAGGTCTGCGCCGACTGGGAGTAGTCGCGGGAATTGTCGCCGCACTCGCATGGGCGCCAGGTGCGGTCGCCGAGCCCGTCGATGGCGATCCGAGCCCCGTCCCGCC
>CAZGPT010000029.1:0-24589 GCA_964527015.1 uncultured Mycobacterium sp. | reverse complement strand
CAGCTCGTCGTGGACCTGTAGCACCATCCGGGATGCCAGACCGGCCGAGGCCAGAGCGTTGTCGACATCAACCATGGCGACCTTGATGATATCGGCGGCACTGCCCTGGATCGGGGCGTTCAGCGCGGCCCGTTCAGCGGACTCCCGGAGTTGCCGATTGCTGCTGTCGAGTTCGGCCAGATACCGGCGCCGGCCCAGCACCGTCGAGGTGAACCCGTCCTTGCGGGCCTGTTCGACGACAGCGAGGAGATAGTCCCGGACACCTCCGAACCGGGCGAAGTACTGATCCATCTGCTCCGCGGCCTCGTCGGTGGAGATTTTGAGCTGTTGGGCCAGTCCGTAGGTGCTCAACCCGTAGGCCAGCCCGTAGGACATCGCCTTGACCCGGCGGCGCAGTTCGGGGGTGACCTCGTCGAGTGGTACCCCGAAGGCGCGGGATCCCACGAACGAGTGCAGGTCCTCCCCGGTGCGGAACGCCTCGATCAACTCCGCGTCGCCGGAGAGGTGGGCCATGATCCGCATCTCGATCTGGCTGTAATCGGCCGTCATCAACTCCGCATAGACGATGCCGCCGCCGGAGCCGACGCAGAAGGCATCGCGAATACGCCGTCCGGCCTCGGTGCGGATCGGAATGTTCTGCAGGTTCGGATCGGTGGACGACAGCCGACCGGTGGCGGCGATGGTCTGATTGAAGGTGGTGTGAATGCGGCCGTCCGTGGCCACCGATTTCAGCAGGCCGTCAACGGTCACCTTGAGCCGGGTAGCGTCGCGGTGAGCCAGCAGGTGCGCCAGAAACGGGTGTTCGGTTTTATCGAACAACGACTGCAGGGCGTCGGCGTCGGTCGTGTACCCGGTCTTGGTCTTCTTGGTCTTGGGCATGCCCAGTTCGTCGAACAGCACCACCTGTAACTGCTTTGGCGAGCCGAGGTTGATCTGCTTGCCGATCACCGAATACGCGGCCTCGGCGGCGTCGCGAGTCTGCTCACCGAACTCACGTTGCAGAGCGTTGAGCTTGTCCAGATCCACGGCGATGCCGATGGTTTCCATCCTGGCCAGGGCCGCCTGAACCGGCAGTTCCATCTCGCGCAGCAGCGGCGCCGCCTCGATGCGAACCAGTTCCTCATCCAGAGCGTCGGCGAGGTCGGCGACGGCCCGGGCTCGCAGGATCAGCGCCTGCACCGCCTCGCCATCGACCCCCTCCGGATCGTCGAGCAGGGACAACTGTTCCTGCTCAGGGGTTTCGGCCCGCAGTTCGCGCCGCAGATACCGCAGCGAAAGGTCATCGAGAGCGAAGCTGCGCTGCCCGGGCCGCACCAGGTAGGCCGCCAACGCGGTATCGGAGCTGATACCGGCGAGATGCCAGCCTCGCCCGGCCAGGTCATGGATGGCGATCTTGGCCTCGTGCAGCGCCTTCGGGGCTTCGGTGTCGGCCAGCCAGGTTCCGAGCGCGGCCTCGTCGTCGGGCGTCAGCGTCGCAGGGTCGATATAGGCGCCCTCGCCGTCGGCCGCCGCGATGGCCAGGGCCGTGGCGTCGCCGTCATACACCCGATGGCTGCCCACCACCGCAAGCCCGGATCGGCTGCCGTCGCTGGCGTGTTCGGCCAGCCAGCCCGCCAGCGCGCCCGGCTCAAGAGACCCGCCGCGCACGTCGAAGCCCATATCGACCTCCGGTTCCACCGCCGCGAGGGTGTCGAACAGCCGGTCCCGCAGCACCCGGAACTCGAGGTCGTCGAAGAGCCGGTGGATCTGGTCGCGATCCCAGGGCAGCAGTCGCAGGGTGTCCGGGGTCTGGGCCAGCGGCACGTCGCGCACCAGGTGGGTCAGCTCACGGTTGAGCACCACGCTGGAGAGGTTGGCGCGCAACGATTCCCCGACCTTTCCGCGCACTCCCTCGACATTGTCCACCAGGTTCTGCAGGGATCCGTATTCGATGATCCACTTGGCGGCGGTCTTCTCCCCCACTCCCGGGATGCCGGGCAGGTTATCGCTGGGGTCGCCGCGCAGCGCCGCGAAGTCGGGGTACTGCTCCGGAGTAAGTCCGTACTTCTCCGTCACCGCTTCCGGGGTGAACCTGGTCAGCACGCTGACGCCCTTGATCGGGTAGAGAACGGTCACGTTCGGGTTGACCAGCTGTAGTGCATCCCGGTCACCGGTGACGACCAGGACCCGATAGCCGGCGTCGTCGGCCTGCGTCGCCAAGGTCGCGATGATATCGTCGGCCTCGAACCCCGACTCGGCGAGCACGCTGATACCGAGCGCGCCCAGCACTTCCTTCGTGATCTCGATCTGGCCGCGGAACTCATCCGGGGTTGCGCTGCGGGTGGCCTTGTATTCCGGGAAACGCTCTGCGCGGAAGGTTTGGCGGGAGACGTCGAAAGCGGCGGCGATATGCGTGGGCGCCTCGTCCCGCAGCAGGTTGATCAACATCGCGGTGAATCCGTAGACGGCGTTGGTCGTCAGGCCGCTGCGGGTCTTGAAGTTCTCCGCCGGCAACGCGTAGAACGCCCGGAAGGCCAGCGAATTACCGTCCAGCAACATCAATGTCGGCTTGTCGCTCACCCCCACACCTTAAGAGTTGCGGAGTGAGGCGGTGCGGTCGCATCGTTTCCGCAGGCGATGCCTGCACTGAGTCAGGAGTCGAGTTGAAAGTCGGCGAAGTCGAAACCCGGAACCACCACACAGGTGACGAGGCTCGGCTCAGATCCGCACGGCCGCGCGCACTGCCAGTGGCCGGCGGGAACGATCAACTGCGGGTGCTGGCCGGCTTCGATATCAGCCCCGAGCAGTTGGGCGGTGGTGTTGTCACGGTCGGAGCCGAACTCCAGGGATACCGGGCTGCCCCGGTGGTAGAGCCACAGTTCGGCGCTGCGGACGGTATGCCACGCCGCCTGCTCGCCGGGTAGCAGCGCGAAGAGGATAGCGGTGCCGGCGCTGCGAGTTCCGTTGTAATGCTGGGGAAGCGACGCCTGGTCAATAGTCAGTTCACTGCGCCAGGTTTCACGGAACCAACCGCCTTCGGGATGGGATGTCAGGTTTAGCCGCCTGACCCACTCGGGGAGATCCGCCATGGAGCGAACCTAGCGTTCCTGCCGGGCGCAGGAACTGAAACACGTTTCAGTTCGGCCACTGCGATCGCGTACGCTGACGCCCGTGCCAGCTGCTCCGGATGCCGCCGCTGAACTACCCGCCATCGACGGTTGGTGGGCCGTCGACGAGTCCGGGCTGCCGTATCTGGTGGGTGCGAGATGCCCGCGGTGCGTCACCTTCGTGTTCCCACCGCGGGAGGACAACTGCCCCAACCCGGCCTGCGAAGCCGACGTGCTGAACGTCGTGGCCCTGTCCCGGCGCGGCACACTGTGGAGCTACGCCGAGAACCATTACTCCCCACCCCCGCCGTACCCGGCAAGCGACCCATTCGAGCCGTTCTCGATCGCCGCGGTGCAACTTGCCGATGAGGGATTGATCGTGCTGGGCAAGGTCGTCGAGGGAACCCGCGCCGCCGACCTAAAGATCGGGATGTCCATGGAGCTCACGACCGTACCGCTCTACGTCGACGATGACGGGGTGCAGCGCACGGTCTATGCGTGGAAGATCGCCTCGTGAGTGCTCCGGTCTACATCCTTGGCGCGGGTATGCACCCCTGGGGGAAGTGGGGGCGCGACTTCACCGAGTACGGCGTCGTGGCCTCCCGAGCGGCTCTGCGCGACGCCGGACTGGACTGGCGCCAGATCCAGTTGGTCGCCGGTGCGGAAACCATCCGCAACGGCTACCCGGGCTTTGTCGCGGGAGCCACTTTCGCCCAGAAACTCGGCTGGACGGGCATCCCCGTGTCCTCCAGTTACGCGGCATGCGCGTCGGGATCGCAGGCACTTCAGTCGGCGCGGGCCCAGATCATGGCGGGCCTGTGCGACGTGGCCCTGGTGGTGGGCGCCGACACCACCCCGAAAGGATTCTTCGCCCCGGTCGGCGGTGAACGCCGCAACGACCCGGACTGGCAGCGCTTCCACCTCATCGGAGCCACCAACACGGTGTACTTCGCGCTGCTGGCCCGCCGGCGGATGGACCTCTACGGCGCGACGGCCGCGGATTTCGCCGCGGTCAAGGTGAAGAACTCCCGCAACGGGCTGCACAATCCCAATGCCCGCTACCGCAAGGAGAGTTCGGTCGCCGACGTGCTGGCCAGCCCGGTGGTGTCCGACCCGCTGAGACTGCTGGACATCTGCGCCACGTCCGACGGGGCGGCCGCGCTGATCGTGGCAGGCGAGGAGTTCACCAAGCGCCATCTCGGTTCGACGGCCGGGGTGCCGTCGGTCCGCGCGGTCTCGTGTGCCACGCCGACTTATCCCCAGTCGATGCCGGAACTGCCCGACATTGCCACCGATTCCACGGCTGCGGTGCCGGCCCCCGAACGAGCGTTCAAAGATCACATCCTGGATTCCGCCTACGCCGAAGCTGGACTGGGTCCCGAGGACCTGAGCCTGGCCGAGGTCTACGACCTGTCCACAGCGCTGGAACTCGACTGGTACGAGCACCTGGGCCTGTGCCCCAAGGGCGAGGCCGAAGCCTTGTTGCGCTCCGGCGCCACCGCGATCGGCGGCCGGATCCCGGTCAACGCCTCCGGTGGGCTGGCCTGCTTCGGCGAAGCCATCCCGGCCCAGGCAATCGCCCAGGTCTGCGAGCTGACCTGGCAGCTCCGGGGTCAGGCCACCGGCCGTCAGGTCGAGGACGCCACGGTGGGCATCACTGCCAACCAGGGTCTGTTCGGGCACGGCTCGTCGGTGATCGTGGCCCGCTGAGATCGCCGATGGGCACGCTCGGCGGCCATCGTGGCTGAGATCATCGTTGTCGCCGTCAAACCGGACAGCAAGAAGGGCCCGCTGGTCGAAGTCGCCGAGGATGGTTCGCTGACGGTGTACGTACGGGAACGCGCCGCTGAGGGCAGGGCGACTGAAGCTGTCCTGCGCCTTACCGCCCAGCACCTCGGAATCTCGCGCAGAAGCGTAGAGCTCCTATCCGGCGCAACATCCCGGGTTAAACGAATTCGGCTTAAGCCCTAGCGTGCCAACGCATTTCGGCAAGGTGAAGAACCGCCGAACGATCATTGGCCTGTCGCGATAGCCGCTGCACGGCGGCAGTCGAGCGCCTCGCGCGACACCGCCGATGGTGGGGTAATCATCATGCAATGGCGGGTCCGTGACCTCGCCGTCGGCTCTGCTGTACCTCGCTCTGCTGTACCTCTTACTGGGGGCCTCTTACTGGGGGCCTCTCTTTTCGGCGCCGTGGCGGCACTGGCCTTCCGTATCGAGACGAGGGGGTTGAACCTGGAAAGCATCGGCCACGATGGACCGGACGTTCTCCCCTAGGCCACTCCGAGGTACGCCGCGCGCACACTGTCATCGGCCAGTAACTCCCGGGCCGGACCGGTGCGGGTGATAGCACCTGTCTCCAGGATATAGGCCCGGTCGGAGCGGCTCAGCGCCTGCTGCGCGTTCTGTTCCACCAACAGCACGGTGGTGCCCTGGCTGTTGATTTCGGCGATGATGCCGAAGATCTGCGAAATCACCATGGGCGCCAGCCCCATGGACGGTTCATCGAGCAGCAGCACTCTGGGTCGTGCCATCAACGCCCGACCGATGGCCAACATCTGCTGCTCCCCACCGGAGAGCGTGCCGCCGACCTGTTTACGACGTTCGGCCAAGCGTGGAAAGGTTTCGAAAACCCAGTCAAGCCGTTCATCGTGTTCGGCTTTGGACTCAAATTTCCTTCCGTAACAGCCCATCTCGATATTGTCCGCCACGGTCATACCGGGGAAGATGCCGCGACCCTCCGGCGCCTGGATCAGCCCGTCGATGACCCGCCGATGGGCCTTGACCCGGGTGATGTCGCGACCATCGAACCAGATGGATCCCGCCGCCAGTGGCCGCAGACCGGATAGGGCCCTCATCAGGGTGGTCTTGCCGGCGCCGTTGGAGCCGAGCAGGGTGACCAACTCGCCCTGGTTGACGACCAGCGAAACCCCGTGCAGCGCTTCGATTCTGCCGTACCGCACGATGACGTCGCGGACTTCGATGAGCGGCACGGCAGCACCGTCAGAGTTGGTCATCCGGTACTCCCAGGTAGGCGGCGATCACCGCGGGGTCCTCGCGGATCTCGGCGGGCAGCCCGTCGGCGATTTTGCGGCCGAACTCCAGCACCACGATCCGGTCGGTGACCCCCATGACCAGGCGCATATCGTGCTCGATCAACAGCACCGTGTAGCCGTCGTCCCGGATGGCCCGGATCAGGTCGATCAGCGCGGCCTTCTCGCTGGGGTTGAACCCGGCGGCGGGCTCATCGAGGCAGAGCAGCTTCGGTTCGGTGGCCAGCGCCCGGGCGATCTCAAGACGTCGCTGATCCCCATAGGAAAGGTTCTTGGCCTTGTCCTCGCCGCGGTGCGCGATACCGACGAAATCGAGCATCGCCGCGGCCTTCTCGATGGCATTGCGCTCTTCCCTGCGGTGGCGGGCCGAACGCACCAATGCTCCGGGCACCGATGTCCGGTGCCTGGCATCGGTGCCGACCACGACGTTCTCCAACGCCGTCATCTCCCCCCAAAGCCGGATGTTCTGGAAGGTGCGCGCGATACCCAAACGGGTGATCCGGTGGCGCTTAAGCCCGCCCAGCGGTTCGCCGTCGAACACAACGGTCCCTGAAGTAGGCCGGTAAACACCGGTGATGGCGTTGAAGCAGGTGGTTTTACCCGCTCCGTTGGGGCCGATGAGCCCGAGAATCTCCCCCCGGGTGATCTCGAAACTCACCGAATCCAGGGCAGTCAGTCCACCGAACTTCACGGTCAGATCCGTGGTCTGCAGCAGTGTCTGCCCCTGGTGGGCGTGCACCTCCCGGTGCAGCACCGCCATATCGTCGTCGATGACCGGTTCCTTCATCGGGCCGCTTTCGGTTCATCGGCGCTCGCGAGCAGCGTCCGCGCCGACCGACCGTAGGTCAGCAATTGCTGGCGGACCGGGAACAGACCCTGCGGTCGGAAGATCATCAAGACCACCAGGGCGAGTCCGAAGAACAAATACTTCAGGTCGCCGAGGTTAACGCCCATGAGTTCCACGCCCAGTAGGCGGTTGGGCAGGTAGACGATGACGAACGCACCGAAGATCACGCCCAGCTTGTTGCCCTGACCGCCGAGGACCACCGCGCACAGGAACAGCATCGAATTGATGATATTGAATGTCGGTGGCGCCACATATTGCACCTGCCCCGCGTAGAGCGCACCGGACAAACCCCCGATGGCCGCCCCGATGACGAAGGCCCACAACTTGAAACGGAAGGTGTTGACCCCCATGGATTCGGCCGCGTCCTCGTCCTCCCGGACAGCTACCCAGGCCCTACCGACCCGACTGCGCTCAAGATTGCCGACCAGCAGCAGGATGACCACGATGAGGATCAGACCGAGCCAGAACCACCAGGTGCCGTAATTGACATCGCCCGAGGAGTTTCCGCTGGAGAAGACCCCGTGCGGCAGGTCCTCTGTTGCCCCGAAATGCGGGTAGGCCACCCCGTTCAGGCCGCGGGGTCCGTTGGTCACTCCGGCCAGGTTGTCGGCCAGCAGACGGATGATCTCACCGAATCCCAGGGTCACGATGGCCAGGTAATCACCACGCACCCGAAGGGTGGGGAAACCCAATATCAGACCGGCCAGCGCGGTGACCGCCATGGCTATCGGCACACAGGCCAGCCACGCCCAGTTCTCGTGCAGCCAGCCGTCCGGGGCCACCCGGTTCCACGGACTGTCGGGACTGGTGAGCAGGGCCACGGTGTAGGCGCCCACCGCGTAGAAGCCGACGTAACCGAGGTCGAGCAGGCCGGCCTGGCCGACCACCACGTTCAGTCCGATTGCGATGATCGCCACCATCGCGAACTGGGCCATAGTGCCACCGAAGCTGATCCCGGGGGTGTCCAGAAACGCCGGGGTGTAGACCGGCAACAGCGCCAGCGCCCCGAATCCGATCGCACCGAAGGCCCACTTCTGCACCCTGGTCAGCTCCGACCACCAGCGCCGCAGCACATCTCCGGGGGCCAGCAATACGCTCATACTCGTGCCGTCCCCAGGCTCTCACCGAGGATCCCCGTCGGCTTGATCAACAGGACCATCACCAGCAGAACGAAGGCGACGACATCACGCCACTGGGTGCCGAACAGCGCCTGCCCGTAATTCTCCATGACGCCGAGCAGGAACCCGCCGATCAGGGCTCCGCGCAGGTTGCCGATACCACCGAGTACGGCAGCCGAAAACGCCTTGATTCCCAACAGGAAACCGCCGGAATAGATGATCCCCTGCGGCACCCGCAGCATGTAGAGCAGCGCGGCCGCCCCGGCGAGCACCCCACCGATCAGGAACGTGGTCAGGATGATGCGTTCCCGCGAGACGCCCATCAGGGTTGCCGTGGTCGGATCCTGGGCCACCGCACGGATACCGCGGCCGAACTTCGTCCGGTGGACGAAAAGGTAGGTCAGCCGGGCCAGCACCAGAGCCGAGATGACGATCACCAGTGTGACGTTGGTGACCGAGGCGCCGAACACCTCGAACTGGGTCCTGGGCTGCACCAGGATGATCGGCTGCTGGGCGTTACTGCCACCATATCCCTCGATGATCTCCGGCAGCACGAAGTGAACGAACTCCTGCAGGACGAACGACATGCCGATCGCGGTGATCAGAAATGTCAGCGGCCGAGCGTTGCGGCGGCGCAATGGGCGGTAGGCGACGAACTCCAAACCGACCGCGGCCGAACCGGATACCGCCATGGCGAACAACATCGCCACGCCGAGGTAGAACACCGTCAACGCGACACCGCGGTCATAGGCGTTACCACTCGGAGCGAAGCCGAGGATCAGATCGAGACAGAAGTACGCCCCGAACATTCCGAGCATGAAGATCTCGGAGTGCGCGAAGTTGATCAGCCGCAGCACCCCGAATACCAGGGTGTAGCCGACGGCGACAAGGGCATAGATGGCTCCCCAGGCCAATCCGTCGATGGTGAACTGCCAGAACCCCGTTCGCAGGTTCTCGACGTTGAAACCGATATCGCCGGCGAGGCACACGTACTGACCGATGCACTCCTGGATCATCGGGGGCGGGCTCCTTGAAATCAGTCCTGGAGGGCGTCGACCTGGCTATTGGACCCGGTAGATCCAGATCAGATCGGAGGTGAGTTCGCCGTTGTCGGTCCACTGGTACTTGCGGGCGACACCTTGGCCGTCATAGGTGCGGACGAAGTCCAACAGTTCCGACCGGGTGACGGCACCGGAGTCGATACCGGTGAGCAGAATCGTGGCCAGGTCGTAGGACTCCAGACTGTAGGTACCCGGAGGCTGCCCGAACTTGTCGGTGTACGCCTCGGCGAAGGCGCCGGTCGCCGGGCCGCAAGGGCAGGACAGCACCGCACCGTCGGCCGCCTGTCCGGCTGCCTTGACGAATTGCGGATCCTTGAGGCCGTCCGGACCGGCGAACAAGCCGGTGTAGCCGGAGTCGCGCAACTGTTGCAGCAACAGTGCGCCCTCGGTGTAGTAGCTCGCGAAGACCACCACCCCCGGTGACTGACCCATGATCTGGTTCACCGCGGCGGAGAAGTCCTTGTCGCCCTTCTTGATCGAGATATTGCAGGCGGGATCGGCGATCGGGCCGAGCGTGTCACGCACCGCACCGGCTTGGCCCACACCGGCGTCGGTGCTGTCGTCGACGACGCACGCCTTCGTGACACCCAGGGTGTTCTTCAGGTAGTTGGCCAGCGACGGGCCCTGGACACCGTCATTCGACAGGCCGCGGAAGAAGGTTTTCCAGCCCTGCTCCGATAAAGCCACGTTGGTGGCCGAAGGCGTGAGCGAGACCAGACCGGCCTGATCGAAGACCGAACCGGTCGCCTTCGTCTCCCCTGACCAGGTCGGACCCACCAGCCCGATGATGGACGGATCATCCACGATCTGCGGGGCGACCGCCGTCGCCTTCTGCGGGTCACCCTCGGTGTCGAAAGTCTTCAGCTCGACCTGGCAGCCTGGGTTTGCGGCATTGTGCTGGTCGACGGCGAGTTGGGCGCCGTCCCTTACGTGGGCACCGAACGGGGCGTCCGCTCCGGTGAGCGGACCGGCCATCGCCAAAGAAAGCGGCGGGCAGGTCGCCGCGCCGTCACCCGCCGGATCGACCGGGGCCGCGGCGCCCTCTGCCACCGCGACTGCAGTGCCGTCCGGGCTGATCTGAACCTGTTGGACGATCGCCAGATCGCTCTGCGCGCCGTCATCATCCGAGGCGGGCTGCTGGCTGCATCCGGATATCAGCAGACCCACGGCGCTCGCAGCAATCACGGTCCGTGGCGCACGTGCGCGCATGCCCTACCTCCAGCTCAACAGTTCTCGGGAATCGACGACGAGATCCCGTAGACCATAGCCGTATGCGGGCCGACGCACCGAATGCCGCCGCGACCCTACTGGACCTTGTACATCCAGATCAGAGTGGTGGTGAGCTCGCCGGTCTCGGTCCACTGGTATTTGCGAGCCACTCCCTGGCCCTCGTACCCCTTGGCGAAGTCCAGCAGAGCCTCACGAGTGACCGCACCGGAGTCGATCCCCTTGGCCAGAATGGTGCCCAGGTCGTAGCCCTCGGTGCTGTAGGTGCCGGGTGCCTGGCCGAATTTCTTGGTGTACTCCGCAGCGAAGGCCTCGCCGGCCGGACCGCACGGGCAGGACAGCACCGCGTCCTTGGACGACTGGCCGGCCTGTTTGACGAACTCGGGATCCTTGACTCCGTCACCGCTGACGAACCGGCCGGTGAATCCGGCGTCCCGCAGCTGCTGGACGAAAGGCGCGGCCTCAGCGTAATACCCGCTGAAGAACACCGAATCCGGCGACTGGCTCCGCACCTGGGTGACCGCCGCCGAGAAATCCTTGTCGCCCTTCTTGACCGAGATACTGCAGGTCCCGTCGCTGAGCGGACCGAGAGTTTCGCGGACCACAGTGGCCAGGCCGGCACCGTAATCGGTGCTGTCATCGACGACGCAGACCTTCTCGTCGCCGAGCGTCGTCTTCATGTAATTCGCCACCGCCGGACCCTGAACCCCGTCGTTGGCCAGTCCGCGCAGGAACGTTGTCCAGCCCTGCTCGGACAACGCGACATTGGTCGCTGACGCGGTGGCGGCCAGCAGTCCGGCCTGGTCGAACACTCCCCCGGTCGCCTTGGTCTCACCGGAGAACGCCGGCCCGATCAGACCGACGATTGTCTCGTCGTCGACGATCTGCGGGGCGATCGCGGTCGCCTTCAATGGGTCGCCCTCGGTATCGAACGTCCGCAACTCGATTTGGCAGCCCGGATTGGCGGCGTTGTGCTGTTCCAGCGCCAGTTGCACACCGTTCTTGATGTTGATGCCCAGTGCGGCATCGGGGCCGTTGAGGGCGCCGGCCATGGCGATCTTCACCGGCACGCAGGTCGCTGTGCCGTCCCCGGCGGGGTCGGCGGGAGTGGTGCCGGTTTGAGCAGCGATCTCGTTGCCGTCCTGATCGATCTGCACCTGTTCGACGATCTGCAGATCGGAACCGGCAGCGGTATCCCCGGCCGCGGAGGTGCTGTCCCCGGACGATTCGCCGCCGGGCGGCGGCTGATTGCAGCCAGCGATACCGAGCAGCACCAGCGCCGTGGTACTCGCTGCGATTGTCGTCCGTGTCGCCCGACCGAACACTTGCCACCTCCGGGTCGTTGGTTATTTCAGCACCATCCCGCCGGCCGCTATTGGAACCGGGGATCTGATGCTTCGCTCGAACCTTCGCCAGAACTTTCTCTAAAGCAAGGCCAAACATAGCCAACCGGGACCGGAACCGCGCGACATACCCGCGTGATCGCGGGCTTCACTGACGTGGATTCACTCGGGCACCGACCGGCCGGCGGGCGGATCGAAGCTCTCCAGGACCACCTCGGCGACCCGCCTCATGGTCGTACGCCGGTCCATCGCCGCACGTTGCATCCAGGCGAACGCCTCCGGTTCGGTCATACCGTGGCGGGCCTGAAGCAGGCCCTTGGCGCGCTCGGTGAGTTTGCGGGTCTCCAGCCGATCGCCGAGATCGGCGACCTCACGCTCCAGCGCGGCCATCTCGCGGAACCGGCTGAGGGCGACCTCGATGGCGGGGACCAGATCGCTGATCGAGAACGGCTTGACCAGGTAGGCCATCGCCCCGGCGTCGCGGGCTTTCTCCACCAGGTCGCGCTGACTGAATGCGGTGAGCACGACGATCGGGGCGATCCGTTTCGCGGCGATTTCGGCGGCGGCGTCGATACCGTCGCGGCGAGGCATCTTGACGTCCATGATCACCAGGTCCGGACGCAGGCTTTCGGCGAGGTCCACAGCCTGCTGACCGTCTCCCGCCTCCCCGACGATGTCATATCCCTCTTCGCGCAGCATTTCGGCCAGATCCATCCTGATCAACGCCTCGTCCTCGGCGATGAGCACCCGCCGCGACGGGGTATCGCCGGGCCCGCTCGTCAGGTCTGTCACAAGCTCAATTGTGACCGCAACAGTGACGACGCGGGCAGCGAATGGGTAGCCGGGGTTCGGCGGCAACCGCACCTGACTGATCCTCTATCGTGAGTACGCCGTCCGCGGAGCCGCCCTCGTATCCCAACTGGCAGAGGAAACGGATTCAAAACCCGTACAGTGTGAGTTCGAATCTCACCGAGGGCACCAGAGCGGGGCCGGACCCACCGTCAGGCGGATCATCCGCCCTCAGGGATGCCACCCCCGGCGCGGGTTCTGCGTCGTTTCCGGCAGCCATCCGAGCAGTAACGAACATTGTCCCAGTCCCGCTCCCACTTCTTGCGCCACTCAAACTGACGACCGCAGGTCTCGCAGACCCGCGGCGGGTGCCCGCCCTTGGTGCGCGGTTGCGGGGACATGTCCGGCACTCTAATCACCGGCATTCGGATCGCCGGGGCCGCCCGACGGGCCGGGAGGCTACGCTTGCTCAGGTGTCGATCGAGCGGAAACCCGCAGTTCGGCTGGTTCCGGAGGGCCGGTTCCGGCGGTCGGACTGCGAGCGCCTGCAGCGTCGTCCGCCCGCCCGTAATCAACACTGGGCGGACTCTGTCACCAGGCCGCAACGGGTCTTGAACATCGCCGCCTGGATCTCCGCTTTCGTCACCGGCGCCCTCGGTATCCTGCAGACCATTACCGGCCAGGGCGTGCTCTACATCGGCCTGATCAATCTGAGCACCGCCGTGATCTTCCTGGCGATTCCGCTGCTGCATCGCTTCGGCGACATCATCGCCGCACTGGTTTTCGTCGTCGTCGCCTATTCATCGCTGACTTTCGTCGGCTCGCAGATCGGCACCGATTCCGGAGTGCAGTTGTACTACCTGGTCTCGGCCTCACTGGCGGTGCTGGTGCTCGGCATGAACCACCTGGTGCTGGCGGGCACCGTCACCGGGATCGGCGCGAGCCTGGTGGTCGGTATGCAGTTCCTGGTGCCCCAGGACACCGGCATCCAACCGCGCTGGGCACTCGAAGCCGGTTTTGTTTTCGCCACCGCCGGTGCCTGTTTCATGATCTTCGCCACTGTCTGGTACGCCTTGCATGAGGTCTCACGCGCGGAAGCGGCGATGGAGGTCGAGTACGACCGGTCCGAGGCTCTGCTCGCCAATATCCTGCCCGCCAGCGTCGCCGCGCAGCTCAAGGACCCCACCCACCGGGTGATCGCCGACCGCTACGACGACGCCTCGATTCTGTTCGCCGATATCGCCGGGTTCACCGAACGTGCCAGTGAAATCCCGCCCACTGAACTGGTCCGATTCCTCGACCGGGTTTACACCACCTTCGACCGCCTGGTCGACCGCAATGGCCTGGAGAAGATCAAGACCACCGGCGACTCCTACATGGTGGTCAGCGGGGTGCCGACCCCACGCGATGACCATGTCGAAGCCATCGCCGACCTGGCACTGGACATGTCGCGCGCAGTCACCGGCCTGCGAGATCCTCGTGGCAAACCGGTGCCGCTACGGATGGGCATCGCCGCAGGCCCGGTGGTGGCGGGCGTCGTGGGAGCACGGAAGTTCTTCTACGACGTCTGGGGCGATGCCGTCAACGTCGCCTCACGAATGGAATCCACCGACGTCGAAGGTCGAATTCAGGTACCGCAGGAGGTTTTTGAACGCCTTGAGCATGCGTTCGTCCTTGAGGAACGCGGTGAAGTCGACATCAAGGGCAAGGGTTTGATGCGGACCTGGTATCTGGTGGGGCGCAAACCGGAACGCCCGCCGTCAGATCTGCACTCAACTGCGCCGGACCAAGCAGGGGTGCAGGCACCCGCCGGATGAGCTACATCACCTTCGACAGAAACTCCCTGGTGCGGCTGTGCCGCGGGCTGCCCAGGACCTGACGGGGCGGCCCGCTCTCGACCACCACGCCGCCGTCGAGGAACACCAGTTCATCGGCGACCTCACGGGCGAAGCCCATCTCGTGGGTCACCACGATCATCGTCATTCCCTCGGCAGCAAGCTTTTTCATCACGCCCAGCACCTCGCCGACGAGTTCGGGGTCCAGCGCGGAGGTCGGCTCGTCGAACAGCATGAGTTTGGGTTCCATGGCCAGCGCGCGGGCGATCGCCACCCGCTGTTGCTGTCCACCGGACAACTGCGCGGGGTAGGCATCCGCCTTCTCCGAAAGTCCGACCTGCTCGAGCAGGTCCCGGGCCCGTTTGGTCGCGAGGAATTTCTTCGTTCTCTTGACCTGGACCGGCGCCTCGGTGATGTTCTCCAACGCCGTCCGGTGCGGGAAAAGATTGAAGTGCTGGAAGACCATTCCGATATCGCGCCGCTGGCGGGCCGCATCCCGCGCCGGCATCTCGTAGAGCTTGCCGCGACTTTCCCGGTAGCCGACCAGGTCACCGTCGACGTAGAGCCGGCCGGCCGACACGGTCTCGAGGTGGTTGATGCACCGCAGAAAGGTGGACTTGCCCGACCCCGACGGCCCGACCAGGACCAGCACCTGGCCGCGATCAACCGAGAGGGTGACCCCTTTGAGGACCGAGAGCGCGCCGAAGTCCTTGCATACCTGCTGCGCCTGCACCATGGGCCGAGCGGGGCTGGTCATAGGTGGCCCTCCTTGGCGCCGGTCTGCGCCTCGGCAAGCGCCTCCAGCTGTTTGGTAGTGAGCCTGCGGGAGACGCCCCGGGAGAAGTACCGCTCAAGGTAGTACTGGCCCACCATCAGCACGCTGGTTATCGCCAGGTACCAGGTTGCGGCGACCAGTAACAGCGGTATCGGTTCGAAGATCACCGCGGAGATATCGCGGGTCCGGGTGTAGAGCTCCAGCGTGTAAGGCACCGCGGTGACCAGCGAGGTGGTCTTGAGCATGCTGATCAACTCGTTGCCGGTGGGCGGAATGATCACCCGCATCGCCTGCGGTAACACCACCCGGCGCATGGTCATCCACCAGGACATTCCCAGCGCGGTGGACGCCTCGAGCTGACCCTCCGGTACGGAACTGACACCGGCACGGATGATTTCGGCCATGTAGGCGGCTTCGTTCAGGCCCAACCCGACGATGGCCAGAATGAAGCTGATGGATAACTCGCGCAGGTTGAGTTGAAAGAACGTGGGACCAAACGGCACTCCCACCTGGATCTTCTGGTAAATAGTGGGAAACAGGCCCCAGAACACCAATTGGACATAGACCGGGGTTCCCCGGAAGATCCACAGATAGAGCCAGGACACGGTGCTGAGAATTGGATTGGGCGACAACCGCATCACCGCGATGATCACCCCGAGAACCAGGCCGAGCAGCATCGCCCAGAACGTGAGCTGCAACGTGTTCCAGGCGGCCTCGGACACCCGCTGGTCGAACAGGTACTTGCGGTAGGTCGCCCACCCGTACGCCGGGTTGGTGGCCGCGCCGTAGAGGAACAGCCCGACCAGACCGATCAGCACCACCGCGCCGGCCCACCGCCACGGATGACGCAGCGAGACGGCGTCGATCGCGGCGGGCGGGGCGGGCGGGGCCTGCTCTTCGTTCATCCCGCTCAGCTGGTCGCGCCGTTGATGACCGGTTTGTCGATCATCCCCGACTCCACGCCCCAGTTGGCGGCGACGGTCTTGTAGTCGCCGGTCTCGATCAGGTGCTCGAGGGCTGTCAGCAAGGATTGCGCCAGCGGCGAGCCTTTCCGGACCGGCCACCCATACGGCGCGGAGTCGAAGATGGCACCCGCCCCTTCGAGCTTGCCGTTGCTCTGCCGGATCGCATAAGCGGTCACCGGCGAATCGGCCGACATCGCATCGGCCTGACCAAGCACGACGGCGTTGGTGACGGCGTCCTGCCCGTCGAACTTGAGAATCTCGATCTCGGGTTTGCCGGCGGCAACGCAGGACCTGCTCTTGGCGGGCAGCTCGTCGGTCTCCTGAATCGTGGTGGCCTGCACGGCCACTTTCGCGCCGCAGGCGTCGTCCGGGTCGACGGCCTCCCCCGGGCGCTGCGCCCACAGGGTTCCCGCGGAGAAGTAAGTGACGAAATCAACCTGCTTCTCCCGCTCCACAGTGTCGGTGAACGACGACATCCCGACGTTGTAGGTGCCGCCGTCGATCGCCGGGATGATCTTGGCGAAGTCCGACTCTTTGTACTCGGCGGTCAGCCCGAGGGTGTCGGCAACGGCGTTCATCAGGTCGACATCGAAGCCGACGAGCTCTCCCTCGGAGTTCTTGAACTCATTGGGCGGGTACGGGATGTTCACGCCGACGATCAGCTTGCCGGACTCCCGGATCTGAGCCGGGAGGGTGGCGGCGATCTCCTCGACCATCGCCGGTGTCACCGCGATCGAGGTCATGGTGGCCCCGGAGCCGGAACCCGAACCACTCCCCGAACCACTCTCGGTGTTCTTCGCACACGCCGACAGGGCCAGGCCGCCGGCCATGACGGCCACCATGGCCGCCATGGCCGCCAGCCGGATACGCGGTCGGTTCTTCCGTACTGATGAGAAGAGCGGCGTTGATGACACAGGTTTCTCCCTCTGACGGCCGATGGTTAGAGGGAACCTATAATCGATCGGCCCCGACGGCCCGTCGAAAAGCGGGACGCCCGACGCCAGGTGTGTAACATCGTCGGCCATGACGACATCAGAGCATCATCCGAGTCTCTTCAAACACCTGTGGAAGTCGACCTTGCTGTCCGGCGTTTTGGCAGTCGCTCTTGGACTTCTTGTGTTGTTCTGGCCGGGCAAAACCCTGGTGGTGGCCGCGGTCCTATTCGGGGCCTACCTGCTGATCTCCGGTATCGCACAGGTGATTTTCGCATTCAGCCTGCACGTCTCGGCCGGTGGCCGGATCCTGCTGTTCATCAGTGGCGCAGCGGCTCTGATTCTGGCCGTCCTGGCCTTCCGGCACTTCGGTGAGGGTTATGCACTGCTGCTGCTGGCCATCTGGATCGCGATCGGATTCATTTTCCGCGGCGTCGCGACAGTGGCGACCGCCGTCGGCGAGCTGAAGGGCACACCCGGGCGAGGCTGGAACATCGCCTTCGGCATCATCAGCGTGATCGCCGGCGTCGTGGTTCTGGGTTACCCATTCGACTCGCTGGTAACGCTGACCCTGGTGGTGGGCATCTGGCTGATCGTGATCGGCGTCTTCGAGATCATCTCCGCCATCCAGCTCCGCAAGACCGGCGGCGAGATCAAGGCCGCGGTCGGCGAGGCGCTGAGCACCCGCTGACGCGCGCCGTTCCGGGTACGCTGTCCACCGCCCCTGTCCGCATGACGTGAAGCGGGAGACATGACCGAGTATCCGGATCCGACGGGCAAGCCAGAAACTCCACCGGCCGACCCTCCCCCCTACCCGTATCCATACCCTCCGGCACCGAGCTATCCGCCGGGCCCCTACCCAGGCGGCTACCCGCCCCCACCGATGGGCTACGGGGACTATTACGCCCCCGCGGCGCCCGTCCCGCCACGGAACGGACTGGGCATCGCGGCCCTGGTGATCGCGATCATCGCCCTGGTGACCACGTTCTCGGTCGCCGGCGGGATCCTGCTGGGCAGCGTGGCGGTGATCCTCGGCATCATGGGCCGCGGCAGGGTCAAGCGCGGCGAAGCCAACAACGGCGGAACCGCATTGGCGGGCATCGTTCTCGGCGCGTTGGCGATCGTGGTGGGCTTGGCCTTCATCGCGATCTGGGTAGGTCTGTTCAACGAGGTTGGCGGCGGCGACTACTTCGACTGCCTGCAAAGGGCCGGTCAGGACAGCGAGAAGGTGCAGGAATGCTCCGATCGGTTCCGGCAATCCGTGGAAGACAAGTTCAGCGAGACGCGGGCACCCGTCCGATAACCGGTTACCGGTCGTTCAGTTCGACGCGCCCGGAAAGTATTTGACGATGCCCTCCTGCGCGACGGTGGAGACCACTTCCCCGGCACGGTTGAAGAAGTGCCCCATGCCGAGACCGCGCGACTCGGCGGCCACCGGCGACGCGGTCGAGTAAAGCACCCAGTCGGCGAAGTCGACCTGTCGGTGAAACCACACCGAGTGGTTGACGGTGACTGCAAAGATCCGGTCCCAGCCCCAGGAAAGCCCGTGGGTGGTGATGATCGAGTCGAGCACCGTGGTGTCCGAGGAGTAAACCATCGCGGCGGTGTGCAGAACCGGATCGTCGGGCATCTCTCCGGCTGCCGTCATCCAGACCCGATTGCGGTCTTGGCGGCCGCCCTTGTCCCGCATCACCCACGCCGGGTCATTGGTGTAGCGCCACTCGATCGGGCGCAACGCATCGGCGAAATGTGGCACCACCTTCTCGTAGCCGACCAACAGGTCGTCGATCCCCGGCAGACCGTGCGGTTCGGGGACCGCCGGAGCGGTGACGTTGTGTTCGAGGCCGTGGCCACCGGATAGATAGGACACCAGGGCGGTAGCCAGCAATGTTCCGTCCTGCAGCGCATCCACCCGTCGGTTGGCGAATCGGCGTCCGTCCCGCAACCGGGCGACGTGAAACTCGATATCCCGGGCCGGATCCCCGCCGGCGATGAAATGCACCGATAACGCGCTCGGCGGGATGTCGTGGACCAGGCTGCGACTGGCGGCGACGAACGACTGCGCCATCAGCTGGCCGCCGAAGGTGCGAACCGGATTCTTGCGAGGGTGACGCCCGGTGAACACACCATCCCCCACCGCTGAGAGCTCCAGGACGGACAGGAGTTCCTCGATATCGGACATCCCCGATGCTTCGGGCACCTGTGACCTCTCCGTGGATTCCGCGCCTAGTGGTCGTTCTCCCCGATCCGGTGCACCTGAATCAGATTGGTCGAGCCTACTGTGCCAGGGGGTGCGCCCGCGACGATGATCACCAGATCGCCGCGCTGGTAGCGGGCCAGCCCCAGCAGTCCGTGGTCGACCTGCTCGATCATGTCGTCGGTGCTCTCGGCATGCGGGACGATCAGCGTCTCGGTGCCCCACGTCAGTGCCAACTGGTTGCGCAACTCGGGCGCGGTGACGAACGCCAGCAACGGCAGTTGGCTGTGCAGCCGAGCCAGCCTGCGAACGGTGTCCCCGGACGAGGTGAAGGCGACCAGCGCCTTGGCCTCGAGACGCTCGCCGATATCGCGGGCCGCGTAGGAGATCACTCCCCGCTTGGTCCGTGGGACATGAATCAGCGGGGGTTCGATCGTCGAATTTTCCTCGACCGCGCAGATGATGCGGGCCATCGTGCGCACCGCAACGATGGGGTGAGCGCCCACCGAGGTCTCCCCGGAGAGCATCACCGCATCCGCACCGTCGAGTACCGCGTTGGCGACGTCGGACGCCTCGGCCCGGGTGGGCCGGGAGTTCTCGATCATCGACTCCAGCATCTGGGTTGCCACGATGACGGGCTTGGCATTCTCCCGGGCCATCTGAATGGCCCGCTTCTGCACCAGCGGCACCTGCTCGAGTGGAAGCTCAACCCCGAGATCCCCGCGTGCGACCATCACGGCGTCGAATGCCAGCACGATGGCTTTCAGGTTTTCGACGGCCTCGGGTTTCTCCAGTTTCGCGATCACCGGCACGCGGCGACCCACCCGATCCATCACTTGGTGGACGGCCTCGATATCGGTCGGCGACCGGACGAATGACAGGGCGATAAGGTCGACTCCGAGTCGCAGCGCGAACTCCAGGTCCGCGATGTCCTTCTCCGACAGAGCCGGAACCGAGAACGCCATCCCCGGCATCGACAGACCCTTGTTGTTGCTCACCGGTCCGCCCTCGACGACGGTACACACCACGTCCTCGCCGTCGCAGTGTTCGACAACCAGCGCAACCTTGCCGTCGTCGACCAGCAGCCGGTCACCCGGTTTGGCATCCGCGGTCAGATGCTTGTAGGTGGTCGAAACCCGGTTATGGCTACCGATGCACTCCTCGACGGTGATGCGGACGGTTTCACCGTTGGCCCACACCGCTTTACCTTCAGCGAAGCGGCCGAGACGAATCTTGGGCCCTTGCAGATCGGCCAGGACACCGACCGCGCGGCCGGTGTCGTCCGCGGCCTTCCGCACCCGGTTGTAGGAGGCTTCGTGATCGGGGTGGTCCCCGTGGCTGAAGTTCAGTCGCGCGACGTCCATACCGGCTTCGACCAACGCCTTCACCGTGTCGTCGCTGTCGGTGGCCGGGCCGAGGGTACAGACGATTTTTCCGCGTCGCGTCACGACGCCTGAGCATAGTCGCGCCGGCGCCTCCGGTCCTAGGGTCCGAGCAGGGTGGGCACCAGTGGAAACCCGGGCAGGTTGCGAACGACGGTCCATATCAACGCAGCGACCGCCACCGCCACCAGGACTGCCGGGGTAAGCACGCGTCGGCCGCGGCGCACTCGCCACAGCGACCACAGCGCCAACAGCGGTAGACCGGTGAGCAGGAAGACGTTGTCGACGAGTGCGGCCGGCACATTGCCGTGCAGCAGGTCGTGGGTCATCCGCAGCCCGCCGCAGGCCGGGCAGTCCCATCCGGTGAGCAGCTTGAACGGACAGGGGGGGAAGACCGCGCCCGGCCGGTGCGGGTCCACCAGTCCGACATAGGCCAATGCCCCCAGGCCGAGCACACCGGCGCCCAGCCCGGAATAGATCCGAGCTCGGCGCCCCATCGGTTCACCGGGTCGGTGACTCGCCTCAGAAGCCATCGCGCAGAGGCCGTCCGTAGGGGTCGCGGACATTGTCCGACAGAATCAGGACAGCATCGACGATTCCCCAGATAACGGGCACGATGAAGCCGAACCCGCAGGTGAGGATCCCGAAGGCCAGACAACCCAACAATTCGGTGATACCGAGCCGGGTGTAGCCGAGGTAAATGCGGCCGATACCGAGCACGCCGATCAGACCCAGCAGTTGGAGCAGGCCCGCCAATAGTTTGGACTTATCGGATAGCGGCTCGCCGGTTCGCTGATGCCGTCCGAAGGGGGCCGCGGGATCGGGGTAGAAAACCGGCGGCGGGTAGTTCAACGGTGGCGGGAACGCCCCGTACGGCGACCCCCCGTACGGTGGCGGGCTGTACGGCGGCGGCATGGCTCCCGGCACCCCGTACGGCTGATCGGGCGACTGCTCGTTCATGCCGTCACAATGCCAGAAACAAATGCCAGAAACATCAGTCGCCGTCGCGGCTGCTCACGCCCCACAGCAGCCTGCGTAGCGTGAACCTCTGCTGCGGAGCCTCGGATTCAGCAGCAATCTCCGCCTCCACCTGCGCGTCCGATTCGGATTCAACGAGTGCCGCGTCGGCAACGTCCGCGCCGGTTACCTCGGTCTCGGGCTCAGCAGGCTCGGGCTCAACGGTCTCGGGCTCCACGATCTCGGGCTCCACGATCTCGGGCTCAACGATCTCTGGCTCAACGGGCTCGAGGGCCTCAGGTTCCTGCTCGACCGCGGTGTCGGCGGCGATCTCCGCTTCCGCGGCCAGCGCCAGCTCATCGATCGCTTCCTGTTCGGACGGCAAATCCTCTTCGGCCCCGGCTGCCTCCGGGACGACGACGTCCGGAACTTCGGCTGCCTCCGGGACGGCCATGTCCGCGACGTCACCGACGGCCTTGGCATCCTCGTCCTCGTGTTCACCGGCCACCGTCGCGGCGGCGACGAGTCCGGTCCCCTCGGCCACGCTGACCAGATCCTCAGCCCACTCCTCGACCCCGGGTTCCTCCTGGCCCTCCTCCGGCGGCTGATTCCCGCACAGCGTTGCCGGGTCCTCGCGACCCTTGGGTGCCAGCAGGATGTAGACCACGGCCCCGATAAACACGAAGGCCGCCGTGAAGACGTTGATGCGGATGCCGGCGATCAGCGTCGCAGTGTCATCGCGCATCCATTCCACCCAGAATCGGCCCAGCGAGTAGCCGGCCACGTAGAGGGCGAACAGCCGGCCGTGACCGAGCCGGAACCGCCGGTCGGCCCAGATCAACACGACGAATACCAGCACGTTCCACAACAGCTCGTAGAGGAACGTCGGGTGAACGATGGCAGCTACCTGTCCGGTCGACACGCCATCAATGGCGTGCACATCGACTACCCCTGAGGGGTCGCGCCGGTAGAAGATCTCCATGGCCCACGGAACGGTGGTCTCCCGCCCGTAGAGCTCCTGGTTGAAGTAGTTTCCCAACCGGCCGATCGCCTGAGCCAGAACAATGCCGGGAGCAACCGCATCGCCGAAGGCGGGCAGCGGAATCCCGTTGCGCCGGCAGGCGATCCAGGCGCCGACACCGCCGAGTGCGACGGCACCCCAGATGCCCAGGCCACCTTCCCAGATCCGCAGAGCAGCACCGACGCCGGCGCCACCGGGTCCGAAATAGGTTCGCCAATCGGTCATCAGGTGGTACAGCCGCCCGCCGATCAGGCCGAACGGCACTGCCCACAATGCGATGTCGTAGATGACACCGCGCTCACCGCCGCGGGCCGCCCAACGGCGGTCTCCGATGACGAGGGCGACGATGATCCCGGCGATGATGCACAGCGCATACGCGCGAACCGGGAAGGGACCCAGGTACCAGACCCCCTGAGCCGGACTCGGGAAGTAGGCAAGCACCGTTGTCGTCACGTACCAGGCACCTTCTCTCGAACCCCGACGGCAAGTTCGCCGGTCAGACTGCGGACAGCGGGGACACCATCGTCGGTCAACGCCGACACCAGGGCGGAGCCGACGATGACCCCGTCGGCGAAATGGGCTATCTCGGCCGCCTGCCCACGCGACCGCACCCCCAACCCCACGCCGACCGGGATATCGGAGATCTCCCTGATTCGGAGCACCAATTCCGGTGCCGCCCTAGAGACGACATCCCGCGCCCCGGTCACGCCCATGGTCGAGGCGGCATAGACGAATCCGCGGGATGCCTCGACCGTGCGGGTCAGCCGTTCAGGGGTCGATGATGGCGCCACCAGGAAGATCCGGTCCAAGTCCGCACTTTCGGAGGCCGCCAGCCAGTCATCGGCCTCGTCCGGGATGAGATCCGGGGTGATCAGGCCCAGGCCTCCTGCAGCAGCAAGGTCGCGGGCGAAGGCGTCAACGCCGTAGTGCAGCACAGGGTTCCAGTATGTCATCACCACCGCATTGCCTCCGGCGGCGCTGATCGCCTCAACAGCACGCAGGGTGTCGCGTACCCGAACACCCTGTTGCAGCGCGGCTTCCGTCGCGGTGGCGATCACCGGTCCGTCCATTCCGGGATCGGAGTAGGGGACGCCGACCTCAATGATGTCGCAGTCGGTGCTCATCGCGACCATCGCTGCGATGGAGGTCGCGACGTCCGGATATCCGGTCGGCAGATAACCGATCAACGCGGCCCGGCCTTGTTCCCGGCACGCCTCGAAGACGGGGCCCAGCCGACTCGGCGGGCTGTGGTTGACGCTCACGACGTGCCGGGTCCCGCACCGTCGAGCAGGCCGAACCAGCGGGCCGCGGTCTCGACGTCCTTATCGCCGCGTCCGGACAGATTGATCACGATGATCGAGTCGGAACCCAGTTCGGCGGCCAGGTCGACGGCACCGGCAATGGCGTGAGCGGTTTCGATGGCCGGAATGATTCCTTCCAACCGGCACAACAGCCCGAACGCGTCCATGGCCGCGGAATCGGTGATCGGCCGATACTCGGTGCGGCCGAGGTCCTTGAGAAATGCGTGTTCTGGACCCACCCCGGGATAGTCCAAACCAGCCGAGATGGAATGCGACTCGATGGTCTGGCCGTCCGAGTCCTGCATCACATACGAGTACGACCCCTGGAACGCCCCGGGCGAGCCACCGGCGAAGGTGGCGGCGTGACGCCCGGTTTCCACACCGTCGCCGCCGGCCTCGTAGCCGATGAGCCGCACCCCCGGATCGTCGATGAAGGCGTGGAAGATGCCGATCGCGTTGGATCCCCCACCGACGCAGGCGACGACGGCATCGGGCAGTCGACCAGCCTGCGCGAGGATCTGCGCACGGGTCTCCATTCCGATGACCCGCTGGAAATCGCGCACCATCAGCGGGAACGGATGCGGCCCCGCCGCGGTGCCGAAACAGTAGTACGTCTGATCGGCGTTGGCGACCCAGTCCCGGAACGCTTCGTTGACGGCGTCCTTGAGGGTTCTCGAGCCCGATTGCACCGCAACGACTT
>CAZGPT010000028.1:0-24630 GCA_964527015.1 uncultured Mycobacterium sp. | reverse complement strand
GGGCCTCGCTGAGACCCATCCCGGCGCGACGCAGGCGCTCGATCTCGGCTGCGACCAACCCGGTCAACCGGGGCGGCCCCGCCAATCTGGCCGGAACGGTCGACCTCAACAGCAACCTGAACTGGGACCCGGCCTACGCGTTCGACCTGAATCGCGTGCCAGGAACGGCCCCGGACTACCAGCACAATGACCAGTACAGTTTTTTCTTCTATCAGAACGCGAACACCTACGCCTCCGCCTTCTCCGACAACCTCGCCCAGAAGCTCAATCCCGGCCCGCAGATATCGCTGGCCACAGGTCCGGGCCGAAACGAGAACGTCAGCCAGATCGACATATTCGTCTTCGGCTCCGAAGATCCTGCCGAGGCCCCAGACGGTCTGCCGGTTGCCGATCCGTTCTATAAGAAGCCTGTCAGCACCAACTTCCTGGACCGGCCCGCCGGCCGTGACTATGTCATTCCAACCCAGTTCAGCAGCACGCTCAGTTTGCAGGTCCAGGGGTTCAATCTTGCTTCCAAAGTGGCCGACGACGCCACGGTGCAGCTTGGCATCTACCGGGGCGTGGACGAAAACCAGCGTGCTCAATTTGACTACGTAGCCTTGCCGACGAACACCGATGACGGCCCCTACCAGGTCTTCACCATCGCCGGCGCGCCCGGTGCGTGGATAGCTGAATCGGCCGGCTCGAACCCGGGCTTCATCCAGGTCAATGGGCTTCCCATGCCGTCCGGTGTCACCGCGGACGATATTTATTGGTATCAGTTCGTGGTCGCCGACGGCGCCGGCGACAACCAGCGTGTATTCGATATCTACGCATCGTCGGCCGGTACGACACCGGGCGAGCTTCAGCCCTACAATCCGGCGGCCGGAATCGGCTCGGCCAACATGCCACTGGCGGCGATCGACAACAACGCCGGTGTTCTCATCAACACCGCCACCCAGATCATGGTCAACCTGCAGCCTGACGCCTCGCTACCGGCGGCATTGCTGACCAACGGCTACAACCCGAACACGACCAACAGGCCGCAGGGCCCGCAGGCGCCGGGCACGGACCCAATGATCACAGCACTCGCCGCGCCGGTCGTCGGCTGGATTGACCGCAGTGGTGCCTTCACCGCCGTTGCCGGCCAGTACGGCACGGGTGTGACGAAGGAAGAGGGCTACGAGCCGATTGTCGATCAGGCCACAACCTCAGCCCACCCCGAACAGCCGACGGTGTACTTCGACAATCCACTGCCGACGGCCAACGTGTCCGCCGGCACGCCCGTGGCGTTCGGCTGGACGGGCACCAATTCCTATGCGCCTCCGCCGACAGGGGTGCGCTATGCGCCGGTCAGCCCGACATTCTTGGACGGCCCGCCGTACACCTTGACGCAGGCCGGCCAGGTCGGCCAGTACACCAACAAGATTCTGCCCGGCAATACCGCGCTGGTCACCGTCATGCAGAATTCGACTGAGATCGGCACGGTAGCGGGTGTCGCCGATCTAGACGGACAATGGCAGACCGGTCCGATCAACCTCGGACCCGGCACCTACACCGCGACCATGAAGGAGTTGACCCCGGCGGGACTGCCGGTCCTGGACTACCTCGATCGACCCAAACCGGACAGCGTTGCCGTGACGATCATCGTCGCATAGCCGGCGCTGTGCGCTTGCGGCCAACAGTCTGCCGTCAGCCCTCAACGGCCACCTGATCCGCCAACTCCAGCCCCGCGCCCGCGTAGACGTTGAAGGCGATTCCGACCCCGTGCTGTCTGGCCGACTCCACCTCGTCGTCGTATCGGGCGACCGCGGCGACCTTGCCGCTGAAGCCGGACTCGCGCAGACATTCCAGCGCGGTGACGTTGGCGCCGTGACGCGGCATCGCCAGCACGGCAATGCGGACCGAGCCGGAACGCCGTAATTGGTTCCAGAAGTCCAGATCGGTGGCGTCCCCCTCGATCACCCGAAGTCCCTCGGCCGCCAGCCGTTCGATTCGGGGTCCGTCGTAGTCGACTCCGACGACCCGCAGCCGGTAGTGATCGGTCAACCGCTGGTAGGCGGCGAACCCCACCCGGCCCATACCGATCACCACGACCTCGGCGTCACCGGCGTCGCCGGGGCGCTCCTCCGGGTGCAGGCTGTGCTCCTCCTGGGCAGGCAGCCGCGCCGCTATCTTCTCCACCATGAGGTGACCCCGCCCGTTGACCAGCGCCGACACCACGAAGCTCAGGGCCACCGCGATCGACATCTCCACCAGCCAGGCCTCTGCCAGCAACCCGACCGACGCTCCGACCGAGACCACGATCAAGCCGAACTCGGAGTAGTTCATCAGGCTCAATCCGGCGAGAAGCGCGGTGCGGTAACGAAGTTTGAGCGCCGACAGCAGCAGTACGTACCAGACAGCCTTGAACGGCAGCAGAAGCAGCATCAACAGCGCGATACCGATGGTGGGCAGATCCGGCAACCCGGTTAAGCCGATCGACACGAAGAAGCCCACCAGCAGCAGTTCCTTGAGGTGGAACAGCGAACGGGCCAGTTCGGAGGAAGCCGGGTGCGATGCCAGCAGCGCCCCCATGATCAGGGCACCCAGGTCGCCCTTGAGCCCGAGGGCGGTGAACAACGCATATCCGGGAACCAACGCCATCACGATGCCGAACAGCGACTGCATCTCGCCGTGGCCCAACCGGCTCCAGATTCTGCGCAGCACCCGTGTCAGCGGCCACAGACCCACCAGGGTCAGCGCCCACGGGCTGGGCAGCCGACCGCTGGTGGCGGTGAGGAACACCACCGCGACGATGTCCTGGGTGACGAGGATGCCGATGGCGACTCGGCCGTAGAGGGCATGCGATTCGCCCCGATCCTCGAGGACCTTGACGACGAAGACCGTGCTCGAGAACGACAACGCGAAGGCGAGCAGGGCGATGGTCCGCACGCTCTGCCCCGCCAACATCGCCACCCCGGAGACGGCCGCGAGCCACAGCGCGATACTGCCGAGGACGACGCTGATCACCATATGCACCGAGGTGGTCAACCACACCTCACGGCGTAGCAGAATCCGGGCATCGAGTTTCAGGCCGATCGCAAACAGCAGCAGCGTGACGCCCAGATCCGCCAGCACGTCCAGTTCCGGCACCTCCCCCACGTCGAGGGCGTTGATGACGAACCCCGCCGCCAGAAACCCGACCAGAGGAGGCAGACGAACCGCCATCGCGAGCCCGCCGAGGCCGAAGGTAATGACCAGATAGATGGAGACAACTGCCATTCGTGGTTCCCTTGCTCGACGGGTCCAGGCGGTCGCCGACCTCATCGACGGCCCCGAAGTTCTCCAAGTATCCCGTCCGGGACCGGATACCTCTCGGCTTCGACTCCGCACCCCCCCGGGGGGAGGCCCGCGCGGTCTGTCTCAGCACGAGGATCGCCAACATTGCCCAACTGGCATAGTCGGGGGTTGTGCCCCAGATCCTGACCGTGAACGTCGCCCGTCCCCACCCGATACCCGGCGACACCTCGACAATGACCGGCATCGTCAAAATGCCGACTCCCGACACCGTCGCCGTTAGGGCGCCCGGGCCGATGCACGGCGGAGCGGGCAGCGGGCTGGTCGGCGATTTCATCGGCAACCAGCAGGTCCACGGCGGCGACGACCAGGCGGTGTACGCCTACGCCCGCGAGGATCTCGACACCTGGCAGACCATCCTCAATCGACCGCTCGACAACGGTGCCTTCGGCGAGAACATCACCACGGCGGGCCTCGACGTGACGCACGCGCTCATCGGTGAGCAATGGCACCTGGGCACCGGCGGGCTCATCCTCGAGGTCGCGGCCCCCCGAATCCCGTGCCGAACCTTCGCCGCCTGGTTGGCTGAACGCGGATGGATCAAAACCTTCTCCGACGCGGCCATCCCCGGGGCTTATCTCCGCGTGCTGCAGCCGGGCGTCATGCGCGCTTCGGATGCCGTCACCGTCTCCGCGCATCCTTCCCACACTGTCACCGTCGGGCTCGTGTTCCGCGCGTTGACCACAGAACCGGACCTGCTCCCCGCGCTCCTGGAGGCCGACGCACTGCCGGAGGCTGTCAAGGAACGCGCCCGCCGCAGAATCCGGTGACATCCGCGGTTCATCGTGGCGGTCGGCGGCTCATTGCGCACGGTTAGGATTCCGGACATGACGCTGAGGTTCGCCGAACTCCTGGTGATCGGGGTGCTCGCGGTCCTGCTCGGTGCGGCACTGATCTATCTGGTCGGATCCTTCTTCCTGATGGCCAGGTACGTTTCCCCCCGTCCCGGCCAGCGTCAACTGGCCGCGATGTGGCGCGAGTTGTACTACGTCCTGATAACCCAGCCGATCATCCCCCTTTATTTCTTCATCGGACGCCGCCTGGGCCCGGGCGATGGCTTACCGGTGATCTTCATCCACGGCTATTTCCAGAACAGGGCCGACTTCGTCTGGCTGGCAAAGCAATTCAGGAAAGCCTCGATGGGCCCGCTGTACGGCTTCAACTACCCCTGGTTCGACTCCGTCGACCGCAACGTGCCAAGGCTTGCCAGATTCGTCGAGCGGGTCTGCGCTGAAACCGGCGCCACGCGGGTCACCCTCGTGGCGCACTCCCTCGGTGGACTGGTCTCTCTGGAATACGCCCACTCGGCCACTGGCCAGTCGCGGGTGGCCAACTGCATCACGATCGGTACCCCGCACGCCGGGGTCAAGTGGCGTGGCCCGATTCTGGGCAAGGTCGCCCGCGAGCTCCGGGAAGGCGGCGAGTTCACCGTTGAGCGCCGGGAACGGGCCGTCATCACACCGACGCTGAGCGTCTACTCGACGCACGACAACATCGTGCACCCGCCCGCGACCAGTGAACTGGCCGGACGCGGCGGCACCGATGTGGCCATCGATGGTCTCGGGCACCTCTCCCTGCTGTATTCGCCGGAGGTCGCCCGGGTGCTCATCGATTTCATTGACCGGGTGCAGTCACCCCCGGGGCCGGCCTAGAGTCCGCCCCGGCCGTGGGTTCGGCAATCGGAACGGCACCTGGCAAACTGGCGGTCGTGAAGCCGCGTATCACAGCCCTGCTGACAGCTCTGCTGGTCCTGGGAGGCCTCACGGGCGCACCCGCATCGGCGAGTCCCCCCGATCCCCCGGGAACTCTGTCTTTCGGCGGCCTGCAGCGGACCTATCTGCTGCATGTTCCCCCCGGGCTTCAGCAGCCCGCGGGGCTGGTGATCAATCTGCACGGTGCCGGCATGAACGGTCCCGAGCAGGCGGCCCTGACCGACTACAACGCGGTCGCCGATCGGTATGGGTTCATCGTGGCCTATCCGGACGGCGTCGACGCCAGCTGGGCTGACGGCCGGGGGGCATCGATCCCCGATCGGCAGGGAGTGGACGACGTCGGCTTCCTCTCCGCCCTGATCGGACGTCTCTCCTCGGACTTCGGCGTGCCCCCGGGGCGGGCGTTCGTCACCGGCATGTCGGCCGGCGCCTTCATGGCCAACCGGCTGGTGTGCGAGCGCGCCGACCTGGTGTCCGCCGCCGCCCCGGTGGCCGGAACACTCGGCGCGGGTATGCCCTGCGCCCCCTCGCGCCCGGTCTCGGTGATGGCCGTGCACGGCACTGCAGACCCGGTGGTGCCCTTCGGCGGAGGCCCCATGGTGGGCCGCGGCGGAGCGAGCGACATCCTTTCCGCACCTGCCCTCGCCGAGCGCTGGCGAGAGATGAACCGGTGCCCGGGTCCGCTGGTCGATGACCCGGCACCCGCCGGCGAGGTCGACGAGATGACCGCGGTCGGCTGCGCGGACGGTACCGAGGTGGTTCTGGTCCGGATCAACGGTGGTGGCCATACCTGGCCGGCCGGGCGGTTCTCGCTGCCCGCCGATATCGTCGGGCCGACCAGTTACGCCGTGAACGCCTCCGGTGCGACCGGCCAGTTTTTTGCGGCCCAACTCGGCTGAGCGCGGTCACCGGACAGGCCCGGTTGCACGTTTTGCTGACCGTCGAGAGCCGAACGGATGGCGGCGAACAGCAGCGCCAGGGCCACGATCGCCGCGATGAGGCCGATCAGAACCGCCTTCTTCATCCCCGGGACCGGCGCCGCACCGGAATCAGGTGAACTTGATGAAGTAGGACAGCGTCCTCGGAGCCACTTCGTTGCCGCCGAACCAGCCACTGACCCGGACCGCCGTCCAGATATTGGGGGTCAGACCTTCGGGGAAGGGTTTGAACACCCTCTGATCGCCGTAGCTGATCGTGACGCCGGTGTAGTCGACGAGGTAGTCGAAGGTCTCCCCGGCCGGAACCGAGATGACCTCGGCAGGATCCTTCGGCAGAATTCGGACCTTGTCGACGTTGTAGAACGGCGCGATCTCAAACTCCTGGGTGGTGAGGTCATAGCGCCAACCCACCATCGCCGAGTCCCGGTCCGGCTCGAGCGGGGTGAATGCGATGCCGGTGAACTTGCTCCAGTCGCGCTGATCCTCATCTTTGAGGTCGTAGACCGAGTCGCTGGTCAAGGTTCCGGTGCCGGCGACCCGCTGGACGAAGACGCCGCCGAAGTTGTTCGGGATGGCGAAATGCGTTCCTTTGTAGATCGTGATCTGCCGTCCGCGGGGATCGCAATTGAACAAGCCCATCAGGGCTCTCGCGATGGGCCCCGGGGTAGGAGCCTCCGCGAGGCTGAAATCGGCGCCGACGACCGGGGCGGCGGCCGACGGGCGTGTGCTGACGCGCTGCCGGGCCTCGCGACGGGTGGTGTGAGCGAAGGCGGTCTCGGCTAAGGCCGCCGGGGCCGCCGGGGCCGCCGGGGCCGCCGGGGCTGGCGGAGTGACCGGGAGCTGCTGGCCCGGGGCTGCGACCGATATCGCCGCACCGGCGACCAAACCGTTTGCTGCGCCGGGGATCGGCCTTGTGGGTTGTCCGGAGCGCGCGGCGACGGCGGCTGCCGGCTGGGGCGTCGACTTGATGGCAGCCCTCTCGGGGGCCATCTTGAGCGACTTGGCGGCAGACGCGGTTGCCCGGACGGGACTCATAGCGGTGCGACGGCCGTTACCGGTCCCGGCCGCGGATCGGCGGGAGGACGCCGAAGAGTCGGCCGATGTTCCCGACCGCGACGACGAAGACGAAGACGAAGACGTGGATTCCGCCGGGGCTGAGCGGGCCGGCGCCGAACTGGCGAGGCCCAGTACGGCTCCGGCTCCGAGCGCCGCGGCCAATAGGCCCACCCGTCCCACGAGTCCTGCGGCTGACATGGCATGGAGCATAGACGTATGTCAGACCGATGCCCGCCGGATGCTGGTCGGGAAGGCGGTCGTCGGTGCGATTGCCTGATTTGGTTCGGGTGAGACGCGCCGGTAGGTTCGAGCGCGCCCGAATCAGCCTCCAGAAAGCGGACTATGCGCACCACCCACCGGACCCGCAGCCTGATAACCGGCTCTCGTCGCGTTCAGCGCTCACGCCGGGTGCTGCGCCCGGTCGCCGGTCAGTGTTTCGAGATCGAGATTCGTCCGGACGGCAGCCGCTGGGTCATCACGATTCCGGAGATCAAAGACTCCGCCGAGGCACCTACCCGTGGCGGCGTCGAGCTGGCCGCCCGGGAGTGTATTGCGGCCCGGACCGGAATCCCCCTCGGCTATATCTCGGTCTGGGTTCGCGACTGACGTCTGCGGTCCGGCCAGTTCCGGGCCGCTCGGCGATCCCGGGGTGAACACGGCGCTCCCGGCACACTCAGACGTTCAGGGCAGGAGAGGGTTTGAGGCGGCCGAAGTCGATCTGGGCTGCCGGATTCGCGAGAGCGGTCACCATGCCGAGGCCGAACGGCCCGAGATCGTCGAAGAGTGTCGCGCTTCCGACCGAGATGCCCTCGGCACACCAGTGTGAATCAGCTTGCAGGCCGATGTGATCGCCGACCGGCGGGCGTGACAGTGCGACGGTCAGGTCGGCGTTGATATAGCCGATACCTTTGGTACCGAGGTTGGTGACCAGGCTGGTCGCCTCGGCGGCGACGACCGCACGCACGAACGGGGTGGCGGGGTTTCCGGCCACCACCTCGGCGATGCTGTGGTAGACGCGCTTCCGGGAGGCGTTCTGGTGCGCGGTGACCCCGTCGTCCAACCCCACTGAGCTGCTCCATCCGGCGTCGTCGCTGCCCACGAGGTATGCGTCCGGGCAGATGTCCACCATGGTGGGCGGGCTGAAGTCCGGTTCCGGGCCGACCCACTCCCGACCCGGTGGCGGGCCGGACGCCCGGAACTGCACCATGGTGGCCCGGGCCACTGCGACCCCGTTCTGGAGCAGCTCGCATTCGTTGATCCGGATTCGCCGTCCATCGCGCACCATGCGGGTCCGCACGCCGGTCGGCAGCTTGCGCGCGGCACGGAACAGATCCGCGGTGAACCGGACCGCTCGGAAGCCGACAGCCTCGAATTCGCGTTCCAGCGACCATGCCGCCAGGCCGACCAGGGCCGGTCCGTTCACCATGTCCTCGGACCAGCCGCTGCGCGCGTACTCGGTTGGCTCGAAGGTGCCGTTTTCTGCGGCGACGAACAGAGCGTGAGCCGTGACCACCCCGGAATCCTCGCATATTCCTTAGGCCCGATAATCAAGGGTCGGGGCAGCAGTGAGGGGTGCGCGGTGTCGGGTGCCGAGGTGATCGGTTCCGGATCACCGAACCGCAGCGCACCCTCGCCGGCGCTGCTGGTCGGGACGATGAGCGTGGTGGCGCTGACCGTGGCGGTGCTGCAGACCGGCGTCGTCCCGATCCTTGGGGTGATGGCTCGTCAGCTCGACGCCTCGACCGTCGAGGTGAGCTGGACGGTGACGGCCAACCTGCTGGCGGCGGCGGCCACCACTCCCCTCATCAGCCGCCTGGCGGACCTGAACATCAAGAAGCATGTGCTGCTTCTGGTGCTGGCCGTCGTGCTGGCCGGCTCGTTGCTGGCTGCCATGACGGAGTCGTTGCCGCTGCTGATTGCCGCACGGGTGCTGCAGGGCGCATCCTTCTCGCTCTATCCGATCGCAGTGTCGATCCTGCGGGAGGAGCTGCCGACCGACCGACTGATGGGCGCGATGGCGGTGCTGTCCGGCGTGCTCGGCTTCGGCGGCGGCATGGGCCTGGTAATCACCGGGCTGCTGATCCGCGGAGACGCCGGCTACCAGCGGACTTTCTGGTTCACCGCGGTGTTCCTGGTCCTGGTGATTTGCGCCGTCGTGGTGGTTGTGCCGCGTCGCCCGCGGCTGACCGTGGGGTCGGTGGACTGGGCTGGGGCGGTCGGACTGGCCGTCGGCCTGTCGCTGGTGCTGCTGGCGGTCACCCAGGGTGGTATCTGGGGATGGAGCTCGATCCGGACGGTCGGGTCGGCCGTGGCCGGGCCGGCCGTCCTGGGGTTGTGGTGGTGGTGGGAGCGTCGCTGCCCGCGTCCCCTGGTCTCGACGGTGATGCTCACCCGGCGGCCGATCCTGATGACCAATATCGCCACGATCGCGGTGGGAATGGGTCTTTACTTCGGATTTCTGGGGCTGACCACTTTCGTTCAGACGCCGACCGCCAGCGGGTACGGGTTCGGTGCCTCCGTGTTGAAGGCCAGTGTGGTGTTCCTGCTCCCGGGCGCCTTCGCCGGGTTCCTCGCCGCCTTGGTCAGCGGCCGCTATATCGACCGCTTCGGCGCCCAACGGGTTCTCCTGGTGGGTACGACGATCGGCAGCGCCGGATTCGCGATTCTCACCGTCGCACACTCAGCGGTCTGGCAGGTGATCATCGCCGGCGTCCTGATCAACACCTATATCAGTCTGGCCTACGGTGCCCTGCCGGCACTGGTGGTCCGCGAGGTCGAACCTGCCGAGACCGGTGTGGCGACGAGTGTGAATGCCATCGCCCGGACCGTGGGGGCCTCAACGGCCGCCGCGCTCGTCGCTGTTCTGCTGAGCCGCAACGGCACCGGGTTCCCACCGGAGAGCAGCTACACCATCGTTTTCGGGCTCGGCGCGGTGATGGCACTGACCGCATTTCTGCTGATCGCGTTGAGCAGGCCGCGCCTGCGCGATATCAAGACGATCGAGGAGATCACCGAGTCGCGGGCGATGAACCATGAGTGGGGTTGAGTCCGGCGGACGGTTACCGAGGCGGACGCGGGCGGCAACCCGCCCCGACCTCGGTGGCCTGACCGAAATCTTGGGCGCAAGCCTCGGACTTCAGTCCGGGGTGAGTCCATCCCGTTGTTCGGCGGGCGCAGCCCGCCGGTCAGAGTGGTCGGGTTTGTCCGTCGATGTATTGCTTGATGATCGACAGGGGTGCGCCGCCGCAGGAGACCGCGAACTACGACGGCGACCAGAGGTGTCCGCGCATGCGGGCGCGTACGCACGCGCCGGTGAATTCGCGGCGGACGGCGTAGGCCGTGCGGCCTTTGAGTCGCTGGACGAGTTGCGAGATCGCCACGGCGGGTGGGTAGGCGACGAGCAGGTGGACGTGGTCGGCCTCGCCGTTGAACTCGGTAGGTCGTCGTTGTCAGTGGGCACCTCTACGGTTGCGGTATGCAGATGCGTTATCGGTATCGCATCGAACCGACACCGGCCCAGCAGCAGATGCTGGCGAGGGTGTTCGGGTGCGCTCGGGTCGTGTTCAACGACGCGCTGCGGGTCCGCGACGAGGTGTATCGCGCGGGGGTGAAGCTCTCCGACAGCGAGATTCAGCGCCGGGTGATCACTGCAACGAAGACCACCGAGGAGCGGGCCTGGTTGCGCGAGGTACCGAGTGTGGCGCTGGTGCAATCGGTCAACGACTCACGGCGAGCCTGGCGCAACTTCTTCGACTCGGCCAGCGGGAAACGCAAGGGCCGCAGGGTCAATCGACCCAAGTTCAAGTCCCGCAAGGATTACCGGCAGTCATTCCGGCTCACCCGCAACGGCTTCTCGATCCGACCCCACGGCCGGCTGTTTGTGGCCAAGGTCGGCGAGGTCCGGGTGCGCTGGTCACGCGATCTGCCGTCGGCGCCGTCGAGTGTCACGATCATCCGGGAACCCGACGGCCACTTCTACGCCAGCTTCGTCGTCGACGTGCCGGCCTCACCGTTGCCGGCGACCGACCGGGAGGCCGGGGTGGATCTGGGGATCGCTCGGCTGGCTACGACCGCCGCCACCGATGGCGGGCGGTCCGATATCGCCAATCCGAAGCACTTGCGGCGCAAGCTGCGCAAACTGGCACGGTTGGAGCGGGAGAAGTCCCGCCGACAGAAAGGATCAGCCAGCAGAGACAAGTCGCGGCGCAAGGTGGCCGTCGCGCACAACGAGGTCGCCCGTGCGCGGCGGGACTATCACCACAAGCAGGCTTTGGCGTTGGTTCGCGACAACCAAGTGATCCACGTCGAAGACCTCAACATCGTGGGCATGGTCAAAAAGCGCCGCCTGGCACGAGCGATCAGCGATGCCGGGTGGGGCCAATTCGTGCGGATCATCGGCGAGAAAGCCGACCGCTACGGGCGCACCGTACACGCGGTGTCGCGGTGGCTGGCATCGAGCAAAACCTGCTCCACACCTGGGTGTGGGCACCGCCTCGACGAACTCCCACTACAGATCCGGCAGTGGACGTGCCCCTCCTGCGAGGTGGTTCACGATCGAGACCACAACGCCGCCAGGATCATTCTCGCCGCCGGTCGGGCGGAGAGACGAAACGCCTGTGGAGCCGCGGTAAGTCCTCCTACTCATCGGGAGGCGCGAGGCGATGAAGCAGGAAGCACCCCAACCGCGGCGTAGCCGCACGGGAATCCCCGCCATTCATGGCGGGGAGCACGTCAAATTGATGGCTGTCGGCCATCTCGCTGCGCGGCGCGATACCGAACAGTGATAATCGCGTCATGCCCCGTGTGCTGGCCACCTTGCTGACCGCGGCCCTACTGTCTGGTGCGGCGGCTGCTGCGCCGGCCCGCGCCTCCGCCGAGTGGGCCCTGAACGGGACGTTCACCGCGACCTCCAACGGTGAGTGGTCCCGCTCCAACGACATCTTCGTCGACCAGATCAGTGTCCGCGCGATCTGGACCGTTTCCTCACAATGCAGCTATCCCACCGAGTGCACCGGAACGGTGACCAGCGATCAGGGCTGGACGGCGCCGATCTACCAGACCAGTGGTGAGTGGTATGTTAAACATGTTGTCCCGCAGTGGATTCCGTGTGCCGATGGATCCACGGCTGATGGCTTTCAGGTGTTCAGGTTCAAGAGAATGACCCCGGGCGGCGACTACACCGACCCGACCTCGAACGTCCTGGTTGGTGAGGATTCGACCACCGGCCCAAGCGGCGCCTGCGGGCGGAGTTTGTCGGTGTTCATCGCCATGCCGTTCAAGCTGGTCAAGGTGGGCTGAGCAGACTCAGCCGGTGGGCAGCAGGTCGGTCCAACTCTGTTCGCCGTCGTGCGCAACGACATCGGTCTGTCTGGCAACGGTGCCGTTCGGTGTGGCGAATTGCCCGGTCTTCGGATCGTAGGTGGCAATCGCCACCGATGGACCCCCGCCGTCGGGGGTGAAGGCGCTGGGGGCGACCCCGGCCGACGGCGCGGCCGGCGCTGGTGCCACGGGTGGTGCCGACGGTGGGGGGACCGGAGGGGCCGGTGGTGGCATCGGGGTGCCCTCCAATGGCCCGTAGATATGGTCCTCGAACGTGACCCGATCATCCGGCGGGATGCCCTGAGCGATCAGGTTGGGGTCGAAGGGGTAGGGACCGAGGGCGTGCTGCCGCATCGCCAGCGGCTGGAAGTCACCTTCGCCCTCACACAGTTCAACGGTGGGGGCTCGCTTTCCGGGCTGACCCATACACGGATAGTTGCGAGCGCCACGGACTCCGATCGGGGAGTCCTGCGGCAACTTGCAGTACAGGCCGTCCGGGGTGTCGACATCGGAGAGATCCGACGGTGAGCGCCACGACGAGGGCGGCAGGAAACCCACCGTGCAGGCCGGTGGATCGTTGATGGTCAGGGTGAAGTCACCCTGGGTGAACCCGGTCGGATTGTTGCGGGGCAAACCCACCGCCTGAACCGACGCGATATAGGGCGGCAGCAACACCAGGAGTTGCTCCAGGGACGGGTTGTAAGTCACCGCGATACGACTGACTGTCGTGAGGTTCGCCAGCAAGACCGGCAGGGTGGGCTTGACCTGATCAAGCAGCTGGGAGACTTCTGTAAGGGCGCCCGGACCGTCGGCGAGGACGCCGCGGAGCTGCGGATCGCTGGCCGACAGCTGACCGGTCAACCCGGCCAGACTGCGGGCCCAACTGCGTAGCGCGTTCGCGGACACCGCCTGACCGTCCAGCAGTGGCTGCGCGTCCTCGACCAGGGTTCGCGCCCGGTCGGCAACCCGGTCGAAGTCCGCAACCACCGTGGACGAGGAGTCCAACAGGGCCGCCAGATCGTCTCCCGAACCATTGAGGCCGTTGAACGACTCGTCCAGGAGCTGGCTCAGCCGGTCCTTGGGGATGCTCTGCAGCAGTGCGCTCACCTGGTCGAGCATCGGGCCCACTTGCTGCGGGACGGTCGTGTCGGTCATCGCGATCACCGAGCCGTCCCGCAGATAGGGTCCCGAATCGGTATGGGGAAGCAGGTCGACGTACTGCTCCCCGACCGCGGAGACACTGAGCACCCTGGCCTGCAGGTCGGCCGGAATCTTCGGCGACGTTGCTAGCGACAGGGTGGCTTCCGCGCCGCCGCGGACGGGCCGCACGTCGGTGACCTTTCCGATCTGCACGCCCCGGTAGGTGACATTGGAAAACTGGTAGAGCCCACCGGTTCTGGACAGTTCAAGCTTGACCGTGATCCGCCCGATCCCGAGCAGTGTCGGCACCTGCATGTAGACCACGAGCATCGCCGCGACGCCGACGATCGACGCAATCGTGAAGATCGCCAACTGGGTTCGCACGAATCGGGTGAGCATCAATTCCCTCCCTCGTCCAAGGGGGCGAGCTCCAGCTCCGGCGGGACCGGATCGGGTGCGCCGGAGCCGTCGGCCGCTACGGCCGGCGGCGGACTGAACGGCGCGTTGAGTGGGTCGTAGGTGTAGGTGGCGTACCACGGGTCACCAGGAGCCGGAACGAGTTTCGCGCCTTCCTGGCCCCACCGGGTGCCCAGGAAGAGAGTTTTCTTCAGCCTCGGAACGGTGAAATCGAAGATAATGTACTGATTGAGGTAGTCGCCCCTGATCGCGCGGTCGATGGTCGCCTGCCCGTACGGGAAGGCAAAGAAGTAGGCCAGCGCCGAGTCCAGTTGCGGGCCCACGTCGGCCAGCGACCTCAGTGTGGGTTCCAAGTTGCGCAAATTACGAACCAAGTCTGCCTGCGTGTCGCTGACCAGGCTGGCCGCCAGGGTGCTGAACCCGCCGAGCTTGTCCAGCGCTGCGGTCAGCCGGGGCCGCTCGGCCACCAAGACGTCCAGGGCCGGCGGAATCCGGTCCAGGGCCCGGGTCAGCACGTCGCGCTGCCCGGCGAAGGTTCCGGCCAGCCGGTTCAGCGCGACCACCGACGCGTTGATGTTGTCGCGTTGATCGGCCAACACCCCGATGAAGTCGTTCAGACGGGTCAGAAGATCCCGGATCTGCGGTTCCCGGCCGCCCAACGCCGCGTTCAGTTCGGTGACGATATCGCCGATCTGGCCGACTCCGCCCCCGTTGATGACCACCGAGAGCGCCGACAGCGTCTGCTCAGTGGACGGGTAGGTGGAGGACTTGTTCAGGTCCAGGGTCGCCCCCGGACTGAGCCGGCCGGTGGGCGACTGTCCCAGCGGTGGGTTCAACGCAAGATGCATCGACCCCAGCAGGCTGGTCTGCCCCACCGTGGCAACCGCGTTGGCGGGGATCGTGACCTCCGGCTTGACCGAGATCTCGACGTCGGCATGCCAGTTCCGAACCGTCATCCCGTTGACGCTGCCGACCACCACGTCTCCGACCAGAACCGGCGAGTTCGGCTCCAGCGTGCTGACGTTGGCGATCTCGACGTGGTACGTGGTGGCTCCCGGACCTCGTCCCACCGCACCGGGCAGCGGCAACGAGTTCAGTCCACCGAACCCGCAGCCACTCAGCGAGACGGTTATCGCGAGGCCGACCACGGCAGCCGTCATCCGGCGCCATCCGGGGAACACGGGGAACATCATGACGGCGGCTCCCCCACCCCGGCGGGAAGCGGTACCGGCGGTGGCATCGGCGGCGGTGGCACCGGCGCCGATTCGGCTGGCAGCAGCATGTCCTGCACATTCGAGGGGTTGACCGGCGTGGGGGCCGACGCCTGACCGTGGGTGACACCGGCCGGCACCGGCGCACCCGGGAAAAGCGCAGGCTGCGGACCGGCGGGCAGGCCGTCGGGTGTGTAGGCACCCTGGCGCGGATCTGGTGGACCGCCCCATCCGGCCGGCGGCGGTACATCCCCGTCGAGTCCGGTGTAGGCCGAGATCGAGGGCGGAAGTTCGACCGGCGCCGCACCGCCCTCGCCACCGGGGGCCAGTTTCGGCTCGGAGTAGACCAGGTTCCACGGACTCGGGGACTTGCCCAGATAGGCGTTGAACGGCAGCGGCAGATAATTGAAGTTGATCAAGCGCAGGGCCGGGCCCAGATACTGCGAGCACAGTCTGCTTGTTTCACTGGCAGTCGCGTTCTCGATGGCGCCGATCGCCGCACAGACCACCTGGAGCGGGTTGGAGAAGTTCGCCAGCGCGAAACCGCCGAGGGCACTTTGGATATCCGGGTTGTA
Source organism: uncultured Mycobacterium sp. (assembly GCA_964527015.1). GTDB lineage: Bacteria > Actinomycetota > Actinomycetes > Mycobacteriales > Mycobacteriaceae > Mycobacterium. The sequence goes on along the minus strand of CAZGPT010000028.1, from coordinate 8,944 downwards.
GATGTTGTAGCTGTTTCCGATTGCGTTGGGGGCGACGTGTAACAGGTTCTTCAACGAGGCCTGATTCTCGCTTAGATTGCGGACGACATCGCTCAGCCGCCCGATCTGCTCAGCCGTCTGGTTGCGGCTGCCCGCGACGAACCGCTTGACGTCCACCACTGCGCTGGAGAGGTTGGTCAGCGCGGCGTCCAGATCCGAGCGGCTACCGTCGAGCACACCGGCTACGGTGGCCAACCGGTCCTGGAACTGGACGATCTGGACGTTGCTGTCCCGCAGCGCCGTGACGAAGGTCTGCAGGTTCTCGATGATGTCGACGATATTGCCACTGCCGTCGGCGAGGATGCGGCTCAGCCCGGAAAGCTGGGCGATGGTGTCGCGCAACTTCTCGCCGTTACCGGCCAGGGCGCCCGCGGCGCTGTCGATGAACCGGCCCACCGACGACGTGGATTGGTCGAGTGCGGGTCCGAGATCGGTTGCCAGCCTGGTCAACTGCTCCTTGACCTGGTCCCACTCGACGGGCACGGCCGTGCGGTCGGTGTCGATGACCGCACCGTCGTTCATCGTGGGCCCGGCTGGTTCGCCCTGCGCCCCGTAGGCCGGTGCGAGTTGGATATACCGTGCGCCGACCAGGTTCGAGGCGACCACGACCGCCCTGGCATCGGCCGGAATGGGCACCGCGCGGTCGACGGTGAGGGTCATCTTCGCCTTGGTGCCCATCGGTTCGATCGCCTTGATGGTGCCGACCCGCACACCGGCGACCCGGACGTCGTCGCCGGGATAAATCGCCGTGGCACTGGTGAAGTAAGCGGTGATGGTAGTGGGTTTGAAGGCGATATTGCGAGCCAGCACGGCCACCCCCCCGGCGAGCAGCAGGGCCAGCAGGGCGGCGAGGAACGGGGTGGGACGTTTTCGCATCAGGGCGGCCCCGGTGGTGGGCCCCAGGTCTCATTCGGCTGGGGAATACCGTTGTAGGGGAAGGGGAATTCCGCGCGCGGCCCGGCGTTGTCCGGTGGCTGGCCGGCGTCCACCCCGCGCCGGAAGCCGAGCGCATAGTCGAAGAACGGCTGCAGCGTCTGCGCGGGGCTGAGGTTGGCCACGAAGGCGTTGTAGTAGAAGCCGTTGTTCACCGCTTCGGCCTGGGTCAGCTGGAATTTGGCCAGACCGGCCATCGCCTTGCCGACATTGTCATTGTTCCGTTGCAGCATCGCGGTCACCGCATTGAGTTTCGCCAGCGCCGGTGCCAGTTCCTGCTCGTTGTCGGCTACCAGGCCGCTCAGCTGCTGCGACAGCGCGGAGGTGTTGACCAGCAGGTTGACGATGGCATAGCGGCGCTCTTCGAGCACTCCCAGCAACTCGTTGGCATTGAGGATGAGGGCGTTGACCTGCTGGCTGCGCTCGGAGAGGACATCGGTCACCTCGGCGGCGCTGGTGAGCAGGTCCGTGAGCGCGGCGTTGCGTTCGTTGAGCGCCCTGGAGATCCGGCTGATCCCATCGAAAGTCGGCCCGAGGTGCGGCGTCAGCCGGTCGATAGTGCTCGACAGCGTGTCCAGTGACTGGTTGAGCGCGGCGGTGTCGGTCTCGGCGGTGTTGGCGGTGAACTCTCCGAGTGCATCGGTCAGCGAGTAGGGCGAGCCGGTGCGCGAGACCGGAATGACCTCGCCTGGCATCAGCCGGCCCTCGCCGGCGGACTCCAGCGTCAGCACCCGCTGACCCAGCAGGGTCCCGGTGCGGATATGCGCCGTGCTCGCCGAACCGAGCCGGACTTTCCCGTTCACCGCGAACGTCACCTGCGCCTTGCCAAGATTCGGCCCGCGGCCCAGCGATACCTCCGAGACCGTCCCGACCTTGACCCCGGAGACTTTGACGTCGTTACCCGGTGCCAAGCCGCCGACCTCGGTGAACAGTGCCTGATGATGAACGGACGTCGCCAGCGTGGCCAGTCGCTGCGGCTGTAGGCCGACGGTGATGATGAGGACGATCAGTGTCAGCCCGATGAAGCCGGAGCGAATGAGTTGGGAGCCATGATATTTCAGCATGGGCGTCTGCGATTCGTCACGGCTCGGCACACCTTCCGGTGTGCTGCATGATCCACGGGAAGTAGGCGGTCCGGCCCTGCAGGTCGCTGACCCGGAACGACATCCCGCACAGGTACTGATTGATCCAGCTGCCGTAGGAGCCGAGCCGGACCAGTTTGCGGTAGTTCTTGGGAGCCTTCTGCAGGGCGAGGTCCAGGGTTTCCTTGTCCTGATCGAGAATCGGAGCCAGTCTGGCCAACTCGTCGACGGTCCCGGCCAGCGGCGCCCGGGCCTCGGTCAGCAGATCGGTCAGTGACGCGGTGCCGTCGTCCAGCGCGGTGATCGCGGTGCCGATCGGATCCCGGTCCGCGGACAGGCCGGTGATCAGGGTCTCGAGCCGGTCAACCGCGACGGAGAACTTGTCGCCGTCCTTGCTGATGGTTGCCAGTACCGCGTTCAGATCGTCGATCAGCTGCTGGACGGTCTGGCTGTTGTCGGCCAGTGCGCCCGAGAACGCCGACGTCTTCGCGAACAGCGACTCGACATTGCTCTCCTGGCCCTGCAGGATCTGAATCAGCGAATTGGTCAGGGCGTTGACGGCCTGCGGGTTGAGTCCCTGGACAACCGGTTTGAGCCCACCGAGGAGCAGGTCGAGGTCCAGGGCCGCCTCGGTGCGGTCCGCGGGTATCACCGATCCGGACGGCTGGATCACGGCCGGCCCCGGGGCGTCGAGAAGTTCCAGATAGCGGTCACCGACCAGGTTGAGATAGCGCACCGCCGCCTTCGTGCCCGCCGTCAGCACGATGTCGCGGTCAGCTCCGAACCCGACGTGCACGGTGTTGTCCGGCCTCAGATCGACGTTGTTGACCGTTCCGATCCGCACCCCGGCCACCCGGACGGAATCCCCGCTCTTCAGGCTCGAAACATCGTCGAAGACGGCGGTGTAGGAGTTCTCGGGACCGCCGCGGTACTGGCCGAAGATCATGAACAGGGCTGCGGTCAGGATCAGCATCACCACCATGAAGATGCCGATCTTGAGGCCGGTCGTGCGCAGGCTGATCATCCGCCGGGCTGACCGATCTGTGCGGTGTTGCGGGGTGGGCCGTCGAGGGGGCCGAATAACGCCTGCTTGAGGCCGTCGGAGTTCAGCAGGATGCCCTGGTTGCCGTACTGGGCCTGGTTGGCGCCGATATCGGTCACCACATAGGGAGGCCGCTGCTCGTATCCGACGTTGGGCAGGTCGGTGCACTGCGGTCCGCCCTTGGCGGCGACCTTCGGCAGATTGCCCGGATAGCGGTAGCGCTCACGGCCGAGGAAGAATCCTTGCAGCAGGACCGCGCCCGGCACCGGAATTCCGGGTCCGTTGGCCAGCGGGAGTAGCCCGGCCAGACCGCACGTCAATGCGGGGTTGTACTGGTTGGCGAGGTCGGTGGTCGGCACCAGCAGGTGCAGGACATTGGTGAGCGGTTGCCGGTTCTCGGAGAGTACGTCGGTCCCGATATCCCCCAGTCCGATGGCGCTGACCAGCAGGGCGTCCAGGCTGTCCTGGGTATCGACCACGGTCTCGCCGATGCGGGTGGTGTTGGCGACGGTGTCCAGCAGATCCGGTGAGGCGTCGGCAAAGGCATCGAACACCCGAGGCGACACCGCCAGGGCGCTGTTGAGACTGTCCAGCGCCGGGTTGAGCGTGCTCAGGGCGCTGTCGAGGTCGACGAGGGTCTGTCCGAATCGCTCTCCCCGGCCGTCGAGCGACTTCGCCAGCGCGCCCAGGGTTTGGTTCAGCTTGGCGGGCTCGACCGCCGACAGCACCGACACCAGTTTCTGGAACACCGTGTTCAGCTCGACGGTGACGTTATCGCCGCCCTGGATGACCGTCCCGGCCTGCAGGGCTGCCGGGGAAGGCTGACTCGGTGCCACCAATTCGACGAACTTGGCGCCGAACACCGTCGAGGAGGTGATCTCGGCCCCGACGTTTGCCGGAATGGCGTCGACCGCGGCCGGCTCGATGGCCAGGTGCAGCACTGCCCCGCCGCCGGGCCGCGGTTCGATCGAGGCCACCTTGCCCACCGGCGCACCGTTGATCTTGACCTTTGCGTTCGGGTACATCACCAGGCCCGCACGGTCGGCGATGACGGTCACCGGGACACTTCTGCTGAAGCTGTCCTGGAACAGGCCCACGGCCAACACCACCACGACGACCAGCGCCAACACCGTCAGCGCCCCCGCCAGTGGGCGGATATCGGTGGTTCTGCGTTTGGTGGCCATGGCGGTTATCCGGAGAGGTTGAAGTTGCCGTCGGAACCGTAGACGGCCAGCGACACCAGCAGGGTCACCGACACCACCACGATGAGCGAGGTCCGCACCGCATTCCCGACGGCGACGCCGACGCCGGAGGGGCCACCCGCGGCGAAGTATCCGAAATAGGTATGGACCAGCAGGATGGTGATGGCCATCAGCACAGCCTGGGCGAACGACCACAGCAGGTCTATCGGGTTGAGGAAGGTGTCGAAATAGTGGTTGTACAGCCCGGCCGACTGTCCGAAGAGCGCTACCGTCACGAACTGGCTGGCCAGGAACGACAGGATGACCGCGATCGAGTAGAGCGGCGCGATGGCGACCATCCCGGCCAGCAGCCTGGTCGAGACCAGGTACTCCACCGGCCGGATCCCCATCGACTCCAGGGCGTCGATCTCCTCGTTGATCCGCATCGCCCCCAGCTGGGCGGTCACCCCGGCGCCGAATGTGGCGGCAAGGCCGATACCGGCCACCACCGGGGCGGAGATGCGGACATTGATGAACGCTGCCAGGAACCCGGTCAGTGCCTCCACGCCGATATTGCCCAGCGACGAGTAGCCCTGCACAGCGAGGGTTCCGCCCGCGGCCAGGGTGAGAAACCCGACGATGGCCACCGTGCCGCCTATCATCGCCAGCGTGCCGGCACCCATGCTTATTTCGGCGATCAGCCGGATGACCTCGGTGCGATAGCGGATCGCGGCATGCGGAATCCCGACGATGCCCTTGGCATAGAACACCGTGTGGTCACCGAGGCGGCCGAAGAAACGGATCGGACGGCGCAACTCACGGAACACCCGCGGGTAGTTGGTCCGCAGGACGGTCATAGTGCTCACCGGCTCAGCCCGCCGTCATCCGGATGCCGATGGCGGTAACCACCACGTTGACCACGAACAGTGCCATGAACGCGTAGACCACAGTCTCGTTGACCGCGTTGCCCACCGCCTTGGCCCCGCCACCGCTGATCATCAGCCCTCGGTAGCAGGCGACCAGGCCGGCGATCAACCCGAACAGCATGGCCTTCACCGACGAGATGATGACTTCGGGTATTCCGGTGAGCAGGGTGATACCGGCGGCGAACGCGCCGGGGTTGACGTTCTGGACGAACACCGAGAACACGTAACCGCCCAGGATGCCGATGATGACCACCAGCGAGTTGAGCAGCAGCGCCACCAGCGCCGAAGCGAGCATCCGCGGGGTTACCAGCCGCTGAACCGGATTGATACCAAGCACTTCCATCGCGGCGATCTCTTCGCGAATGGTGCGCGATCCCAGGTCCGCGCACATCGCGGTGGCTCCCGCCCCCGCCACGATCAGCACCGTCACCAGCGGGCCGACCTGGGTCACCGCGCCGAAGGCCGCACCCGCGCCCGACAGGTCGGCGGCACCGAGTTCGCGCAGCAGGATGTTGAGGGTGAAACTCACCAGCACCGTGAACGGGATCGCCACCAGGACGGTCGGTGCCAGCGAGACCCGGGCGACGAACCAGGACTGTTCGAGGAACTCCCGCAACTGGAACGGACGCTGGAACAGATAGCGGACCGCGTCGGCGGACATCGCGAACAGACCCCCGATGGCCTCCATGGGGCCCGAGACGCCTTTGCCCAGCGCGATTCCCGGAGACCAGCGATCCGCGGACCTGTTCGCCATGTGATGTCGGTGCTTATCCGTAACTGAAACGTGTTCCAATGTCGTCTCGCAACCTAGGCGATAAACCGTCGCGGTGTCACCGATTCGACCACCGGGCGCGCCGGACAGACAGGAGTTTCCGGGATGAGCTTGCAGCGCTATATCGATCGTCGGGTTCTGGTCACCGGCGCGGGCTCCGGAATCGGCCAGGCCTGTGTGCTTCGTGTCCTGGACGAGGGAGGCAAGGTGATGGCTGCAGACATCAGCCGATCCGGCCTTGACGACACTGCCGCCAAGGCCGGATCGGCCGCCGATCGGCTGAACACCATGGTGATGGACGTCGGCGACGAGGACTCGGTGATCGCCGGCGTGGGCCGGGCGGTCGGCCTCCTGGACGGTCTGGACACCTTGGTGAACGTGGCGGGAATACTGCGCTCGGCGCACCTCCTCGACACCACGCTGGCCGATTTCGAGCGGGTGCTGCGGGTGAACCTGGTGGGCACCTTCCTGGTGATCCGCGAGGCCCTGCCGGCACTGCGTCGTGGTAACGCTCCGGCGGTGGTGAACTTCAGTTCCACCTCGGCGACCTTCGCCCATCCGTATATGTCCGCCTACGCGGCCTCCAAGGGAGGCGTGCTCGCGATGACCCACGCGCTGGCCGCCGAGTTCGGCAGGGAGGGAATCCGGTTCAACTCGGTGCAGCCGGGTTCCATCTCGTCGGGCATGACCGACGGGACCGGGCAGTCAAGGCAGAGCGTGGGACCGGGTCTGCCCGATGATGCGAACTTCAAGCTCTTCGACCGGGTCGCACCAGGGTTACCGCTGCCGGACGGTGCCATCTTCGCCGACCCCGCCGCGGTGGCGGCGGTGGTGGCGATGCTCGGCAGCCCGGAGGCCTTCTTCATCACCGGCACCGAGGTCCGTATCGATGGTGGGGCGCATATGTAGCCGAGCTGCCCAGCGATGTAGCAGGGTGGCCAGCGAAAATCCCCGCCCGCTGTATTGCGGATGCGGTGGAAATGGGCGAAGGTTTACCGAGCTTTCATCGCCTGGGACCACCCGGACACCGAGGAGGACGGTCCTGACCGACACCGGCGCCACCGCCCCATCACCGGTCATAGAGATCGATCACGTCACCAAGCGCTTCGCGGACTACATCGCCGTCGATGACGCGGACTTCTCCGTCGGCGCGGGCGAGTTCTTCTCCATGCTCGGACCGTCGGGCTGCGGAAAGACCACCACGTTGCGGATGATCGCCGGTTTCGACACCCCTACCGAGGGAGCCATCCGGCTCGGCGGCGTGGACGTCTCGAGGGTCTCGCCCAATAAGCGCAACGTCAACACCGTGTTCCAGCACTACGCGCTGTTTCCGCATATGACGGTGTGGGACAACGTCGCCTACGGCCCGCGCAGCCGGAAGAAGAATAAGGAGCGGGTGAAAAGAGACGTCGACGAGATGATCGAAGTCGTGCGGCTGACCGACTTCGCGCTGCGCAAACCCGCCCAGCTTTCCGGCGGCCAGCAGCAGCGGGTGGCGTTGGCCCGCGCTCTGGTCAACTACCCGAGCGCCCTGCTGCTCGATGAGCCGCTCGGCGCGCTCGATCTCAAGCTCCGCCATGTCATGCAGTTCGAACTCAAACGAATCCAGCGCGAACTGGGTATCACCTTCGTCTACGTCACCCACGATCAAGAGGAGGCGCTGACGATGAGCGATCGCATCGCGGTCATGAACGTCGGCAAGGTTGAGCAGATCGGCACCCCCGCCGAGATCTACGACCGGCCCGCGACCGTGTTCGTCGCCGGTTTCATCGGGCAGGCCAACCTCTGGCAGGGGCGCCAGACCGGCCGGGTGAACCGCGACCATGTCGAGATCGACGTTCTGGGGACCACCCTGAGGGCGCGGCCCGGCGAGGGAAGCGCGGCTATCGGAGATCCGGCCATCAGCGGTTCGGCCACCGGGAGCCCGGCCACCCTCATGGTGCGTCCGGAACGGGTACGAGTGTCGGTGGGGCTACCCGCCGCGGACCTGGCGGCCGTACGTGCCACGGTCGTCGACCTCACTTTCCAGGGCCCGCTGCTGCGCCTGGAGCTGGCCGCCGCCGATGGATCACCGGTGGTTGCCCACGTCGGACCGGAACAGGATCTGCCGATGTTGCGGCCAGGCGACGACGTCCACGTCGGGTGGTCACCGGACGCCGCCCTGGTATTGGCGGCCGCCGCCACCCCCCTGCCCTCAACGGGCAGCTGAGTCCCGACAAGCCCGAGATGAAAGGCAACACCATGGCAGAAATCGACCCGCGGATCCCGGCGCGGCTGAACTCGCGCCGGCGGTTCATCGGCGGTGGCGCCGCGGCCGCAGCCGCCCTGATTCTGGGACCATCGTTCTTGGCCGCGTGCGGCTCGGACACCAGGTCGTCTTCCGGGTCCTCACCGGGCGCACCGGCGGCGCCGGACGACGATGGGAGCCCGGCCGCGGGCCGACTACGGATCTCCAACTGGCCGCTCTATATGGCGGACGGCTTCATCGCCGGCTTTCAGACCGCCAGTGGGCTGACCGTCGACTACAAAGAGGATTTTAACGACAACGAGGAATGGTTCGCCAAGAACAAGGAACCGCTGTCGCGCCGTCAGGACATCGGCGCCGACCTGGTGGTGCCCACCCAGTTCCTGGCGACCCGGCTGGCCGGACTGGACTGGCTCAACCCGATCGGCGAACTCCGATGGACCAATAAGAAGAATCTGCGCGCCGACCTGATGGATAGCAAGTCCGACCCCGGCCGCGAATACACCGCCCCGTATATGGCCGGCATGGTGGGACTGGCCTACAACCGGGCCGCCACCGGCCGGGATATCACCACCGTCGACGACCTGTGGGATCCCGCGTTCAAGGGTCAGGTCAGCCTGTTCAGTGACACCCAGGACGGACTGGGCATGCTGATGATGTCCCAGGACAATTCCCCGGAGGATCCGACGGCCGAGACCGTCCAGAAAGCCGTCGACATGGTCAT
>CAZGPT010000027.1:22690-25134 GCA_964527015.1 uncultured Mycobacterium sp. | reverse complement strand
AAAAACCACCAAACACACTATTGAGTTCTCAAACAACACACCCGCTTGCATCCGCGGACGCCCGCACATCGACACCGCGGTTTTCCCGCGTGGTCGCTGTCCAGACGATGAGAACGCTCCGGTTTCCGGAAACATTCCCGATGGGATGCCGTCGTGCTCAGCGGCCGAACCGCGTCACAACGACGAACATGAAACTACGTCAGGCAATCGCCGGAGTCAAATCCCCTGGGCGACAGGGGGCTTGACCTTCGTCACACTGCCAGACTTACTCAACACGCCGGATGCCGGCGATATTCCGCCTGCCGCGCCGCAGCACCAACCAGCGTCCATGCAGGAAGTGTGACTCACCCGCCGCCCATTCCTCGCTGTCGACTCGGACGTTGTTGACCGACACTCCACCCTCGGCAATCGTGCGCCGGGCCGCCCCTTTGCTCCCCGACAATCCGGTGGCCACCAGCAGGTCGACGATGCCGTTCGGCGCGCCGACGCCCAGTTCGGCCACTGTGGTCTCCCGCAACGCCGCCGCCAGGGTGGCCTCATCCAGCCGGTCGAGTTCCCCGCGGCCGAATAACGCCTTCGAGGCATGCTCCGCGGCGGCCGTGGCCGCCGAACCATGCACCAGGGTCGTCAGCTCGCGTGCCAGCAGGCGTTGCGCCGCCCGTTCGTGCGGCCGGGCCGCCGTGGCTTCTTGCAGCTCGGCGAGTTCGTCGGCGGTCAGGAAGGTGAACCAGCGCAGGTAGCGGATGACATCGGCGTCGGCGGTGTTGATGAAGTACTGATACCAGGCGTACGGGCTGGTCATCTCGGGGTCCAGCCACAGGCTGCCGCCGCCGGTCGACTTGCCGAATTTCGTGCCGTCGGCCGAGGTGACCAGCGGGACGGTCAGGGCGTGTACGGTCGCGCCGAGCTTCTGCCGGACCAACCGCACGCCGGCGATGATATTGCCCCACTGGTCGGATCCGCCGATCTGCAATCCGCACCCGTGTCGCTGGTGCAACTCCACGTAGTCATTGGCCTGCAGGAGCATGTAGCTGAACTCCGTATAGGAGATCCCCTCCCCGTCGAGCCGGCGCCGGATGGTGTCGCGGTCGAGCATCACGTTGACCGAAAAGTGTTTGCCGACGTCGCGGAGGAACTCGATCGCCCCGAGGGAGCGTGTCCACGTGAGGTTGTTTTCGATGACCGCAGAGGTCGGCGCATGGCCGAATTCGACGAACCGCTCGAGCTGGCCGCGAATGCGCTCGGACCACTGGGCGACGGTATCGGCAGTGTTCAAGGTCCGCTCGCCGGCGTCGCGGGGATCACCGATCAGCCCGGTCGCCCCGCCGGCGAGCACAATCGGCCGGTGACCTGCGCGCTGGAAGCGCTGCAGGGTCAGCAGCGGCACCAGATTGCCGGCGTGCAGGCTGGGTGCCGTCGGGTCGAATCCGGCGTAGACGGTCAACGGCGGCTGCGCGGCCGCCGCGGCAAGGGCGTCGATATCGGTGGACTGGGCGATGAGCTCTCGCCAGCGCAACTCGTCGAGGATCGTCGTGGCCATGGGTTGATCTTCTCCCATGGCCCGCTTTCAGTCGCTCTCGCCCGGCCGCGGCGCGCGGGGGCTGCGGCGATAGGCGGACACCTGCGGACAATCTGGCATCCAGAACCGCCAGCATCTGTCGGCGGCCCGGCTGACTCCCACCCGCGGACCAGCCTTACCCGTCGGTTGCTGCCACGGCTGCGTCTCCCCCAACTGCACGACGATCGGCGAGCGGGGATCGAACACGTCCAGCCCATTGTCGTCCATGGTGACGGCCAGGGCCGAACACAGGTTGCCGGGACCACGGGTCAGTGCGCTGTCCGCGATATTCGGTCCGCGGCGATTCCGGATATCGGGGCCCCCGGTCTCGATGAGCGCCGCCCGCAGCAGGACTGCGCCGGCGACTCCGTCCGGCCCGCAGGAAATGTTTGCACACACGTGGATCCCATAACTGCGATAGGTGTAGAGCCGGCCCGGGGGTCCGAACATCACCGCGTTGCGAACGCTACTGCCCTGATAGGAATGTGCTGCCGGATCGGGCCACGGTCCGTCGGGCGGGCCGCCGTAGGCCTCCACTTCGACGATACGGACGCGCACTCCGCGCGCGGTGAATGCCGCACCGAGTAGGCGGCGGGCCGCTGTGACCGGATCAGCCTCAAGGAACTCGTGACTCACCGAAAACGGATCAGGACCGGTCAGGACCGGTCAGGGCCGGCTTGCACCATTAGCCGGTCATGTTCGGCCGGCCCGATGTCGGCAGCCTCATCGACGAGCAGCACCGGGATGCCATCCTCAATAGGGTAGGCCTTGCGCAGCCGGGGGTTGTAGAGCACATCGTCGAGCAACAGCAGCGGCCCATGGTCAGCCGGGCACACCAGGATTGCGAGCAGTTTCGGGTCGAGCACGGCGGCTACGGTGCGGCGGG
>CAZGPT010000027.1:0-22590 GCA_964527015.1 uncultured Mycobacterium sp. | reverse complement strand
CGGCGGGGTTGCTGGCACCGGGCATCTGACCGGCACCCATGACGGCGCTGCCGGCGTTCTGCTGGGACTGCGCCTGCTGGAGGAGCTGAGTCTGAGCCCGAATCTTCTGCTGGTAGGCGATGGTGTTCTTGAGCGCCGAGATCAGCGGGTTCTGATTCGGCCGGTATTTCATCGCTGTGGAGATCTCATCGAGGTACGGCTTGGACGGTTTGAAACCCATCGCCCGAAGCTTGAGTGAGACCCTGAGCAGTTTCGACAGCTGGCCGCCGCCGGCCCCGACCGCGTATTGCTCGGCGAGCTGATCGAGGACGTCCCCGGTGGCCGGGGAGGTCGCTGTGGCCGCCGTGGCGGGCGTGGCGGGCGTGGCGGGCGTAGCCGATGACGCTCCGCCCGGTGCGGCGGCGCCGCCTTCAACGGAGACTGTCGGCCTAGGTGCGGGCGTGGGCACCAGATAGGGGTCAGCGGCGGCGGTGCCCGCCGACCCGAGACCGAGAGCAATCATGACAACCACGGGGCCACTGCTTATCCTCCGGCACACACCGCCGAGTTTCCACGCCATTGCGCTCCTTAACCGCCTGTGCCCGACTGACTGTTGCGCCCGACCGACCATTCGAGACTACCGCGAGTGTGAGTCGTCACTCTCAGTGAGCGCCGACCGCGCTGCGGCTGTCAGCTTCTTGTACTTGCCCGTATCGGCATCGAGGTACCAGCTGTTACGGCCGGCCTTGGGTACGCCGGCCGACCGCAGCGCTGAGACCACTGGCCGGTAGGAAGCGCTGACCGCGAGGTCCGGTACCACGTGCACGATGTCCGGCGGCAGTCCGACGGGCATCTTCGCCATCGCATCGCTGATATCGGCGGGAGTCAGGCTCATCCCAGGCCGAAGCGTGACCGCGGTCACAGCCAGTGTTCGGTCCGGGGTCTCGACCCCGTACGTCACCGCAAGGTCGACAGCGCGGATCTGCCCGAGCACATCGGTGATCGGGGCCGGGAATACCACGCCACGCGGTGTGCGCAGCAGGCCGGAGCGGTTGCCGAGCAGCCAGTAGTCGCCATCTGAGTCGCGCCGAAACACGTATTCGGTAGAGATCCAGATGTCCCCGGCAGCGAATACGCCACGCTTGATCGACGCGGTCGGATCGATCGGCCCCCAGGGCTTGGCCAGCAGGATGCCGGTCTCCTCCCGGCCGGCGGGTCGGACGAACCCCCGGTCATCCTCGAGGAGAAGGTCCTCGGCCGCGTCGTAGGCGCCCAATTCCACCTCGCCGCCGCCGGGCAGCGGCCGGCCCTCGCTGCCCACCTTCGCCCCCGAGACATTGGCCAGCACGGCCTGACCGTCGGAGGTGGCGAAGAACTCCACGATCCTGGCCGGGGCGAACACCTCCAGGGTGCGTTCCCAGAGACCGGTGGGCATACCGGAGCCCATGAAGAGACGGATCGGGTTGTTTCCGGACAATGTGAAGTGCGGGTCGTCGAGGATCTCCCGCAGCATTGACCAGGTGTAGGTGACCACCGAGACGCCGTACTGGCGGACCTCCTCGAGGAAGCGCTCCGGGCATAGACCCCGGGACAGCGCGATCCGGGAGCCGGCCACCACCGAGCCGCCGAGACTGACCAGCAGGCCGGATTGATGGTGTAACGAGGTCAGGCAGTAGACGGTGTCGTTGCGGGTCAGGGCGGCCGCGGACGCGGTGCCGAAGGCGGAGAGCGCCCATCGGTAGTTGGTGATTTGCTTGGGCACCAGCTCGCCGCCACCCACGGAGTTGAACACCACGAACGCCACATCCCGGGCGTAGGCGGGGTTGGGGCGGTACCACCCGGGCAGTTCGACGGCGTCGGGGTCGATCTGTTCCATATCGATGACGTCGCTGTCGACGGGCACGGCGAGCTGGCGATTCTCGCCCCCTCCCAGAACTAGTGCCTGCACCGGCAGCTTTCCGGCCCGCGGCAGGTTTGCCGGGTCGGTGATGATGTCGGTGACTCCGCTGATCCTGGTCGCCTGTTCGAGGGCGGCATCCGGGGGCATCAGCACGGCCACCGCACCGAGCCGGGACAGCGCCGCAATGGCGACCAGAGCGCTCGGGCGGGTGTCCATCAGCACCCCGACCCGGCTGCCCTGACGCACCCCCACCTCGATCAGACCTCGTACCACGTTGTCGATCCGCCGGTTGACGGCCCGATAGGTGTGCACGCGTCCGTCGAACAGCAGGAACTCGCCGTCAGGTGCCGCTTCGGCCTGCTCGTCAATGATCCGGCCCAGGGAGATGCGGGTGTGATCGTTGATCTGACCGAGACGGACCAGACGGGGCAAGGTGCGTGCGGTCTCGACGGCCAGCGTGCGCACTGAGAGATTTGCGGCTACGACGGCCCCTGCCGCGCCCTTGGCCAGCGAGGTCGCCAGCTCCGCGGCATCCGCGACACCGAGCATCAGCCGGGAGTTCAACGGAACACCGCTGGATTGCGCCTCGTCGGCCTCGACATCTTTCATCAGTGCGATATTCCCCGGCCGGGGATCCCGGCCGGCCACCCACAGCACCCAATCGGCCACGGTGGGCCAGGTACTGGTAGCGGCTTTGGATCCGACGACAAGGCCGAAGTGGCCGGCCCGGATCATCACCTCGTAGACGTCGGCGTTGGGCGCGGCCCGCTTGATCCCGCGCACTGCGGGCGGTTGGCCGATATCGTCGACCTCGCCGACGAACGCCAGCACCGGGCAGGTGATATCGGTCAGCGTCACGAGTTGACCCTGGACGGCAAAGCCGCCGGTCATCATCCGGTTGTGCGTGACGAACTGCTTGAGCAATTCCGCGACAGCGGGGCCGGACCAGGCGATCCAGCCGTCCCGGTCGAGGAAGCGCCGCTGCTGTTCGCGCGGCAGCAGCGCTTCCCGGTCATGCAGCTGAAACAGGAACTCGACCTTGGACTTGGCGCTCTTGATCGGGTCGAGCATCTGGAAGCCGGCCCGGGCCAGCCAGCCCGGTACGTCGATGTGATTGAAGACGTGGTCGGCCAGGAAATCGGCCACCCCGACGGCGACATTGGTGGGAAGGCCCCCGGGCAGGCCCGCCAGCGTATCGACGGGCGAGCCGAACGCCACGATGCTGGCGACGTCCTTGGAGCGTCGGTAAGCGGCGGTCTGGTAGCAGAACATTCCCCCCTGCGAGTAGCCGGCCAGGTGCACACTCTGACCGGTGGCGACCCGGACGGTGTCGATGGCCTGGCTCAGCGCCACGATGTGATCGGTGAGAGTGCGCTCCATACCCCCGGCAATCTCGTCCGGTGAGCCGTAGTCGATCACCCATGGATCCACACCGGCCGCGTGCAGAATGCCGACGGCGCCGTCCTCCCTGGTCACGTCCCACATGTTCGCCGACATCATCATCGGGTGGACCATGAGAACGGGCGGTCCGGCCTTGGCCCGTCCGGGCCGATTGTCCGGCGGGAAGTAGCGCCGCAGTTTGTACATCGCGGTGCTCTCGACGATCTGGAACGGCGACGGCACCGCCCCGGTGTCCAGGCCGCCGAAGCGTGCCACCTCGTAGCCGTTCTGAGCGGTCGCCACCAGGCGCTCCAGCGGTTTGGTGATTGCCGACAAACCTAGATCCACCGTTGCTCCCTGCCGAACATCTGCGATGCTGAAATCCGCTGTGAAACCCTTGGGACTGGCGATCCCGACGGCCCGCTCATCATGGCATACCGCCGATCTGTCGCTGAAAGCTCCGATACCCCACAGCCAGGGTGTTTGCCCGCTCAGTAAGGTCGGCGCGATGGCACACCTGCTGGGCGCCGAGGCGCTGCATCTCCAGTACCCGACGCAGGTGGTCTTCGATGCCGTGACCGTCGGCGTCAACGACGGTGACCGGATCGGTATCGTCGGCCGCAACGGCGAGGGAAAGTCCAGCCTGATGGGCATGCTCACCGGCCGGATCGAACCCGATTCCGGCCGGGTCACCCGTCGCGGCGGGCTGCAGGTCGGCGCCCTGGAGCAGGCCGACACCCTGGATCCGGCCACCACCGTCGGTACGGCACTGGTCGGCGATCTGCGTGACCACGAATGGGCCGGCGATCCACGGGTGCGCGATATCGTCGCCGGTCTGGTCGCTGATCTTGACTGGAACCGCCCGACCGGCACCCTGTCCGGCGGCCAGCGCCGCAGGGTGCAGTTGGCCGCCCTGTTGATCGGCGAGTGGGACGTGATCGCTCTCGACGAACCCACCAACCATCTCGATATCGAGGGCATCACCTGGCTGGCTGATCATCTCTGCCGGCGCTGGTCGCGCGACTCCGGCGGGCTGCTGCTGGTTACCCACGACCGATGGTTCCTCGACGAGGTGGCCACCACCACGTGGGAGGTGCACGCGGGCCCGCAAGGTGGTGTCGTCGAGCCGTTCGACGGCGGCTATGCGGCCTATGTGCTGCAGCGGGTCGAGCGGGATCGGATCGCCGCGGCCACCGAGGCCAAGCGCCAGAACCTGATGCGCAAGGAACTCGCCTGGCTGCGTCGCGGTGCTCCGGCCCGCACGTCCAAGCCGAAGTTCCGCATCGATGCCGCCAACCAGCTGATCGCTGACGTGCCGCCGGTACGCAACGGCGTCGAGTTGGCCAGGGTGGCAACCACCCGGCTGGGCAAGGACGTGATCGACCTGCTGGACGTTTCGGTGACCTTCGACGGAACATCGGTGCTCCGCGATGTCGAGTGGCGGATCGCCCCCGGCGAGCGCACCGGCATCGTCGGCGCCAACGGCGCCGGTAAATCGACGCTGCTGGGCCTGATCGCGGGCACCATCAGCCCCGGTTCTGGCCGGGTCAAACGCGGCAAGACCGTGCGGCTGGCGATGCTCGATCAGCAATCCGGCCGTCTGGAAGACCTAGCCGACGATCTGGTGCGCGACGTCGTGGGCCGGCTCCAGACAAGTTATCCGGTCGACGGCAAGGAACTCACCCCCGTGCAACTGCTGGAGCGTCTGGGTTTCGGCCGCGATCAGCTGTCGGCCCGGGTCAGTGAACTATCCGGCGGGCAGCGCCGGAGATTACAGCTGATGCTGACCCTGCTCGACGAACCCAACGTGCTGGTACTCGACGAACCCACCAACGATGTGGATATCGACATGCTGTCGGCCACCGAGGATCTGCTCGACTCCTGGCCGGGCACGTTGATCGTGGTGTCCCACGACCGGTACCTGCTGGAACGGGTCACTGATCAGCAGTACGCAATCCTCGACGGACACCTGCGCCACCTGCCCGGCGGCATCGACGAGTACCTGCGGATCGCGGCCCGCCGGGAGCCCGCGGCCGCGCGGCCCTCCCCCGCTTCGGCAACGCCCGTGAGCTCCCCGGTGATGTCCGGGGCCGAACTGCGCGCCCTGCAAAAGGAGATCTCCGCTCTGGAACGGGTCCTGGCCAAGCTCGCCGGGCAGATCAACGCCAAACATGTCGAACTCGCCGAACACGACCAATCCGACCACTTGGGAGTCACCAGGCTCAGCGGTGAGCTACGCGCGCTGGAGGCTGAGCTGGTGGCCGCCGAGGAGCGTTGGTTGGAACTCTCCACGAACGTGGAATCATCGGGCTGAACCGGTACGGTCCAGCCGCCGCTCCAACCGGGATGCCAACTCCCACAACCGGTCCAATTGGTCAGCGACCTGATCCGGCGACGTACCACCCCGGGCATTGCGAGACGCCACCGAGCCCGGGACGCTCAACACTTCACGCACCTCAGGAGTCAGCTCAGCATCGATTCCGGACAGTTCCGAATCGGTGAGGTCGCCAAGTCCGACACCTCGGTCCTCCGCAACCCGGACCGCCGCTCCAGCCGTCTCGTGCGCCACTCGAAACGGCACACCGCGGCGGACCAGCCACTCGGCGATATCAGTGGCCAGCGTGTATCCGGCCGGTGCCAGCGCGGCCATTCGTTCGGTGTCGAAGCGGAGCGTACCGACCAGACCGGCCATCGCCGGCAACACCAGTTCCAATTGGGCCACGGAGTCGAACAGCGGTTCCTTGTCCTCCTGCAGATCCCGGTTATAGGCCAGCGGTTGCGCCTTCAGAACGGCCAACAGGCCCGCCAGGTTGCCGATCAGCCGGCCGGCCTTGCCGCGCGCTAGTTCGGCGATATCGGGGTTTTTCTTCTGCGGCATGATCGAGCTTCCGGTCGACCAGGCATCATCCAGAGTGACGTAGCCGAACTCGGTGGTGCTCCAGAGGATGATGTCCTCAGCGAGCCGAGATAGATCGACGCCGATCATGGCCAGGACGAAAGCTGCCTCGGCGGCGAAATCGCGGGCCGATGTGGCGTCGATGGAATTCTCTGCGGCCACGGCGAAACCGAGGTCGACGGCGATCGCGTCGGGATCCAACCCCAGCGATGATCCGGCCAGTGCTCCGGATCCGTACGGCGAGACAGCGGTACGGGTGTCGAAGTCGCCGATCCGATCGACATCACGCAGCAGCGGGTGGGCGTGGGCCAGCAGGTGATGCGCCAGCAGGACCGGCTGGGCGGCCTGCAGATGCGTCTTACCGGGCATGATCGCATCCGGTTCGGCCTGCGCCTGAGCGGCCAGCGCCGCCACCACGTCCAACACACCAGCGGCGACCCGCCGCATTGCATCGCGCAACCACATCCGGAACAGGGTCGCGACCTGATCATTGCGGGAACGGCCGGCCCGCAGTCGGCCGCCGAGTTCCGGGCCGACCCGGTCGATCAACCCCCGTTCGAGTGCGCCGTGCACGTCCTCGTCGGTTTCCAGCGGGCCAAAATTGCCTTCGGCTACGTCGGTACCGAGACCGTCCAGCCCGGCCAGCAGTCCATCCCGCTGTTCGTCGGTCAGCAGGCCGGCACGGTGCAGCACGGCGGTGTGCGCCTTGGACGCGGCGACGTCGTAGGGGGCCAGCACCCAGTCGAAGTGGGTGGACTTGCTCAGCGCGGCCAGTGCGGACGCCGGGCCGTCAGCGAACCGCCCGCCCCACAGCGAACCCTCGTTGGTGCTCACGTCTCCTCCTCCCGAAATCGACACCGGGGCTGCGATTCGCCCGCGATCACGACCCTGACGTAGATTTCGCCGGGGTAGGACACCGGGGTCACAGCCCACGATCCCGGGCGGCGGCGATCTTTGACGACAAACCGTGAATGTGGACGAAGCCCTTGGCCGCGGACTGGTCGAAACTATCGCCCTCGTCGTAGGTCGCCAGGTTGAAGTCATAGAGCGATTGCGGACTGCGCCGACCGTTGACGACGATATGTCCGCCGTGCAGCACAAGACGGATCTCACCGGTTACCCGCTGCTGGGTATCGGCGACGAACGCCTCCAGCGCGGACTTCAGCGGCGAGAACCAAAGGCCGTCGTAGACCAGTTCACACCAGCGCTGGTCCGTCTGGCGCTTGAACCGTCCCAACTCACGCTCCAATGTCACATGTTCGAGTTCGGTGTGCGCCGTGATCAGAACCATCGCGCCGGGCGCTTCGTAGATCTCGCGGCTCTTGATGCCGACCAGTCGGTCCTCGACCACGTCAAGACGACCAACCCCCTGGGCACCGGCGCGGCGGTTCAATTCGACGATGGCCTCCAGCACAGTGACCCCGGTACCGTCGATGCTCACCGGCACACCGCGATCGAATTCGATGACAACCTCATCGGGGGTGTTCCAGTTGAGCGTGGGATCTTCGGTGTAGTCGTAGACGTCCTTCGTGGGCGCGTTCCAGAGGTGCTCCAGAAAGCCGGTTTCCACGGCGCGGCCCCACACGTTCTGGTCGATCGAGAACGGGGACCGCTTGGAGACGTTGATCGGGATCGAGTGCTCCTCGGCGAAGGCGATGGCCTTCTCCCGGGTCCAGGCGTAGTCGCGAACCGGAGCCAGCACCTCCAAATCCGGTGCCAGGGCGGCGAAACCGGCCTCGAACCGCACCTGGTCGTTGCCTTTGCCGGTGCAACCGTGGGCGACGACGTCGCCACCGTACTCGCGCGCCGCGGTGACAAGATGCTGGGCGATCAGCGGCCGACTCAGCGCGGATACCAGCGGATACCGGTCCATATAGAGGGCGTTGGACTGAATCGCGGGCAGGCAGTACTGCTCGGCGAACTCGTCGCGGGAGTCGATGACGACGGCCTCGACCGCCCCGCAATCCAGGGCCCGCCGTCGCACCAACTCCATATCCTCGCCGCCCTGACCGAGGTCGATGGCGACGGCCACCACCTCGCGGCCGGTCTCCTTGCCGATCCAGCTGATGGCCACCGAAGTGTCCAATCCGCCGGAATACGCCAGGACGACGCGCTCGGACATGAATGTCTCCTTTGCTGACAGGTCTGACAGGCACTGAACTGCTCAGATGCAGTGCACTACTCAGATGTGCTGACGGATGTTCTCGAACACGGTGGCCACCTGCGCGCCGCTCATGGGTTCGCGTGCAACCACCAGGATGGTGTCATCGCCGGCGATGGTCCCCACCACCTCCGGCAGTGCGGCACGGTCGATCGCGCTGGCCAGATACTGGGCTGCGCCGGGCGGGGTCCGCAATACGGCGAGGTTGGCGCTGGCGTCGGTGGACACCAGCAACTCACCCAGTAGCCGGGCCACCCGTTCGGTACCGCCGACGACCCCGCGCACCGGGCTGCCGTCCTCGGGGACGACGTACACGCCGCTTCCCCCGTCGGCGCCGCGAAGTTTGACCGCGCCGAGTTCTTCGAGATCGCGGGACAACGTCGCCTGAGTCACCTCGATCCCGTCATCGGCGAGCAAGGCGGCCAGTTCGGTCTGGCTGTGCACCGGAGCCGACGACAGGATCGCCACGATCCTTGCCTGCCGACCCGCCCGCGTGGTGGCGACCTCCGGCGATCGGGTCATCGTTGCGGCCTCCTGTCGTTCTGTGCGAGGAGCCAGACCAGCAGCGCCTTCTGGGCGTGCAAGCGGTTCTCGGCTTCATCCCATACCGCGCTGTTCGGGCCGTCGATCACCTCATCAGTAATCTCATCGCCTCGGTGAGCCGGCAGGCAGTGCAGCACCACGGCGTCCCGCTCAGCGAGCGACAGCAACTCGGCGTTGACCCGGAATGGCCGGAACGGGCCGATCCGATCCAGGCCGTCGCTCTCCTGACCCATCGAGGTCCAGGTGTCGGTGACCAGCACATCGGCTCCTCGGGCCGCGGCCTGTGGATCATCGGTGAAGCTGACCGTCGCACCGGTTTCGGCGGCTCGGGATCGCGCGGCGGCGACGATCCCGGTGTCCGGTTCGAAACCCGGTGGCGCGGCGATGGTGACATGGACCCCCGCGGTGACTCCGCCCAACATCAACGAATGCGCCATGTTGTTGGCGCCGTCGCCGAAGTAGCTCAACCGCAGACCCGGCAGCGTTCCCTTGCGTTCGGCGAGGGTCTGCAGGTCGGCGAGCACCTGGCACGGATGGAACTCATCGGAGAGCGCATTGACCACCGGAACGGTTGCCGCGGCCGCCATCTCGGTTAACCGCTGCTGGGCGAAGGTGCGCCACACGATGGCGTCGACGTAGCGCGAGAGCACGCGGCCGGTGTCAGCCAGGGTCTCCTCGCGCCCCAGTTGGGTATTGCGGCCGTCGACGACCACCGCGTGCCCGCCTAGTTGGGCGATCCCCATTTCGAAGGAGAACCGAGTACGGGTGGAGTTCTTGTCGAAGATGACCGCAACGCCCCGCGGGCCTTCCAGCGGCCGCCGGTTGAACGGCGCGGCCTTCAGTTCGGCGGCCAGGGCCAGCACCTCGGTCTGCTCGGCCGGCCTCAGATCGTCATCGCGCAGGAAGTGCCGAATCATGGCATCGCCCCGGTATCGAGGATGGCCGGCAGCGCGGAAACGAAACCATCGATCTGCCGGTGCGTGATGATCAGCGGGGGGGCCAGCCGGATGACGTCCGGAGCCGCCGCGTTGACCAGGAATCCGGCCTCGCGGGCGGCGGCCTCGACAGCCTTGCCCCGTGGGCCGGTCAGAACGATACCGATCAGCAGGCCCCGCCCCCGGACATGGTCGACCAGAGGGTGATTCAGCGATTCGACCCCGTGTCGCAGCGCTTTGCCCAGGATCGCAGCCCGGTTCACCAGATCCTCGTCGGCGATCGCTCGCAGTACCGCGCACGCGGCGGCGGCACAGACCGGGTTACCGCCGAAAGTGCTGCCGTGCAGACCGGGTGTCATCAGATCCGCGGTCGGGCCGGTGGCAAGGCAGGCTCCGATCGGCAGACCGCCACCGAGACCCTTGGCCAGGGTGACGATGTCGGGAGTGATGCCCTCGTGCTGATGAGCGAAGAAGTCTCCGGTGCGGCCCACCCCGGTCTGCACCTCGTCGACGGCCAGCAGCGCGCCGTGCCGACTGGTGATCTCCCGCGCCGCGGTGAGATAACCGTCCGGCGGGACTACCACACCTCCCTCGCCGAGGATGGGCTCGAGAAAGACCGCCGCAGTGTCGTCGTCGACGGCCGTTTCCAGCGCGGCGATATCGCCGTAGGGCACATGGGTCACGTAACCGGGCAGTGGCACGAAGGGCTGCTGCTTGGCCGGCTGGCCGGTCAGGGCCAGTGCGCCCATGGTGCGGCCGTGGAAACTCCCCTGCGCCGCAACGATATTAGTGCGACCGGTGAGCCGGGTGAGCTTGAAGGCCGCCTCGTTGGCCTCGGCGCCGGAGTTGCAGAACAACACCCGGGCGGGTGTTCCGAGCCGTTCACCGAGGGCTTCGGCCAGCGCGACGCCGGGCTCGGTGGCATACAGGTTGGAAACGTGGCCCAAGGTATTCAGTTGAGTGGTGACGGCCTCGATCACGGCCGGATGGCGGTGGCCGAGGACATTGACCGCGATGCCCCCGAGCAGGTCCAGGTAGGTTCTGCCGTCGACATCGGTGAGCACCGCGCCGTCTCCGGCGACCAGGGCCAGCGCGGGGCTGCCGTAGTTGTCCATCATCACCATCTGCCACCGGTCCAGCAGCCTGTCCTCGATGACGTCCTGCCCGCTCGGTGTCATGAGTTCATCACCTTGGTTCCGGTGCCCTCATCGGTGAAGAGTTCCGCCAGCACGCAATGCTTGACCCGGCCGTCGATGACATGGGCACTCGTGACCCCGGCGGTGACCGCCCGCAGGCAGGCCTCGATCTTGGGCACCATGCCCTGCTCCAGCCCGGGCAGTAACTCGGCCAATGCCGACGTGTCGATTTCGCTGACCAGTGAATCGCGGTCCGGCCAACGGGTGTAGAGACCCTCGACATCGGTGAGCATCAACAGCTTCTCCGCACCGAGCGCAGCGGCCAACGCAGCGGCGGCGGTGTCGGCATTGATGTTGTGTACCTCGCCACCGGCGTCCGGAGCGATGGTTGAGACCACCGGAATCCGGCCCGAGAAGATCAGGTCTCGCACCGCTTCGGTGTTGACCCGTTCGACATCGCCGACCAGTCCGATATCGGTTGGCACCCCATCCACGGAGACATTGCGCCGCACCGCGGTGAAAAGGTGGGCGTCTTCGCCGGTGATGCCGACGGCGTACGGGCCGTGCGCGTTGATCAGGTTCACCAACTCGCGGCCGACCTGCCCGAACAGCACCATTCGGGCGACATCGAGCACCTCGGGAGTGGTGACCCGGAAGCCGCCCTTGAATTCCCCGGCGATACCAAGTTTCTGCAGCATGGCACTGATCTGCGGACCGCCGCCGTGCACGACGACGGGGTGGATGCCGACATTGCGCAGAAAGACCATATCGGCGGCGAATGCACGTTTGAGCGCATCGTCGGTCATGGCGTTGCCGCCGTACTTGACCACGATGATTCGCCCATGCAGAGCCTGCAGCCAGGGCAGCGCCTCGGCCAGCACCGCCGCCTTGGCCTTCACGGTGAGTGTCATGAGCTGTAGGCCGAGTTCTCTTCGACATAGGCATGAGACAGATCGGTGGTGCGGATGGTGGCCGCCGCCGCACCGAGGTTGAGATCGATGATCACCTCGATATCCGGACCGGAGAGGTCTACCTCACGAGCACCGTAAGCGCCGGTACCATCGATACACACGGGAGAACCGTTGAACGACACAGAAATTCGTTCGGGGTCCACGGAAAACGGCACCATCCCCACGGCCGCCAGCACTCGACCCCAGTTGGGGTCGGAGCCGAAGAGCGCTGTCTTGACCAAGCTGTCGCGGGCGACGATCCGCGCCGCCACAACGGCATCGTCCTCGGTTGGGGCGCCGGCCACCGTGACCGCCACCCTTTTGGTGACTCCCTCGGCGTCGGCCTGCAGTTGTGCGCAGAGGTCGTCGCAGACTCGGAGTACGGCATCGTCGAGATGCTCCTGACTGGGCCTGATCTCACTGGCGCCGGAGGCCAGCAGCAGAACCGTGTCGTTGGTTGAGGCGCTGCCGTCGATGTCGAGCCGGTCGAAGGTCCGCGCCGTCGCGCGCCGCAGGGCGGTCTCCAGCGCGGCCGGGTCGGCCACCGCGTCGGTGGTCAGCACGCACAGCATGGTCGCAAGCGAGGGCGCCAGCATGCCCGCACCCTTGGCCATCCCGCCGAGGGTCCAGTTCTCCCCTGACTGCAGGGAATGATGGAGCGCAACCTGTTTCGGCACCGTATCGGTAGTCATGATCGCCCGTGCCGCATCCTCGCCGCCCAGTAGTCCGGCGGCCAGCTCGTGCACGATCTCGGTGACCCCGGCGAGTACCTTCGGCATCGGCAACCGGTCGCCGATCAGCCCGGTGGAACAGATTCCGACCTCGATGGGTCCGGTTTCGGTGCCCCAGTTCGACAGCGTCGCGGCGACCGCCTCGGCGGTGGCATGGGTGTCGCCGAAGCCGGCCGGACCGGTACAGGCGTTGGCGCCGCCGGAGTTGAGCAGCACCGCACGCAGTCGTCCGGTGCTCAGAACCTTGCTGGTCCACAGCACGGGCGCGGCCTTGACCTGGTTGCGGGTGAATACCCCGGCAGCGTAGTGATCCGGCCCCTCATTGAAGACAAGGGCCAGATCCGGTGACCCGGACTTCTTGATCCCCGCGGCGATGCCAGCGGCCCGGAAACCGGCCGCCGCGGTGACGCCCTGGCTCCTCAGCAGTCGGGTCTCTCGGGTGTCACAGTCCGGCCCCGCGTCACTTTCATGCGGTTCTGCGGCGGTTTCTGCGGCGGTTTCTGCGGCGATATCGTTGCGCTTCACGGTGCGACACCTACCACCGACAGGCCGTGGACCTCCGGCAGGCCCAATGCCAGGTTCATCGACTGGATAGCGGCCCCGGCAGTCCCCTTCACCAGGTTGTCGATTGCGCACACCGCAACCAGGACGCCGGCATCGGGGTCCACCGCCACCGCCAGCTGGGCGGCGTTGCTGCCAATCACCGATCCGGTTCGGGGCAACTGGCCGTCGGGCAGTACGTACACGAACGGCTCACCTGCATAGGCCCTCTCATAGGCTGACCGGATCTCCGGCAGCGATGCCGATGTCCGCGCGGTACAGGTTGCCAGGATCCCGCGGGCGGACGGGATGAGTACCGGGGTGAACGACACCGTGACCGGCCGGTTGCTGACCGCGCGCAGGCCCTGGGCGATTTCGGGGGTGTGCCGGTGCCCGCCCGCGATGCTGTAGGCCCGCGCCGATCCGATCACCTCCGAGGCCAGCAGGTCCACCTTGGCGGCGCGCCCGGCTCCCGATGTGCCGCTGACCGCGACGACCGTAACGGCAGTTTCGACGAGGTCGGCCGCAATCGCGGGGAACAGGGCCAGTAAAACGGCGGTCGGATAGCAGCCCGGTACCGCGACCCGAGTAGCGCCGCGCAGCTTCTCGCGAGCGCCCGGCAGTTCCGGCAGCCCGTACGGCCAGCTGCCGGCGTGGTCGGAGCCGTAGAAGCGCTGCCAGTCCCCGGCATCGGTGAGTCGGAAGTCCGCACCGCAGTCAATGACGACGGTGTCCGGGCCGAGTGCCTCGGCCAATGCCGCGGAATGACCGTGTGGCAGCGCCAGAAAGACGACATCGTGTCCGGCGAGCACCGCCGGGTCGGTGGGTTCGAGAACCCGGTGCGCGAGCGGCAGCAGGTGCGGGTGGTGTTCGGCAAGCCGGCTGCCGGCGCTCGTCGATGCGGTCAACGCGCCGATAGTCAGCGCACCCTGCTGGCAGGAGGGGTGCCCGAGCAGCAGTCGCAGGATCTCCCCGCCGGCGTAACCACTGGCGCCGGCAATGGCGGCCGATATCACCGAATTAGTTTGCATGGTTATGCACGACAATGCAACTTAATTCCTATTTGTCTCCATCAAGCGGGTGTGGAAATCGCCGCCGGGTGCGGGACTCAGCTGCGTAGCACCGCGCCGAGGCGCACAGCGGCCTCCGCCAGCGCGGCGTCCCGCGCCCCGCTTGCCTCATCCTCGGTAAGCGTTCGGTCGGCGGCGCGGAACCGTAGGGCCAGTGTCAGCGATTTGCGGCCCGGCCCGATCTGCGGCCCGGTGTAGACGTCGAACAGCGCGACGTCCTCGAGCAGCTCACCGGCCCCCGCACGCATCGCGTCGATAACCTCCTGAGCCGCGACACCCGCTTCGACGACGACGCTGAGGTCCTGCAAGACCGCCGGGAACGGCGAAATCCGCGGTGCCGCCAGGATCTCGACGACCGGCACCTGGTCGAGATTCAGTTCGACCGCGCAGGTGCCCCGTGGCAGTCCCGACCGCTCGATGACGGCAGGGTGCAGTTGTCCGGCGTGGCCTACAACGCGACCGTCGAACAACACTTCCGCGCAACGCCCGGGATGCCAGGGCAGGAGCTGGGCCGGTCGTAGCCCGACCTCCACCCCGCAGGCCCGGCCGATCACCCGTACGGTCTCGAATGCATCCGCCGCCTCTGCCGGCCGTCCGGGGCCCCACGGGCCGCGCGGTTCACGCAGGCCGCACAGCACCGCACCGACATGAACCGGCTGGTGTGGCAGGGACTCGTCGAGCAGCTCAATTTCGCGGTCGGTCGGCCGGCGGTGGGTCGGGATCAGTTCGACGGCGCCAGTACGCTCGGTCGGCCGCACCACCTGATCGATGGCGAACAACGCGATATCACCGAATCCGCGAGAGATGTTGCGGGTGAGTGCTTCGAGTAGCGCCGGCAGCAGAGTGGTGGCCAACTCCGGCCGATCGGACTCCAGCGGGTTGAGCACCGCAGCCGTGGTGCGTCGCGGGTCATCGGAGGGCAGACCCCACTGGTCGAAGATTCCGGCCGGCAGAAACGGGGTGGTCAGCACCTCCACGTATCCCCCCAGCGCCAGCGCTTTGCCGATCGCCCGCCGGCGCTTCTGCTCAGGCGTCAGGCCCCGGCCCGCCGGAGCGGGGGGCAGGACCGACGGAATGACGTCGAGACCCTCGAGGCGCAGCACCTCCTCCACGAGGTCCGCAGGCTGGATCAGGTCGGGCCGCCAACTCGGCGGGGTGACGGTGAGCACCGGGCTGCCGGGCTGCGCGGAGACCCGAGCGCCGATCTGGGTGAGCCGGTGCACAGTGGCGCCGTCCGGATACAACACCCCGGCGGTGCGGTCGGGTAGATCGACCGGCAACCGAATCGGCGGCGGCGAGAAGTCCTGCTGCGGTGGATCGCCACGCCAGTCGGTGAGGCTGGGTTGTATTGTGCCACCGGCGATCTCGGACAGCAGCATCGAACAGCGGTCGATGGCGGCGACTGAGATCGCCGGGTCGACCGCCCGTTCGTAGCGCCGCCCGGCTTCGCTGACCAGATGCAGCCGGCGAATGGTGCGGGACACCGCGGCCGGGTCCCAGACCGCGGCCTCCAGCAGCACATCGGTGGTGTTCTGGTCGATCTCGGTGGTCCCGGCGCCCATTACGCCGCCGATCGCGGCGACAGCGACCTCATCGACGATGAGAACGTCGGCCGGGTCGAGGCGACGTTCCACGTCGTCGAGGGTGACGACGGTCTCCCCCGGGTGAGCGAACCGGACCGCGAAGTCGCCCCGGATCCGGTTGCTGTCGTGGGCATGCATCGGATGGCCGAGTTCGAGCATGACGTAATTGGTGACGTCGACGGCCGGGGAGATCGGGCGGATTCCGCACAGCATCAGCCGGCGCCGCAACCACCACGGCGACACCGCACCGGGGTCGATACCGGTGACCGGTCGCAGTGCGAACCGGCTGACACCGGTCCCGGCTTCGATGCGGACGGGTAACGCCGGTCCGTGCACCGGCAGGGTAGGCACCAGGGCCGGGTCGAATGCCGGATCGACGAAGTCGAGGTCATAGGCGCAGGCGATCTCGCGGGCGATACCCCGAACCGACATGCAGTAACCCCGGTCGGGGGTGACTGCGAGGTCGAAAACTACGTCGTCGAGGCCGAGCACCTCATTCGCGTCGGAGCCCGGAGCCGCGGTGTCCGGCGGCAATACCACGATGCCGGCATGATCCCAGGAGCTACCCGCACCCAAACCGAGCTCGGCTGCCGAGCAGATCATTCCGTCGGAGACGCGGCCGTAGGTCTTACGGGCGGCGATTCGGAAGTCTCCGGGCAGCACCGCCCCCGGCAATGCGACGACAACCAGATCGCCGGTAGCGAAATTGACTGCACCGCAGACGATATCGCGGTCCTCACCCTCTCCGACATCGACCCGGCAAGCGCGTATCGGTTTCTTGAAACCGGCGAGCTCCTCAACGGCCGTGACCCGCGCGATGCGGAGCGGCCCACTGACCGGCCCGAGCGTGATCACATCCTCGACCTCGTGACCGACCCGGATCAGAGCGTGTTCCAGATGCTGCGGATCGACGTCCCAGCCGGGCGCACCGGCCCGCACCACCTCGCGCAGCCAGCTGTATGGAAGCCGCATCTACAGCCCCACCCCGTACGGGAGGGAAAAGCGCACATCGCCCTCGACCATATCCCTCATGTCGGGGATCCCGTTTCGGAACTGCAGGGTGCGCTCCAGACCGCAGCCGAAGGCGAAACCGGAATAAACCTCCGGATCGATCCCGGCTGCGCGCAACACATTCGGGTTGACCATCCCGCAGCCGCCCCACTCGACCCAGCCCGGGCCGCCCTTCTTGTTCGGGAACCAGATATCGACCTCCGCGGACGGCTCGGTGAACGGAAAGAAGTGCGGCCGCATTCTGGTACGGGCATCCGGGCCGAACTCCGAGCGGGCGAAGGCATCCAAGGTGCCACGCAGGTGCGCCATGGTCAGCCCCCGGTCCACCGCGAGGCCCTCGACCTGATGAAAGACTGGCGTGTGGGTGGAGTCCAGTTCGTCGGTGCGAAAGGTCCGTCCGATCGAGATGATGTAGACCGGCAACTCTCGCTCCAGCAGGGTACGCACCTGAACCGGCGAGGTATGTGTGCGCAGTAGCTGCCGGGAGCCCGGCGGGGCGATGTGGAAGGTGTCGGACTCACTGCGGGCAGGGTGATCCGGCGGAAAGTTCAGCGCGTCGAAGTTGAACTGTTCGCTCTCCACTTCGGGACCCTCGGCCAGCTCCCAGCCCATCGCGACGAAAGTGTCGGCGATGTGCTCGGCCAGGATCGTGATCGGGTGGCGCGCTCCGACCGGCTGGCGGGTCGAGGGCAGCGTCACGTCGATGGCCTCGGCCACCAGCGCGGCGGCATCGCGTTCGGCGCGCAGCGCGACCAGTCGCGCGTCATAACCGGCCTGCGCCTCGGTTCGGCAGCCGTTGACCCGCTTACCGGCGTCGGCGCGCTCCCCGGAGGGCAACGATGCGAGAGCCTGCCGGGCCAGCGACAACGGCGCCCGGTCGCCCAGATGATCGGTCTTGGCGCGCGCCAGCGCGTCGAGGTCGGTGGCGGACTCGAAATCTCGCAGGGCCGCGTGGACCGCGGTGATCAGCGCATCCCGCGAAGGCGGATCGACCGATTGCTCACCCACGCGGCGAGACTCTCCTTAGCTGGCCAGGGATTTCGGGCGGCACGGGTCTGACCTAAGTGCCGGTGCGATGATCATAGGTGATGCCAGAATGATGCCTCGCGGGGAATTCACCCGGCGGGCAGTACGAGACACTGCCGGCTCGTCAAGCGCAGAGGACAGCACATGCTCAGAGCGGTCATCATCGCGGCGGTATGGGCCGAGTCGATCGCCGCCGCCGTGCTGGCATTCCGAAACGGTCTGTGGTGGCTGGCGCCGGCGGCCGTGCTGGCCGCGCTGGCCGCCCTCGGCACCTGGGATCTCATCCAGACCAGACACTCGATCCTGCGGGCGTATCCGATCCTCGGGCACGCACGATTCCTCGCCGAACTCATCCGCCCCGAGATTAGACAGTACTTCGTCGAGTCCAACACCGAGGGTGCACCGTTCGACCGGGAGACCCGCGATATGGTCTACCGCCGCGCCAAAGGCACCAAGGGGGAGGAACCCTTCGGCACCGAACGGGATGTCAACGCGGTCGGCTACCAGTTCCTCCGGCATTCGCTGCGGGCCAGAATCGCCACCGATCTGGCACCACGGGTCCGGCTCGGCGGTCCGGACTGCACTCAGCCCTACGACATTGCGCTGCTCAACGTTTCGGCAATGAGCTTCGGATCGCTATCGGGTAACGCCATCGAGGCCCTCAACGGAGGTGCTGCCAAGGGCGGTTTCGCCCATGACACCGGCGAGGGGGCGATCAGTCCGTATCACCTCAAGCACGGCGGGGATCTGATCTGGGAGATCGGGTCGGGCTATTTCGGCTGCCGGACCGGCGACGGCCACTTCGACGCCAGGAAATTCGAGGAAAAGGCTGCGTTGCCGTCGGTCAAGGCCATCTCGATCAAGCTCTCTCAGGGGGCCAAACCGGGTCTCGGCGGGGTGCTGCCGGGTGTCAAGGTGACTGCGGAGATCGCCGCCACCCGCGGGGTTCCAGTCGGGCAAACTGTGCACTCCCCACCCGCGCACACCGCTTTCACCACCCCGCTGGAACTGGTCCATTTCATCGCGACTCTGCGCACTCTGTCCGGCGGCAAACCCATCGGCTTCAAGCTCTGCGCCGGCGCCCGCAGCGAGTTTCTGTCCATCTGCAAGGCGATGCTGCATACCGGGATCACCCCCGACTTCATCATCGTCGACGGCTCCGAGGGCGGCACCGGGGCCGCCCCCCAGGAGTTCGAGGATCACATCGGCATGCCGCTGACCGAGGGCCTGATGCTGGTGCACAACTGCTTGGTCGGCACCGGCTTGCGCCGGCACATCAAAATCGGAGGTTCGGGGAAAGTGGCCAGCGGCGCCGATATCGTCACCCGGATCATTCAGGGCGCCGACTTCACACTGGCGGCCCGCGCCATGATGTTCGCGGTCGGTTGCATTCAGGCGATGAAGTGCCACACCAACAGTTGCCCCGCCGGGGTGGCGACCCAGGACGCCGGACTGGCCAGGGCGCTGCACGTGCCCGACAAGATCGACCGGGTGGCGAACTTCCAGCGCGCAACGGTGGCCAGTGCGGCCCAGATGGTCGCCTCCATGGGGCTGGACGGATTCGACCAGCTGACCCCGTCGATGCTCAACCGGCGCATCGACTGGCACCGAACCGGTACCTACGCCGAGCTCTACCAGTGGCTGATGCCTTGCGAACTGCTGGAATGCCCGCCGGAGGACTGGCTCTCGGACTGGATCGAAGCCAGCGCCGAGGAGTTCGTCTGATTCAGTATTCGATCTCCCCGTCGGGCGACGGCTCTTCGGCCTCGTCGCGCTCGGGTCTGAGCCGATACATCACCAGATCGACCGGTACGCCCGGCTGGCGGGGGCCGAACACCTGGCGGCGAACCCGCTTCGCGGTGACCCCGAGCGCCTCGAATTCCTCGGGTGGAATCCTCTCTAGGGTGGCATCTGAGACGATCAGGCCGCCTCGGGTGGCCCGGTCCATCACCCGGGCCGCGATGTTGACGTCCACCCCTAACCAGTCACCGCCGATACGCTGTGGGCGCCCGGTGTGGATTCCGGCTCGCATGACCGGCGTATAGCCCTGAACTGCAACGGTTTTCACGGCATCCTCAGCGGCGAGTGTGGCCCGCACCGCAGTCACCGGGTCGGCAAACGTTGCCATCATCCCGTCGCCCATCCGTTTAACGATACGTCCGCCGGCGTCCAGCAACGGCGGCTCCGCCGCCTGGGCGACCCGCCGTAGCAGGCGCAGGGTTGCCTCGTCACCGACCGCAAGCGACCAATTCGAGAAACCCACCAGGTCGGTGAAGACGATGGTCACCTCGGCGTTTGCAGGCCTGCCGGAGACCCGTTCGGTCAGAGCCTGCCAAAGCTGAAGTGTCGCCAAACCGACTTCCCGGGTGGCCACGGCGCGATCGCGGATGAGCCGGTCGGCGGCCCGGGCCGCCGTTTGCGGCCCACCCGCGCCGGATGTCGACAACGGGTCCCCGAAATCGGGGTCACCGGGCAGGGCGTGCCGCGCTTTGCGGATCACGGCGATGACCCCGGGATTGTGGTTCGTGTTGCGCCACCAGGAGGCCGGGCCGCGGGGCGGGACGCCAAGACCCTCGGTGTTCTCGGTGTTCTCGGTGTTCTCGATGTCCTCTACGGGACCGGATCGTTCGCCGGATCCCTCGACATCCACTCCGTGAGCCTATGTCAGCGTTACGCGCCGCGCAGCGCGCGGGCGCTCTGATAGAGGCAGATCGCAGCGGCGGCAGCGACATTGAGGCTGTCGACCCTGCCTGACATCGGAATGACGACCCGCCGATCGGCCTGGTTGGCCACATCGTCGGCGAGGCCACCCGCCTCCGGGCCGAACAGCCACGCCGTCCGCTCCCCCAGTATCGGCAGCGCGTCATCAAGGCTGAGTTCGCCGGACAACGTGGTCGCCAGTGTCTGCAGGCCGGCGCCGCGCAATCGGTCCACGAGCACCGGGGTGTCGCGAGCACTGCAGACAGCCACCGAGAAGATACTGCCCACCGACGAGCGAACGGATTTGCCGTTATAGGGATCGACGGCGTCGCCGGCGAAGACCACCGCGGCCGCACCCATGGCGTCGGCCAGCCGGATCAGCGTTCCGGCATTGCCGGGATCGGAGATGTCAACGGCGACGACGATCAGGCCGGGATCGGCCGCCAGGATGTCATCGAGGCTGCTGATCGTCTGTGCGCACACCGCGACGAGGCCCGGAGGCGTCACCGTCTCGGACAGCACCTTCATGGCCTTCTCGCTGACCAGGTGGACCGTGAGACCGGCGAGCAGCGACTGATAGCGGGCCGCTGCCACCTCGGTCGCGAACACCTCGTCCACCCGGCCGCACCGGGCGGCTGCGGCAACCAGGTTCGGCCCCTCGGCAAGGAAGCGCCCGACCTCGGACCGTCCCGTGCGACGCTGCAGTTTGGCCGCGTTCACCACGCGGGATGACCGTTCAGAAAGTGGTCTCACGCAGCCTCTCCGGAGGGGGCGTTCACATCCTCCGGTAGTGCGGCGCGGGCGACCTCGGCCAGTGCGGTGAAAGCGGCCGGATCGCTCACGGCGATCTCAGCAAGGTTCTTGCGGTCGACCTCGACCCCGGCTGCTTTGAGTCCCTGGATCAGCCGGTTGTAGGTCATGCCGTTGGCGCGGGCAGCGGCGTTGATGCGGGAGATCCACAGTTTGCGGAAGTCACCCTTGCGGGCGCGCCGGTCGCGGTAGGCGTAGTTGAGCGAATGGAGTTGTTGCTCTTTGGCTTTGCGGTACAGCCTGGAGCGCTGACCACGGTAGCCCTTGGAGGCCTTGAGAATCGTCCGCCGCTTCTTCTGGGCGTTGACTGCGCGTTTGACGCGGGCCATGGGGGGTTCCTCTTCTTCTTCGGATCGGCAAAGGGTCTATGTCAATCGGCACAACGTCAACGACGCTGCGGCACTCAACCGTTCAGCATCTTGTTGACACGCTTGGTGTCGTTGGCCGCCACTTCGGTGCGCCCGGCGAGCCGCCGGGTCCGCTTCGACGACTTGTGTTCGAGCAGGTGGCGGCGATTGGCCTTCTGCCGCACGATTTTCCCGGTGCCGGTACGACGGAAGCGCTTGCTCGCACCACTGTGGGTCTTGGCCTTGGGCATTTTGTCCTCGGGTTCCTTTGCTCTCAGGTCTGTTCGGTGGCGGTTTCGGTTCTGGCCGCCGGGGATACTGCCGGCGGACCGCTGGCTTGTTCCGCCGCCTTTGCGCGCGTCTTCGCACCACGATGCGGTGCCAGCACCATCGTCATATTGCGACCGTCCTGTTTCGCGGAAGTCTCGACGAAACCGTACTCGGCGACGTCGGCTCCGAGCCGCTGCAACAACCGGTACCCCAGTTCGGGCCGGGACTGTTCGCGGCCGCGGAACATGATCGTCACCTTGACCTTCGACCCCGCCTCGAGGAAGCGGATGACGTGACCTTTCTTGGTCGCGTAGTCGTGCGGGTCGATCTTCGGGCGAAGCTTCTGTTCCTTGACGACGGTCTGCTGCTGGTTCTTGCGGGACTCGCGCGCCTTCTGGGCCGTCTCGTACTTGAACTTGCCGTAATCCATGATCTTGCAGACCGGAGGTCTGGCGTCCGGGGCAACTTCGACGAGGTCAAGATCGGCATCCGCGGCGACGCGGAGAGCGTCTTCGATGCGCACAATGCCTACCTGCTCACCGCCCGGTCCGATCAATCGGACTTCCGGTACGCGAATGCGCTCGTTGACGCGGGTCTCAGTGCTGATGGGGCCTCCCTGGTT
>CAZGPT010000026.1:7690-27242 GCA_964527015.1 uncultured Mycobacterium sp. | reverse complement strand
TGATGACCTGCCCGATCTCGATGTGGTCCGCATTGGGGATGTTGTTGGCCTTGGCGAGCTCGGGGTAGCGGTTGCCGTCGCCGAGGTACTGCTTGGCGATGTTGAACAACGTGTCGCCGGCGACGACCGTGTGGCGACGCGGTTCCGGCGGGGCCGGGGCCTCGTTGACCACCGGGGCGACCTCGACCTCTTCCGCGACCTCTTCGGCGACCACCGGCGGCGGTGGCGCGTCGGTCTCGGTGCGCGAGGACCATGCGGCCCCCGAGCCGGAGTAGAGCACGACATTACGGTCGTCCTGAACGACCAGCCTCACATCTTTCTTGCCCTTGGTGTCGCTGTGCCACAGCGGCTTGTCACCGGCGTACAGGACGAAGTTGCCGTCGCTCTGCACCTCGGCACGCTCCACTCCCTGATCATTGGTGCCGGTGGCCCAGATGGCTTCTCCGCGCGCCGCCAGAACGAGGTTGCCGTCCTGCTGAAGAGTCAGTGTGTAGGCGCCGTTGTTGGATGTGAGCGAATCGCCCCTACCCAGTTTCTGTCCTGCGTTGAGTGTGTCTCCCACTACCGCACTTCTTTCTCTAGGCCGCCTTCCTGGTCGGGCGGGCGTCCGCCAGCTTACGGGAGAACTACCGCCGCCCGAGAGCTGCTGGCAAACATTCGGTCATCACCAGTCGAATCAGGACCCCGGCCCCTCGCACCGCGATCTTGCGGACCGACTGATGGGGTTTCCGGTGGCCGCCGGGTTCACTTGGCAAAGCGCGCCAACACCGGTCCGACGATGGCCAGGATGAACACGTACGGAGTGGCGACAGCGCTGAGCGGGCCCACGTTGGCTCCGACCAGACCGATGATCACCAGGGAGAACTCGCCACGGGCGATCAGCGCGGTGCCGGCGCGTAGCCGGCCGCGCCGGGCGACGCCTTCTCGGTGGGCCGCGTAGGCGCCGGTGACGATCTTGGTTCCGGCGGTGACGACGGCTAATCCAAGGGCAAACGGCAGCATCGGCAGCAGGTCGGTGGGGTCGACCGTCAGACCGATGGCCACGAAGAACACCGCTGCGAACAGGTCGCGCAGCGGACTGAGCACGGTCCGGGCCCGGTCGGCGGTCGGACCGGTCAGCGTCAGCCCGACCAGGAAAGCCCCGACTGCGGCCGAGGCATGCAGATGTTCGGCGACCGCCGCCACGATCAGCGTGAGCCCCAGGATCCGCAACAACAACTGCTCATCTTCCGGGTGCCCGAGCATCCGGCCGACGTGATGACCCCACCGGTAGGACACCAGGAACGCCGTTGCCAGGCCCGCAATGGCCACCATCGTCCACAGCGCGGCCTCGGTCAGGGTGCCCCCGGAGGCCAGCACCGTCAGCACCGGCAGGTAGGCCGCCATGGCGAAGTCCTCGAGAACAAGCACCGACAGCACGGCCGGGGTCTCGCGGTTGCCCAGCCGGTCCAGGTCGCCGAGCAGTCGGGCCACCACGCCGGAGGACGAGATGTAGGTGATGCCGGCCAACGCCACCACCCCGACGACGTCGAGGCCGAGCAGCACACCGGCGATGGCCCCGGGAATGGAGTTGAGCACCAGATCCACCCCGGCTGACGGCAAATGCCGCCGCAGGGATGCAGCAAACTCGCCGACGGAGAACTCCACACCCAGAGTCAGCAGCAGCAGCACCACCCCGATCGAGGCTCCGGTCTCGACGAATCCGGTGGCGGCCGACACCGACGCGACACCCCCGGTGCCCAGGAACAAACCGGTCAGCAGGTAGAGCGGGATGGGCGAGAGGCCGAACCGCCGCGCCGCCGATCCGAGGATGGTGAGAATGACGAGGATGGCACCGAGCTCGAAGAGCAGCGGCGCCGAAATGGCCACCGGTTCAGCCCTGGTCGACCAGCTGCCGGACCGCGGCGATGCCGTCCGCGACACCGATCACGACCAGCACGTCGTGGGCGCGCAACACCTCATCGGGCCCCGGCGAGGCCAGCACGGCCTCATCGCGCACGATCGCGACGATCGACGCACCGGTGCGGGTACGGGCCTGGGTGTCGCCCAGCGGACGTCCGGCGTAGGGCGAGTGCACCCCGACCCCGATCTGTCCGGCTTCCAGGCCGGGCACCTCCTTGGTCAGGTCGGCGTAGCTTTCCACCATCCGCGGCGCACCGAGTATCTGGGCCAGCGCCTCGGCCTCGCGATCGGTGAGCCGGAACAGCCGCCGAGCCTTGTCCGGGTCGGCCGGGGTGGTGCATTGAAAAACCTCGAAATCCCCGTTGCGGTAGGCGATCACGCTCATCCGCTCGCCATCGGCGTTGGCGAACTCGTACCGCAATCCGACACCCGGTAGCAAGGTTTCCGTGACATCCACAGGTTTAACCTACTGCTCCGGCCTCCGTGGTTGCGTCGGCCGCTGCGGGGGTACCGAGGCCGGACTCGGGCGCCGGCTCCCATCCGGGTGGGCCGAAGACGTACCCGAACTTGTTCCGCCATCCCGTCGCCAACCGGACATCGTGTGCGATCGCCACATACTCGTGGCTTTCCAGCGTCCAGATGTTGAAGGTGTCGACAGGCTTGGTCAAACCGTAGTGCGGCCGGAACAATTCCGGCTGGAAGGTGCCGAAGAGCCGGTCCCAGATAATGAGGATGCCGCCGTAATTCTTGTCCAGGTACAGCGCATCCATCCCGTGGTGCACCCGATGGTGCGACGGGGTGTTGAGGACGAACTCGACCGGCCGCCACAACCTGCCGATTCGTTCGGTATGGATCCAGAACTGGTAGACCAGGTTGATCGAGAAACTGGTGAATACCAGCCACGGTGGAACACCCAGCAGGGGCAATGGAATCCACATGATCAGCTCGCCGCTGTTATTCCATTTCTGTCGCAACGCGGTGGCGAAGTTGAAGTAGCGACTGGAGTGATGGGCTTGGTGGGTCGCCCAGATCAGCCGGACCCGGTGGGCGATCCGGTGATAGGCGTAGAACAGAACATCAACTCCCACCAGGGCGATCACCCACGTGTACCACTGACTTGCCGACAGCTGCCAGGGCGCGACGTAGGCATACAGCGCGGCGTAACCCAGCAGGCCCAGGAACTTCCAGGCCCCCATCGTGGCCACCGACACCAGGCCCATCGAGATCGAGGCCCGGGCATCACGGTCCAGATACGAGCCACGGGCTGGCCGGCCGGACTCGAACCTGGACTCAGACTCGGACTCGGCATCGAGATGCTCGAGTTTGCGCGCCGCAGTCCACTCGATTGCCAAGAACAGGACGAAGAACGGCACCGCCACGAGGACCGGATCACGCATCGGCGCCGGCAGCACCGACAACACCGCGCCGAGTTGATCCACTGCTTCCTCCCGGCACCAACTGTATCCCGGCGCTATGGTCTGCTCTCATGCGGAGATGGGCGCTACTGCTCGGCGCGATCGCGACCGAGGTCGCCGGCACCCTGTCCCTGCGGGCGTTCCAGGACCATCGAGGCTGGCTGATCCTGGTCCTCGCCGGTTACGTCACCTCCTTCGTTCTGCTGGCCAGGGTGCTTCGGGCCGGGATGCCGGTCGGGGTCGCCTACGGCATCTGGGGCGCACTGGGTACCGCGGCCACCGCGGCGCTGGCCTCGGTGCTCTTCGATGACCCGTTCACCACACCGATCATGGTGGGAATCACCCTGATCATTGCCGGTGTGCTACTGGTCGAGTTCGGTTCGCATCCGCCCAGACGGGCCGAGCCGTGATGTGGCTGACGCTGGCCGGTGCCATCGTCATCGAGGTTCTCGCGACCCTGGGGATGCGCGCCTCGGACGGCTTCCGGAAGAAGAAATGGATCGCGCCGGTGGTAATCGGGTACGTCGCGTCCTTCGCGCTGCTGTCGATCACCTTGTCGCTGGGGATGCCGGTCGGGATCGCCTACGGGGTGTGGTCGGCATGCGGGGTGGCATTGGTGGCGGTGGTCGCCAGGTTCTTATTCGACGAGCCGCTCACCCTGCTGATGATGGCCGGTATCGCGCTGATCATCGGCGGGGTACTGACCATCGAATTGACCGGGTCGGCAGACTGATAGCCCGCGCGGGCCGCAGCCACAGAGCAAGATGGCTGCCATGGCTGATCCGTCGCTGACCGCACTGGCCGACCGGCTGGGCGTGGCATGCGCCTACCACGACTGGGTCGGCAACTTCGTCACGGTCGACGAAGTAACCGTCGTCGGGGTGCTGGCCGCGCTCGGCGTGCGTGCCGACACCGAGAACGACCGCATCGCCGCAGTCGCAGAACTGGATCGGCAGTACTGGTCGCGCGCGTTGCCCCCGACGGTCGTCGCGCGTTCCGGAACCGATGCCCCGTTCTGGGTGCATGTCACCCACGGTGCGCCCGCCCGCGTATGGGTGCGCCTGGAAGACGGCACCGTCCGGAGCGGTATCCGGCAGGCCGACAATTTCACTCCGCCGTTCGATCTCGACGGCCGCCTGGTCGGTGAGGCCACCTTCGTCCTGCCGGCCGATCTTCCGCTGGGTTATCACCAGATTCACCTGCGCTCCGACGACCGGGAGTTCGATACCGCCTTGATCGTCACCCCTGCGTGGCTGGGTCTCCCCGAGCGGATGGGAAACCGGCGGATCTGGGGTCTGGCCACCCAGCTCTACAGCGTCCGTTCCGCCGGCTCGTGGGGTATCGGCGATCTGACCGATCTGACCGATCTGGCGGTGTGGGCGGGCTCCGAGCACCGGGCGGACTATGTCCTGATCAACCCGTTGCACGCGGCCGCCCCGGCCACACCCATGGAACCCTCCCCCTACCTGCCGACCTCACGTCGTTTCGTCAGCCCGCTCTACCTGCGGATCGAGGCGATTCCCGAGTATGCGGGGATGTCCAAACGCGGCCGGGTGGACAAGTTGCGGGCCGGGGCCATCGCCGGGGCGGCCGAGTCCGGCATCATCGACCGCGACGCGGCCTGGGCAGCCAAACGTGCGGCCCTCAAGCGGGTCTACCGGGCTCCCCGGTCGGCGGGCCGGCAGTTGGCGTTCGAGGCCTTCGTACGTCGCGAAGGTGCCGCGCTCGACGACTTCGCGACCTGGTGTGCGCTGGCCGAGAAACACGGTCCCGACTGGCGGCGGTGGC
This sequence comes from uncultured Mycobacterium sp., assembly GCA_964527015.1. Taxonomy (GTDB): domain Bacteria; phylum Actinomycetota; class Actinomycetes; order Mycobacteriales; family Mycobacteriaceae; genus Mycobacterium. The sequence continues at coordinate 22,137 of CAZGPT010000026.1, read as the reverse complement.
CGGCCGGGCTGCAACACCCGGCCGCCGCGGCGGTCGCCGAGTTCGCCCGGGACCACCCGCGTGCGGTGGACTTCCATCGCTGGCTGCAGTGGCAGCTCGACGACCAGCTTGCGGGTGCGCAGTCCCAAGCGCTGCGTTCCGGAATGGACTTGGGAATCATGGCCGACCTCGCCGTCGGAGTACATCCGAGCGGGGCCGACGCCTGGGCCTTGCAGGACGTGCTGGCGGGAGGAGTGACGGCCGGCGCCCCACCCGACGAGTTCAACCAGCTCGGCCAGGACTGGTCCCAACCACCGTGGCGGCCCGACCGTCTGGAAGCGCTCGGCTACCAACCGTTTCGGGCTCTCATCGCCGCAGTGCTGCGCCATGCCGGCGGGGTGCGTATCGACCACATCATCGGGCTGTTCCGGCTGTGGTGGATTCCCTCGGGCGCGCCGCCGACTGAGGGTACCTACGTGCGCTACAACCACGACGCGATGATCGGAATCCTGGCGTTGGAGGCACATCGGGCGGGCGCGGTGGTGGTCGGCGAGGACCTCGGCACCGTTGAACCGTGGGCGCGTGAGTACCTGCGCGAGCGCGGTCTGCTGGGCACATCGATCCTGTGGTTCGAATCCGACCCGGATGGCCGCGGACCGCTGCCCGCCGAACGGTGGCGCGAGCTGTGCCTGTCCTCGGTGACCACCCACGATCTGCCCCCCAGCCCGGGATATCTGGCCGGTGAACACGTGCGGCTCCGCCACGAACTCGGCCTGCTGACCCGTCCGGCCGAAGCGGAGCTGGCCGACGACCGGGCCGCACAGGACGCCTGGATGGCCGAGTTGCGCCGAGTGGGGCTGGTAGGTGCCGACGCGGACGAAGAGGACGTGATCATCGGGCTCTACCGCTATCTGGGCCGCACCCCGTCACGGCTGCTGGCGCTGGCGCTCACCGATGCCGTCGGGGAACGCCGCACTCAGAATCAGCCCGGGACCACCGACGAGTACCCGAACTGGCGGGTGCCGCTGGCTGGTCCCGACGGTGTGCCGATCCCGCTGGAGAGTGTGTTCACCGACCGCCGAACCGCCCGGCTTGCCGACGTGATGAGGGCGGTCACCAACCCCGGATGCGACTGAGTCGTGCCGATTCTCAGCGCGGGCCTGCCGCTGTTCCTCGGCCGGGGCCGAATTCAGCAGGTGCTGATCGGCCATCCCGGCGGGCCGTTCCGGGCGCGCCGGGACCACAGCGCATGGTCGATACCCAAAGGTGAGTACGCCGAGTACGAGCTGGCAGGCCGCTCGGCGCGAGTTCGCCGAGGAAAGCCGAGGAAATCAGCTGCCCGGTTCCCCTGGTGCACCGCTGGATCCGGGCCCGGTCAAGCAGCCCAGCGGCAAGGTCCTCACGGTGTTCGCCCTGCGCGCCGACCTCAACCTCAGCCGGTTCCACAGCGAAACCTTCACCCTGGAATGGCCTAAGCCTTGATGCACCGATGGGCCTTCGGGCGTAGTGGTGAAATGTTTGGTGGCGCTTGAGCCGGTGTGTGGGCGTGGTTGATGGCCCGATCTCGGTGTCGGCTTGTTCCTGTTGGTCTTTCGGGTCGAGGGCCGCTGGAGGTGGCTGGGTTAGGCCAGCCGTGGTGGTGTTCGGCCAAAAGCGCTGCTGAAGAGGGTTTTCCAGGCTGTTTCCCGGGGCCAGTCCCGGGGTAGGTGCAGGGTGAGTCGTCGGGCTGAGGAGGCGATGCGGGCCGACACGGTGATCAGGGTCCGGCGGATGGTGGCGGTGCGGGCTTTGGCTAGGGCAGTGTCGGTCAGGGCGCCGGCGGCGCGGGTGAGGTTGAACGCGATGACGGCCAGTGCCAGCCAGGCGGCGTTGGCGGCGAAGCGCCCCGAGGGTAGGTGCGCCAGGGCGGAGTCTTTGAGGTCGGCGTTGACCTGCTCGATGATGGCGTGGCCGCGGTGGGTCTTGTCGGCGGTGACCGTATCGAGGTCGCTGGTGGTGAAGAAGGCGTGGAAGCGCCAGGTGTCAAACAGAGCGCCCTGCCCGGTGTCCTTGCCCGGGTTGAGGTCGGGAATGCGGCGCACCACCAGCCGGCCCGGGATCTGCTCGGTGGCCTTGCTGGAGCCAAACGCGGTGAAGGCGATCTCGGCGACCTCGGCGCGGGAGATCCACCGCCCGGTGGTGTCGTCGTAGACGGCGTCGGTGTACTCGATGGGGGTCCAGGCGTACTCGTCGATGTCGGTGATGGCGGCTTTGACTTTCGGGTCCAGCCGCACGGTGACCGACACCTGGGCGCCGCCGCGGATCGCCGCGGCGACCGTGGGATGGCCGTAGAACGCCGAATCCGCCCGCAGCAGCGGCGTGGCCGCCGCCTGTGGTGAGCGCAGTCGTCGCAGGGTTGCCAGGGTGTCGGCGACCATCCGGGCCGCGCCGCGGGGTGAGCCGCAGCTGCCTTTACGTAGCCGCTGGCCGATGATCACCGGAGCGCCCTTCTCGGTGGTGGCTGTGGCGATCAACGCGTTCAGGCCGCGCACCCCGGAGTAGCCGTAACCGGATCCCTGTTTGCGGTATCCGTGTACCTCGATGATGGTGTCGTCGATGTCGAGAATCACCGGGCCGTCGATCCCGGCCAGCACCGGGGTGTGCTCGCCCAGCCCCGCCAGTAGACGGGCCGCGACGGCGTCGAGTTGACGGACGTGACCGAAGCGGAATTCCCGCAGGAAGGACCCCAACGTCGACGGTGCATACGGGCGAGCGAAGACCGTGCCCATCGCCGCGTGGCGCAACAGGCCCATGTCGGCGATGCTGTCCGCGCCGGCGACCATGCCGGCCACCAGGGCACTCACCTTCGCCCCGGGGTTGGAGCCCTTGTCGGTCGGGACGCTCAGATGCTCATCGGCCAAGGCGGCCAGACCGCACCGATGGGCCAGGGCGGCTATCGGGACCAGCCTGGCGCACGACACCAGATTCGGGTCATCAAAGGATGCTGAAGCTACCGGACGGGTGTGAGATAGTTGCATCTTCGAGATGCCCTTCGTTGTGGCCGAATTTGATCCTCAGGAAATCTCATTCTCCCACCGCGGCAGGGTATTTCGCTGTTATGACCCGTTCCGAACCACTACTGAATCGGTGAATCCAGGCTAAGGGCTGTGGGCGACCAGAGCAGTGTCCGGAGCTGGACCAGATCGCCCGGCTTCCGGTGGAGCAGGCCCGCGCCCGACTGCTCAAGGGACAGCGGGGCTTCCTGGATCGCCTTCAGGCGGGCCGATCCCAGCGGATCTGACTTAGAGAACGCCCTGCTGCGCGGCCTCGGTAAGCGCATCACGCGCCCGCTGGCGCCGCAGGTCAATCGAATCGCCGATTCGCCGGGCGAGTCGGGGATCCTGTTGGACGACCGCGTCCATCGCCTTTCGGGGAACCGCCACGATGCTGGTGTCAGTCAGCGCGACTGCCCCGGTGATATTCCGCTGTCTGGTCAGCGCCGTTGCGCCGAGGAAGTCGCCGACCCCGAGGTCGCCCAGGTCGAGCTGGCGCCCGTCGTCGGTCCTGACGAACATGCCCACGGTGCCCTCGGTGATGAATCCGATCGAGCCTGGGACGCTGTTCATTGCCTGAATGATCTCGCCCTCGGCGAACATCAGCAGGCGGCCGCTGGCGATCATGGTGTCGACTGCGTCCGACGCGAGCCCCAGATGCTCTCCGACCGAACGCAATTCGGACTCCACGTAGGCGTTTGCGGGTTTGAGGATCGCCCGGTCGATATGCACCCCGGCGCGCTGTGCGGCATACCAGGCACGGTGCAGCAGCAGTGTTCTGGTGGAGAAGTCGTCGGCCGGGGAGGCGACCGGTACGTACACCTTGTACTGCCCTGCTCCGAGTGGCACGACCTTCGCCGGCAGTTCGCTGATTTTGGCCGGCAGCGAATCGGCGACCGACAGCAGTGCCTTGACGATGACCCCCGGGGGATCGGCCGCGGCGAATTTCATGATCGCGATGGAGTTGAACGCCGCCCCGGTCACCCGGGAGAGATTGGTGAACGAACCGGCGGCCAGCGTGGCATTGGGCACGACCTGGATACCGTTGGCGGTGTCGATGTGGATCGCCCGCCAGTTCACCTCCACTACCCGGCCTCTTACGGTCGGGGTTTCCAGCCAGTCGTCGATCCGAAACGGTTGCTCGAACAACAGCAGCAGGCCCGCGATCACCGGTCCGACGGCGCCCTGCACGGCGAGGCCGATGACTACCGAGGTGACTCCGACCGCGGTCACCAGGCCGCCGATGTTGGCACCCCACACCCACGACAGCAGCAGGCCGATCCCGATGATGACGAGGATGAACTGGCCGAGATCGATGAAGATGGTCGGCAGCCTGTCCCGCCAGGTGCCTGAGCGCGCCTCGCCGAACAGCGCCGCGTTGGCGCTGGACAGCAGCAGCAGGATCACCAGGAAGCCGAACACCGTCCCGGAGATCTTCGACCAGGTCGCGTGGACGTCACTGTATTCGAGCTGCTGGACCAACAGGTACACCGCGAAAACCGGGAACACCCAGTTGCGCAGGATCAGGACCGGTTTGGCGTATGCGCTGCCGCGCCGGGCCAGTGCAGCATGCAACTCGTGGAGGATCAGCAGCGCCAGGGGCAGGCCGATGACGACGATCAGGGCTGGCCAGAACCAGGGCTGGCCGGTGACGGCGCTCACGCCGTTTTCCGGCCGCTGGTATCGAGCCGCCAGACGGTCTCGGTGCCGTTTTCGCCGGCGATGGTGCCGGCCCCGCTGAACGGGTAGACGCCCGCGACCGCCTTGTGCACCCGGTCGCTGACGAAGACCCCGTCGGAGCCGGTGGCGGAATGCACCCGGTGGGCCAGGTCCACGGCCTCGCCCCACAGCGCGTAGATCGTGGAGCGCTCCCCCACCAGGCCGCTGGTCACGGCACCGCTGTCGATTCCCACCCGGATGCCCAGGCGGGCGCCATGGCGGTCGTTGAAGCCCTGGACGGTCTCGGTCAGCTCCTTGGCGAAGGCGATGGTTCGGCTGGCGTGGTCGACCCGTGGCACCACCAGACCGCAGGTTGCCAGCAGGCCGTTGTCCTGCATACTGCGCACCTGCTCCACGCCGTGCCGCCCGGCGGACTCGTCGAAGGCCTCGACCAGTGCATTCAGCATGGCCACCGACTGCTCCGAAGGCAGTGAACGGGAGAATTCGTCGAACCCGAGTAGCTGGGCGTAGATGACCGAGACGTCGCGGTGCTGGGTGCTGATATTCGACTCGCCGTCGCGATAGCGCCGGGCCTCGGTCTCGGGCATCAGGCTGGACAGCAGTCCGTCGTTCTCCTTGCGCTGGGCGTCGATGAGCTCCTGCTTGGTCTGCAGACTGGCGCTCATATCGTTGAAAGCCGATCCCAACTCGCCGAATTCATCCCTGGAACTGACCGCCACGTTCACGCCCAGTTCCCCGCTGCTGATCCGGCGCACGGCCTCAGCCAGGCTCTTGACCGGTCGGGTGAGGATCCGGCTGAAAATGAGGGCCAACAGGCACACCACCAGCACGATCCCCGCAGTCGACAAGGCGATGTGACGGGCGAACGCCGTGACCGGTGCCAGCGCCTCCGAGCGGTCGACCTTGGCCACGATCACCCAGTCCAGGCCGGGGATGTCCAGCCGCTCAAAGGCGTTCAACGCCACCGGCCCGAGGTAACTGTCGGCGGCCAGGACGCCGGAATCGCCGGCCAGCGCCGCGTTGACCGGTCCGGTGTTGACCGGTTGCAACAGCACACTGCCGCCCAACGCGACCTGACGTTCGGCCACCTCGGGCGGGGTGCCGTTGGACACGACGTCCTTGTAGTACTTCTCCGGGTTCTCCAGCAGTTCCCGCGAGACCGAGCGCATCAACCGATCCGAACCGGCCAGATACGTCTCGCCGGTTTTACCCATGCCGTCCTGCTCCCACCGCTGGTTTCCGGTCATCACGTTGTTGATGGCCTCCATGGAGAGTTGCAGCGCCAGCACGCCGTGGATGCCCCCGTCGTCACCGATCGGGGTCACCACCCAGGGTGTCGGCACGCCGTAGGACGGCGCGTACCGCTCGAAGTCGGTGAAGATCACTTCGTCCACGGTGGTGGCCCGCATCGCTTCGCGGTAGGCCTGGGCGAGGTTGGTGGTGGTGTACGGCGGCTCCAGGATGTTGGCGCCCAGTTCAACACCCTTATACGCGGTGTAAACCACATTCCCGTCCGGCCCGATCAGCAAGGTGTCCTCGAACCCGAACCGCTCGGTGAAGTCGGCGAAGAACGGCTGATATTTGGCGTTGAGATCGGACCATTCGCCCGGGTCTTTTGCCGACAGCATCTTGATCGCAGCCTGGAAGTCGCCCTTGGCCGGAACCGTGTATGCGTTCTGCAGGTAGGTCTGCGCATTGGAGGTAGGCATGTACAGCTCCGGAGTCGCTTCCGTTCCGGTGCGCTCCGACAATTTCGGGCCGAAGACGGTGTCGTAGTAATTGCGCACCGCCCCGGGCGCGCCCGGCGGCAGTGGCTGCTTTTGCAGGTCGTCGAATGCGGTCCGAAAGTCTTGCACAGCGTTGATGGTCGCGCTGGAATGGGTCAGTACCGTGGCCGCGTCGCTGATTCCGCCGTAGAAGGCCATGATCTCGCGGTTTTTGGACTCCCGGAGCTGGGTCAGTCGCTGATACTCGGTATCGCGCAACGACGTTGTCCCGAATACGTAGCCGATGAGCCCGGCGACGAGTGCCGAGCCGACGCTGACCACCAGCATCATCACAAGTAGCTTCGACTGGAAACCCAAAGATCCCACTCGGTCGCGAAATGACCGGGCCTTGGGTGAACGCGCCACGAGAACCCCTGAAGTTAATTTACGTTCGTTTGCCGAAATCGCCGCTGTGGAGCGGATCCGTCTTTGAGCGGATCGTAGTGGACCAAAGGTCGTTGCACGCCCCATCTACGATCAGCCGATGGCAGAGCAGGACACCCCACTGTGGCTGTTCGCCGACCAACTCGGCCGGCACTTTCACGGCGGGGAACATGAGCACCGCCGGATTCTGCTGGTGGAAGCCTCCTCGGCGCTGGCCCGCCGCCGGTTCCACCGCCAGAAGCTACACCTGATCCTGTCCGCGTTGCGACACGCGAAGGCCGACCTGGGTGAGCGGGCCACGCTGCTGCGGGCCGACACGTACACCGAGGCACTGCGCGGCTACGGCCGTCCGGTGCTGGTCCACGAACCGACCTCGCACGCCGCCGAACGGTTCGTCCATCGGCTGCGCGATGCCGGCCTGGTCGCCGATATCCTCCCAACTCCGGCCTTCGCGTTGTCCAGGGCCGAGTTCGGCCACTGGGCGGGTGAACGGACCCGGTTCCGGATGGAGGACTTCTACCGTGATCAGCGCCGCCGGTTCTCGGTGATGATGGTCGGTACCGATCCGGTCGGCGGCCGATGGAACTTCGACGCCGACAACCGGGAGTCGCCACCCAAGGGCGTGAACACTCTGGAGGTGCCGCCGCCCTACCGGCCGGCTGAGGACGGGATTGACGCGGGCGTCCGACGCGATCTCGATGGAATGGGAATCGACACGGTGGGCGCCGACGGCCCCCGGCTGTTCGCGGTGACCCCCACCGAGGCGGGCGAAGCCCTGAGTCAATTCATCGGGCACCGCCTGGCGCTTTTCGGTCGCTATGAGGACGCGATACTCGGCGCCGACTGGGCGATGGCGCACTCCCTGCTGTCGGTGCCGCTCAATCTGGGGTTGTTGCACCCCCTCGACGTGGTGCACGCCGCCGAGAGCGCCTACCGCGACGGCTCCGCTCCGCTGGCGGCGACCGAGGGCTTCATCCGCCAGATCCTCGGCTGGCGCGAGTACATCTGGCAGCTGTACTGGCATTTCGGCCCCGATTACCTGGACAGCAACCACCTCGGCGCCCACACCCCACTCCCCGACTGGTGGACTCACCTGGATGCCGATGCCGTGGACGCCGCCTGCCTGCATGACGCACTGGCCGGGGTGCGTGACCGGGGCTGGGCCCATCACATCCAGCGACTGATGGTGCTGGGCAGCCACGCACTTCAACGGGGCTACCAACCGCGCGAACTCAACGACTGGTTCAGCGCCTCGTTCGTCGACGGCTTCGCCTGGGTGATGCCGGCCAATGTGATCGGGATGAGTCAGCACGCCGACGGCGGCCGGATGGCCACCAAGCCCTACACCTCCGGCGGTGCCTATATCAACAAGATGAGCGATCACTGCCGGAGTTGCCGATTCGATCCGAAGAAGAGACTCGGCCCGGACGCCTGCCCGTTCACCGCCGGGTACTGGGCCTTCGTCGATCGCCATCAGGGGCTGTTAAGCGCCAATATGCGCACCGCGCGCGCCGTGTCGTCGATGAAAAGGCTGGCCGACCTGCCCGCTGTCCTGGAGCAGGAACGCCACCGCGACACGTTCTGAAACGTTCTCAGGGTCCGGGGACGATACACCGGCAGAGAGGAGCATCCGGGGCTTGCTGCGTTATGGTCGGCCCGGGTCGAAATGCCGGACCGAAGGCGAAAGGAGGGTTGTGCTGTGAACAAGTTCGCGCTGGCGGTTGCCGGCGGCCTCGCCGCGGGATCAGCGGCAGCGGTCGTGGGAATGGGGCCCAGCAGCGCCGACCCGTCCTCCAACAGCCTCTACAACGTCGTGGGCGAGCCCTATGCCAGAGCGGTCGCGATTCTGCGGGCTCAGGGCATTCCGGCCACGTTCGGCGGCGCGGTCGGCAGTGACGTGCCGCAGGCCATCTGCATCGTCAGCAGCCAGAAGGTTCTCAGTCCCGGCAAGATGCAACTGATGCTCGACTGTTCTGACGAGGCCCAGCCGGAGCGGCCCGCGACTTCGGTGGCCAACACTCCCGGCGCTCCGGGCGGCGGCGCGAACCGACCGACCCCCGGAGCTCAGGGCGTGGTGACGGTCACCCCCACCCGGGTCGGCTGAACTCGAACCCGACTCCGCTAATCTAAGTGGACCTTTCGACGGGAGGGTCTTATGTCGCGGTCACGTCGCCTCGCAGCGGAAATCGATCCCGGACCGGTCCAGATCCAGGCCCGCAAGGTCGAGTTCGACGTATCGGCCGCACCGCTGCACTGGATCCCCGGCCATCCTGTCGCCTCCCATATGGTCAGCCTGCTCAACGTTGTCCTGCCCGCGGCTGAACGTTGGTTCGTCACGACCTACAACGAGGCACTTCCCCTGGTGCGGGATGAGCGCCTGGCCGAGGATATGCGGGGTTTCATCGGGCAGGAGGCGGTGCACGCCGACACCCACGAACGGGCCCTGCATCAGTTCATGGAGGCCCAGGGCATCAACCCGCGGCCGATCCTCACACAGGTCGAGTACGTCGTCGGCAAGGTCCTGTCCCCCAGTACATCGACCTACCGCAGTACATCGACCGACCGCCGGCGCCGATTCAACCAGCTCTGTGAGCGGCTCTGGCTGGTCGCCGCGATCGAGCACTACACCGCCGTACTGGGCGACTTCGCCCTAAACTCCGCCTGGGACGAGTTCGGCGCCGACCCGACCCTGGTGGATCTCTTCCGCTGGCACGGCAGCGAGGAGGTCGAGCATCGCTGCGTCGCCCATGATGTCGCTACCTACTTCCATGACAGCTACCCGGCCCGGATCCGCGCCATGGCGATGGCCATGCCGATGATGTACGCGTTTTTCGAGCGTGGGACCCGATACCTGTGCCGAACCGATCCGGCACTGCGGATGGGCTGGCCCCGGTTCGAGATGGAGCGGATCCGCGACGCGAAACTCGGACTACTCCCCGAATTCCGCAACCTGTTCGGGGGCAGCACCATGGCGTACTTCCGGCGCGACTACTCCCCCCTCGAGGTCGGTTCCACCGCGCAGGCCGTCGCCTACCTCGCCAGTTCCCCGGCGGCCCGGGCCGCGCACCTGTAGCGATAATGCTCCGGCGTCTGCGTTCCGCTCCGACCCCACTGCTCGGCCTGGCCGACATTGCGGTGGCAGGCGCATGGGCCGTCACCGGATTACGCCGAGCTTCCCGCCCGCACCAACGGGACCGGACCTTGGCCCTCGTCGTCGCCGACCGGCAGGTCGTGGCACGCGACGAGAATGTCGTGGCATTGACGCTGGCCGCCGCGGACGGATCCCCGCTACCGTCCTGGCATCCCGGGGCCCATCTGGACATCCATCTGCCCAGCGGGCGGATCCGGCAGTACTCGCTCTGCGGTGATCCCGGGCAGCACGGCAGATATCGGATCGCGGTACGCCGCATACCCGGGGGCGGCGGCGGCTCCATCGAGGTCCACGACAAACTTCCGGTCGGATCGACTGTGACAACCAGCGGTCCCCGCAACGCTTTCCCGTTCAGCGTTCCGGGCTACGGGTCGCCCACCCGCACAGTGCGTTTCATCGCCGGCGGTATCGGCATCACCCCGATCCTGCCGATGCTGGGCCTGGCGCGAAGGCTCGGGGTGAACTGGTCGATGGTCTACGTGGGACGCAGCGCCGATTCCATCCCTTTCCTTGACGAGGTTCTCCGCTTCGGCGACCGCATCGAGATCCGCACCGATGATGTCCACGGCGTGCCGGCCGCCGATGACCTTTTGGGCGAATGCGGCACCGGAACAACGGTTTACGCGTGCGGGCCCGCCGAGATGATCAACGCGGTCCGCCGTCGGCTTATCGGCCGAGACGATGTCGAACTACATTTTGAGCGGTTCGCGGCGGCGCCAGTGGTCGACGGCGAACCCTTCACCGTCTCCGTGGCGTCGACCGAGGTGAGCGTGGCCGCCGACGAAACGCTCCTGGCTGCGCTACAGCGGGTCGGCATTACCGCACCCTACTCATGCCAGCAGGGATTCTGCGGCACCTGCCGGACGCGGGTGATCAGCGGTGAGGTGCAGCATCGCGACACATTGCTCACTACGGCCGAACGGGACAGCGGACTGATGCTCACCTGCGTATCGCGGGCGCCGGCGGGCGTCCACCTGCGCCTGAAGTGGTGAGCTTCAGCCGGCATCCCAGGCGGAGGCCACCTGGGTGGAGACATCAATGATCTTCGCCTGCTGGGATGCCGGACTGTCGACCTCCTCGGCGACATAGGCGGCGACGAAACGTCGGATCTCGGTGTCCACTCCGCCGATCAGACGAACGATCTCACCGCGCAACGATTTCGAGGTCACATGCACGGCGATATCGGACGGTCGCGGCTTGGCCACATCGATGACGATCAGCAGCGGCTCGGCCGCCCTCGCAGTGGCCCGCAGGGCGATATCGCCGTCGACGACGAACCGCTGCTTGTCCAGACGCAGGTCCACGATCAATTCGATGAGCAGCGGAATACGCACCGCGAAGGTGATGGTGTCACCGAGGCTGCGGCGCACCTCCGGTTGCTGGATCTTGACCTTCGCGGTCACCTTGGCCAATCCGGCCGGTCCCTGCGACATCGGGCCCATTTGGACGTCGCCACCGGCGATCTCGGCGAACGCCGCCGCAACACGCTCCTCGGTCACCGCCTCCTCGAAGAACCGGCGGCCGAATTCCTCGTAGGAGATGAAGTTGTGCGTGTGCATAAGTGATCAGTTTCCCATGTCTTTCCCATGTCGAGGTGCACACCGGAGCGCGGAACGGTAACGAATCACGCCGGTGCCACCCGCCCGGCTTACCGCGGGCTTCGACGACCGCGGGTCGGAACTACATCTCCAGCATCACCGTGACCGGGCCGTCGTTCACCAGTTCCACCTGCATGTGGGCGCCGAAAGCCCCGGTCTGAACCTCGGCACCCAGCACCCGCAACTCCTCAGCGAGGGTGTCGATCAGGGGCTGCGCCGAGGCCGCCGGCGCTGCGGCGTTCCACGATGGACGTCGCCCTTTCTCCGTGTTGGCGTACAAGGTGAACTGGCTGATCACCAGAATCGGCGCCCCGATATCGGCGGCCGACTTCTCCCCGTCCAAAATCCTGAGCTGCCAGAGCTTCGCGGCCATCCTGCGGGCGACGTCGGGGGTGTCGGTGTGGGTAACGCCAACCAGGGCGGCCAGTCCCTGTCCGTCCGGTTTGATGGCGCCGACGAGCTGCCCCTGCACCGATACTGCGGCCGAGGCCACCCGCTGAACCAGAATCCGCACCCGCTCAGTCGCCCGGTGCCGTCGTCCCGTAACCCATGATGCTCTTTGTCTCGAGATACTCATGGAGTCCGAAGTCGCCCCACTCGCGGCCGTTGCCACTCTGTTTGTAGCCACCGAACGGCGCGTTGATATCCAGCGCATGGTTGATCGCGACCGTACCGGCCCGGATCCGGCGTGCCACAGCGCGAGCCATCTCCAGGTCGGCGCCCGAGACATAGCCATAAAGCCCGTAGTCGGTATCATTGCCCATCGTCACGGCATCGTCGAGATCGGTGTAGCCGAGCATGCACAGCACCGGGCCGAAGATCTCCTCGCGGGCGATCGCCATATCGTTGCTCACGTTGGCGAAGACCGTCGGCCGGACGTAGTAGCCGATGTCGAGACCCTCGGGCCGACCGGGCCCACCGGCCACCAGCTCGGCACCTTCATCGATCCCGGACCGGATAAGCCGCTGGACCTTGTCGAACTGCGCCCGCGAAACGACTGGCCCCAGCGCGGCACCATTGGCCGGGTCACCGACCTTTACCTCCTCCATCGCGGTCCGCGCCACGGCTATCGCCTCCCCCATCCGGCTGACCGGGACCAGCATTCGCGATGGGGCATTACAACTCTGGCCGCTGTTGAGCATCATCGCGACCACCCCACCGGCCACGCTGCGGGCGAATGAATCGTCGTCGAGGACGATATTCGGGCTCTTCCCGCCGAGTTCCTGGGTTACCCGTTTCACCGTGGGCGCGGCATTGCGGGCGACTTCGACACCGGCCCGTGTCGAGCCGGTGAACGACACCATGTCGATCCCGGGATGGCTGGCCAGCGCGGCGCCGACTCCGAGACCGTCGCCCTGCACCATGTTGTAGACACCGGCGGGCACCCCGGCGGCATCGATGATCTCGCTGAACACCTGCCCGGAGAACGGTGCGACCTCGGAGGGTTTGAGGATCGTCGTGCAGCCGGCGGCGAGGGCCGGAAACACCTTGCAGGCGATCTGGTTCAGCGGCCAGTTCCATGGTGTTATCAGACCGCACACTCCGATGGGTTCCCGCACCACCAGGGTCGGACCGCGGGACTGTTCGAAACTGAAGTTCTTCAAAACGTCGATCGTGGCCATCAAGTGCCCAAGGCCCATTTGCACCTGCGGGCCGGCGGCGAGAGCGGGTGGCGCTCCCATCTCCTCGGTTACCGCCGCGGCAAGGTCGGTCGTGCGCCGCCGGTATTCGGCGACCATCGCTCGCAACAGATCCAGCCGGTCCTCGCGGGGGCTCTGCGACCAAGCCGAGAACGCAACCCTCGCGGCGGCCACGGCCTGATCCACGTCGGCCGACGAACCCATGGCGATCGTGCCACACACCCGTTCGGTGGCAGGGTTCTCGACATTGAGTATCCGCAGGTCGACAGGGTCAACCCAACGTCCGCCGACGTAAAACTTCAGACATTCCCGCATCGCATCATCCTGCCGGAGTCGGCATTCGTTGTACCGCAATTTCGGCAATCCCCGTTGTGAGCGGGGACACGTCGGCAAAAACCACACGAGCGTGGATGTCAAAGGCAAGTACTTGCTCGACTGCGTAACGTTGCCGCAACGCAAATCCCAAAATACCTGCTAAACAACAGGATTTGCTGTGTCAAATCCATCTCGGACGCTGTATCACGTTGGCAAGTAACGTTTTCTTATCCACCAAACTGGGCTAACAAGGCGAAAAGTGATACCCAACACAGACTTTGAGCGAATGCCTGATTGATTGTTAGCGTTTTTCTCATGTTTGCTCTCGCGGCTTTGATGTCGCTTATCACGCAAGTTTCGGGTACGCCGTATATTCCCGGTGGGGATACGCCAGCGGGTACGGATTGTTCGGGATTGGCGTCGTGGGTTGCCAACGTGGCATCCGGACGGCCGGCGTTCGGCAGCAGATTCAATACCGGCAATATGGAGTCGGCTCTGCTGGCCCGTGGTTTTCACTACGGCAGCGCGCCCAACTCGGTCGTGATCGGCTGGAACAGCGGCCACGCGGCGGTGACCCTGCCGGACGGCACCCCGGTCTCCTCCGGTGAGAGCGGGACCGGCGTGCGCGTCGGCGGCGGCGGCGCCTACCAGCCTCAGTTCAGCCAGCACATGTTCCTGCCGGTGCAGGCCCAAGAGATGAACACCGAACCGAACCCGGACCCCGCCGCTGCTGACCGGCCGCCGCAGTCGGCTGATCCGGCCACCGCTCCCGCGCCGGAGAATCCGACCGATGGGGCGGCCGACGCACCGCCAGCCGACGCACCGCCAGCCGACGCACGACCGGCCGACGCGCCGCAGACCGACGCGCCGCAGGGTCCCGACGCGCCGCAGGGTCCCGACGC